>CAYJLH010000004.1:0-67166 GCA_964370925.1 uncultured Oscillospiraceae bacterium | reverse complement strand
TGCTGGTAAAGGTTTTGCTGTTGTTGCTGATGAAGTTCGTAGCCTTGCGACAAAATCTGCACAGTCCGCAAAAGACACTGCTGTGCTTATTGAAGAAACGGTTGCGGTTGTCGGCGTTGGTAGCAAAATCGCACATGACACATCTGAATCTATTAGTGAAGCGATTAAAAATGCTGACGAACTAAGCACATTAGTTGACAACATTGCTTCAGCGGCAATTGCACAGTCGGCAGGCGCACAGGTTGTCGGTAACGGTATTGAACAAATTTCCGCAGTTGTTCAAACAAACACAGCAACAGCTGAGGAAAGCGCGGCGGCGAGTGAAGAACTTTCAGGGCAATCTGAAATCCTTAATGAACTTGTTTCTGGATTTGTTCTCAGTGAGGCGGATTACAGCGGATACAATACAGACGAATATTAATTTATAAAACAATTAAACTAAAATCTATGTGAATTTTTTCACATAGATTTTTCTTGTAAAATGCATGTCAAATTTTTAATTTTACTCTAAATTAATTGAAAAAAGAGGAAAATTTTGATATAATAGGCAATACGATTAATTTAGGGAGAAAAATTTACATGGACAAAAAATTCACGCGCCTTGAAAAGAGCTGGATTACCTACGACTGGGCAAATTCCTCCTTTGCTACTATTATGCTCGCGGCAATTTTTCCTGTGTATTTCACCGGTATGGTATCAGGTGGGGATGGGGATATGTGGTTGGGTATTGGTGGTTCGATTGCAACCTCAATTTCTGCTGTACTTGCTCCGATTTTAGGTTCTTTTGGAGATTATAAAGGCTACAAAAAGAAGCTCTTTTTGATTTTTTTGATTTTGGGGCTAGTGGCGACGGCGTCATGTGCAATTTTTAACAGCTGGCAATTGCTTTTGCTTGGCTATGTATTGTCAAATGTTGGATTTAATGGCTCTTTACTTTTTGCCGACAGTATGCTAACTGATATCACAACGCCGGACCGCATGAATAGAGTTTCTGCGTGGGCATATTCTATGGGTTATATAGGCGGAAGCACGATTCCGTTTGTGATTTCTATTTTGTTAATTAGCTTTGGTGAGTCTATAGGAATTGACACAATAACAGCGACAAAAATTTCAATTGTACTCTGCGTAATTTGGTGGACAGTATTTTCGATTCCGATTTTGACAAACTACAAGCAAACATACGGCAGAGATATCCCCGAAAGTGGACAAGTGAAAGAGGCATTTTCCTCTGTTTATAAATGCTTTCGAGAAATTTTGAAAAATCGTGGACTTGCACTTTTTATAGTCTCATACTTTTTCTATATAGACGGTGTTGGAACGGTTATAAAAATGTCGACGGCTTATGGTGCATCATTGGGACTCGACTCTGTTGGAATGATTTTGGCGCTATTGGTGACGCAATTGGTTGCGTTTCCTTTTGCGATTTTGTTCAGCAAACTTGCCGGAAAATTTGGAACGCTTAATATTATAAGCCTTGCGATAGGAATTTATCTGGTGATTTGTGTGCTTGGTTTTTATATGGGATTTGGAATTGAAGAAGGATATTTGAATAACTCCCAAGCGTTGGTTCTGTTTTGGGCTTTGGCAATTTTGGTTGGAACTGCTCAGGGTGGAATTCAAGCACTTTCACGCTCTTACTTTGGTATGATGGTGCCCAAGGAAAAATCAAACGAATATTTTGGTTTTTATGAGATTTTCGGTAAATTTGCATCAGTTCTCGGGCCTGCGATGTATGCATTCACGAAAAGTGTAACCGGACGTAGTTCCCTGTCAATTTTATCTATTACTGTATTTTTTCTTGTTGGTGGAGTTTTACTTCAAATGTCGAAGAAATATTTGCCTAAGGAAGTGTAGTAAATTAAAAAATCCGCTCAAAATAGAGCGGATTTTCTGCTTTAGCCAACATATCTGATTCTTGATTCATCATATCTGTCAATGAACTGATTTGCATTTTCGTCCTGAGGATAACCCACTGCGATTACACTAAAAGGAAGTAGGTCATCAGCTAAATTATAGAGCCTTTTGATATACAACATTCTAGCGGTGTCAGGTGCAGTTCCAAACCAAACAGTTCCCAAACCGAGCTCTGTTGCCTGTAACATCAAATTTTGTGTTGCAGCGGCTAGGTCTTGTTCCCAAAGATCGGGGAATTTAAACTTGCTTTGGTTTCCGACGACGACAATTCCGACATCAGCACCTTTAAGACATGCTGCATATGGGCTGTATAAGGAAAGTGCCTCTAAATTTTCAGCACCTCTAACGACAATAAATTCCCAAGGCTGCTGATTTGCAGCGGAGGGAGCTTGCATAGCAGCTCTAATTACTTGATCTATTTTCTCGTTTTCAACTTCTCTTTGTGTAAAAGCTCTAACGCTTCGTCTTTTAAAAATTGAATTCACAAAAATCACCCTTTCTCCTGACAAAATTCAATTCTCTCATTGCCTGCGCCTTTGATGAAAAAGATATAAATATTCAAAAAATCTACGTATTTGATTTCAGTTAGAATCATACTACTATCAAGTTCTTGGAAATATTTATATTCCGCTTCAATATCCTCGGAAACATAGGCGATATGCTCCATGACAGAGGTTTCAAGTGAAGCTTCTTCAATAAGTTCAAAAATGGTATTTCCATCTGTGATGAAAATTATGTCACGAATACCGTTATTATAACGAGCCTTAACTTCGTAACCGAGAGCAGTGGTGTAAAATTCAATTGCTTTTTCTAAATTAGGGACTTGCATGTTGATGTGGTGGACTTTTCTTCCGTTAGATATCATATATATTCTCCTCATAGTCAAATTAAAAGGTTTTCCCTACTCTATTTTATCACAAAAGGGGCTATTTGGTAAATAGTTTTTTTACTCTAATAAAAAAATTGTTGTAAATTGTAAAAATACTTAATAATACGAGAAAAAATCCGCTAAAAAGCGGATTTTTTCATGTTACTATTATTATCTGGGTAGACCCATTGGAATAATTGCTTCGTAGTCTTTGACTGTACCATTGTTTTTGAAAACTTCTAAAATCTCTTTTCCGATAGGGTGGAGGTCTTCAACATCGAATAGTGCAAGCTCTTGTGCAAAAAAGTCGTAAAGAATTTTTGCACCCTTGTCATAACCGTCAAGTCCTAAAGTATCTTGAACTTCGGGATGCAAGAATTTTGAACGGATTTTTTGACCGTCAAGCTTCATTTCGTTTAAGGAATAACCCATTAGAGGGCAACGTGCAGGTGTTAGTCTATCCATTTTCATATTAACACCACCACGACGTGCGAGATATTCACGAGAAATCCATTCAGGACTAAATCCAACTTTATAAACACCGATATGTTGGTTTGGAAGTAGGATGTATTTTGTATTTGGAGTGTTTAAAATTTGCTCCAAAAGTAAATTTGCTTGTTTTACACGTTTTCCCGTTGCGAATGGCCAATAAGAGCCAACACCCTCACTGACAAGTGCTGAACCACTATTGATACTTGGGTTTTTAAATCCACGAGGAGCGACAAGTCTCCAAAGCCAAGCCAAAGCAGGGGGTACGATTTGCATTAGTCCCATGATGCCGTAGTCGACTTTTGCGGAATATGATGGTGGCATACGAACACCAAAGCTACGCACATCAACCTCTGCATATTCAGAAACTATATTGCTGACCATTTCACGTGGGATGATAACACGTGGATTTGGGCAAGGCTCGCCTGTGCTGTCCAAAGTGTGTTCCCATAAAAGACAAGTTGACTGAGGAACAGCTTGCAAATTGAAAAATACAAGAGGTTCTTTTGAATGTAGAGAAATTCTCTCATAAAGTGGGTCAGAACCATATTCCGTAATGCCGTCAACACGCAAAAACCAACCAGCCTCACCGTCATAGAGAGCAAGTTTTCCGCTGTCAGACTGGAATTTTGGGTGACACATTGCAATGTCGTCTGTAATCGGCATAAGTGTACACGTATCACTCATTGTGATATGCGTTGATTCGCCTGTAAGCGTGTTAACACCGACCAAAACACGACCGTCAATTTCACGTCTAACGTCTTGGAGTAACTCACTTTTACCACCACCGGAAGCACCCTCGTGCATCATTACGAGCGTGTTTTCATAAGGTGTAATGACCGTACAAGCGGATGCGTGAGCAGTTACCCAACCCTCTTGCTCACCGATGTCGAGCAAAACACTATAAATGCCTTTTTTCGCAGATGGGCCTGGGTAGAGGTTATATGCATAGATTTCGTGGCAATCGTCAAGGCGGTTGTGAACACAAACTTGTTTGCCTTTGAAATGGGTATGTCTAAAAGGTGGAGCGACGTAGACAATCGCTCTGGGTTTAAATTTGCTGATTGATTGTGGAGGTAGGAAGAATTGAAGCTGTGATAGCGCAAAAGCAAAGAAAGCCGCATTTCTTGGACAAACTAACAATGTGTCATAGCCATATTCTAAACTACCAACACGGAAAGGAACGATAATCAGTTCCTGTTTTTTTAGCCAGCTGAATGTGTCCTCTTGTAATTCCGAAAAGTCATAGCCGAATGCCTCACTAAAAAGTGGCTTATCTGTTGGCTTATCGTCGGAAATATACATGCAGTTTGGGTCACGTCGTCTCATATAATCTTCGCAGTAGTTAACAACAGCGCCGTTTTTACAACGTGTAACCGTGGCTTCGGGAACTTTCTTGTCACCTATCTTATAATAGACATCAATTTCGTCTATGTATTCATTACCGAAAATGAACTGATAAAGGCTATTTTTGCTTTGGGGGACAATAACACTTTTGCATTTGTAAATAATGTCCTCAAGCTCTGGTGGTAAAATAAAATTTTCCAGTGCGTTAATCATGGTGGACCTCAGACTTTCTATTAGTTTAATACATTAAATCATTATACAGCCAAATTACATAATTGTAAATATGTTAAGTTAAAATATTATCAATAATTTAGGCGATATGAGGGCAAAGTTCCATGTTTTTGGGAAAACATGTCATATTCACCCTCGCTTAGGTAGCCGTTTCCGTCAAAATCGTAGTCGTAATATACAGAAATTTCCTCACCAAGATGGTAAGAGTCGACCATGACAAGAGTTTCGATTTTTCGGCTCAAATACTCCTCGGCTATTTCAAGTCTATCAACATATTTTGTGCTTGAGCCTCCAAACAGCATTTCGCTGGGCAAAAATTCATTAACATCACGAATTCCGTCGCCGTCTGTGTCCCAAATGGTGTCGCTAGTGCCGATTGCATTTTCAATTTCAGCAGGTAGGTCATCTCCGTCCATATCTTCGAAGAAATTTATAGTTAGCGGTCTGAGTGAAAAAGCGCTTTTTCCGCTCGACTCAATCAATGTGATACTCTTCAAGCCGACTAATTCATCCTCACCACTGGAAAAAATCATAGCGATTGAAATTTGGTCATATTCCTTACCGGTATTTGTCGTGACATCGAAAAAAGTAGCAATAGTTTCTACATCTTCCCAAATTCCAAGACCATCATTTTCAAGTTTTTCAATTGTTACATCTTCATACTCAAAATCACTTCCATCAAAATTCGACAAAAAACTGTCTATTTGTGAGTCAATATCTGAAATATTTTGAATTTTAGTTGAGAACAAACTTTTCACTAAAGCACTGTCATGCGTGCTTAAAGCGGTGTGAATTTGTGTGGCGACAGCTATTGCCTCGTCTTGCCAAGTTCTGCCATTATCATTTGTGTCGTCATCATTGTTACCGATTTCTGAAACTACGTCAATGGTTACATCCAAAACTTCACCCGTTAAATCCAAGGCAGTGTCGACAATATCGCCGATTTTGTCTCCGCTAGTGGTATCGACATCTGTATTTGTACTGTCTGAATTTTCATCATCGCCACCTAAAATATCAGTGGCAAAGTCTAAAGTAGAGTCGACCAAATTCAATGCATCGTCAACAATTTCCGAGACCTTGTCCTCTGGCTCGGGTGTGGGAGTTACTATAACATCAGCACCTGGTGCTCCACAAGCAGTTGCTGAAAAAGCAAAAATAGAAAATAATATGGAAAGGGTTACCTTTTTCATTTTAAGTCTCCTGTCAAATTTTTGATGTGCAACCATTATAATAAATGTGAGTTCGATTGTCAATTTTATTAATTGAGAATAATTGACAAATCGGTCTACATGGTGTAAACTGTAGCTAAAAACTTTGAAAGAGGTAGAATTATGGCGGAATATAGACTAGGCGAAGTTGAAATGCGTTTTGCAAACTTAATATGGGATAACGAACCATTGACCTCGGGCGGTTTGGTTAAAATCGCCGAAGCGGAGTTGAGCTGGAAAAAATCAACTACATACACTATACTAAAGCGACTTTGCGACAGGGAAATTTTTCGCAATGATTGCGGTATAGTAACCTCACTAGTGTCAAAAACTGAACTCGAGGCGACTATGAGTATGAAGTTTTTAGACGACAACTTCGATGGCTCGCTGGCGAAATTTTTGACGGCGCTCGGTTCGAAAAAAGAGCTAACGGAGGCTGAGATTAAAGAAATAAAGGCATTTTTAAAAAGCTATTAAAAGGACGGATGTATGAAAAAACTACTTTTAAGCACGGCGCTAATTTTTTCGACTTTTATAAATATAGGAGTGCTTGCAAGCGCAAGCTTAATCGCTCCTGAGAATATTATTTTACAGGTTGGAAGTGACGAAACAGAGCGCATGTTCGCGTGGTACAGCAATCAAAAAGCGGAGGGAAGCAAGGCGTATATTTCAAGAAATGCTGACATGAGCGAAGCGACAGAACTAACGGCGGAAATAACCGCAAGCAAAACCGGAACTTTCGGATATTCTGCAAAAGCGACAGATTTAGAACAAAATACAGACTATTACTATCAGGTCTACTGCGGTAGTACTGGGTCTGAAATTTATTCATTCACCACGACCGATGTTGAAGCGGAGCTCAATTTTCTGGTGGTAGGGGACACGCAATTTGGAACATACAATCTGAGTGGACTTACAAATGCTTGGGTCACAAGTATTTCAAATGGAATAGCAAAATTCCCTGAAACAGACTTCGTTTTGTCCATGGGTGACCAAGTAGACAACCCATCTAATGAGGCGGAATATGACGCATTTACAACTCCCGAACAGGTCAGAAAATTTCCTGTTGCTGTCACGGTTGGCAATCACGATGTAAACAGTGATATTTATTCTGCCCATTTTGCAGTGCCAAACGTAAGCGGATATGGGTCTACAGTTAGTAAAACAGGGGTCGACGGTGCAAACTCGTATTTCGTCCAAGGCGATGTGCTATTTATGAATTTAAATACGAATAGCAGTTTGAGTGAGGCAAACCACGCACAATTTATGCAAGAAACTATGAGCGCTGTTCCTCACGAGTGGGCGATTGTATACACTCATTATGCCCCATATAGCGCGGGTTCACATGCAAAAGATCCAATAGTTTACAGTATGCGTGATAGCCTTGTGCCTGTGTTCAGTCAGCTTGGTGTTGATGTGGTTTTCACAGGGCATGACCATGTTTACACGAGAAGCCATTTGATGAATGGCGCAAACCCTGTTATACCAAGTGAGCCTGCGAAATCTGGTGATATACTAATGCCAAAAGAGGGCGAAGTGCTTTATATCACCGCAAATTCAACTAGTGGCAGCAAGTATTATGGATTGCATAACGAGCTTTCAAGTTTTAACTATGTTGCGGTTGCAAATCAGGAATATGTGCCGAATATTTCAAATGTAATAATAACAGATGACAGCATTAAAATTTCTACATTTCGCTCAAACTCTGTGGATATGAGCCTAGTCGATGAGGTGACAATTGCCAAGGAAGAAGCGACAGAATTAGCTGAAAATGAAGAGGAAGAGCCAGTAACAAGATATAGATATAATATTATGGTTGCGATAATGTTAGACCTATATTTATCGTCAATCTAGGGATATAAGTTTTTAGGATAATTTAGGTAATTATCATATCAGTCATTTTTTATGAACATTCGCTAAGAAATTGACAAATGTTACAAAAAAATGATTTTATTTGTATGATAATTTGCAAAAAAAATTTTGAAAAAGTAGTGACTGAAAGCAAGAAAAATGATACAATGTAAAAATGTTATTAGCTAAACTTATTTGAGTAAAAATTTGTCAAAAACTATTGATGAGTGAAGGAGCGTACATGAATTTATTAGAACTTAAGAAGATGGCAAACGAAGTTAGAAAAGGTATTCTAACTGCTGTTTTCAATGCAAAATCAGGTCATCCCGGTGGTTCTTTGTCTGCAACAGAGATATATACATATCTTTTCTTCAAAGAACTAAACATCGACCCTAAAAACCCCAAAATGGAGAAGCGTGATCGCTTTGTTCTTTCAAAAGGACACACAGCGCCGGGTTATTACTCAGCGCTTGCGCACAGAGGATTTTTCCCTGTTGAGGATTTAGCAACACTACGTAAGGTGGGCTCTTATCTTCAAGGACATCCCGATATGAAAAATATTCCAGGAGTTGACATGTCCTCAGGTTCACTGGGACAAGGTATTTCGACTGCTGTTGGAATGGCGATTTCCGCTAAGCTATCAAATGATGATTACAGAGTTTACACATTGGTCGGCGATGGTGAACTTCAAGAGGGTCAAGTTTGGGAAGCTTCTATGCTTGCAGGACACAGAAACCTAGATAATCTAGTCGTTATTGTTGACAATAACAACTTGCAAATCGACGGTGCTGTTTGCGATGTCAACTCACCATATCCAATTGACAAGAAATTTGAAGCTTTCAATTTTCATGTTATTAATGTCGATGGTCATAATTTCGAAGAATTGCAAGCTGCATTTGACGAAGCAAAGACGATTAAAGGAAAACCCACAGCAATCATTGCAAAAACCGTTAAAGGAAAAAGCATCAGCTTTATGGAAAACAACGCTGGTTGGCATGGTAAAGCTCCTAATGCTGAGGAATTTGAAATTGCAATGGCAGAATTAGAAAAGGTTGGTGAAGCTATATGTCAGAAGTAAAAAAGATTGCAACTAGAGATAGCTATGGTAACGCTTTGGTTACTTTAGGCGAGAAATATGACAATGTTGTTGTGCTTGATTCTGACTTAGCCGGTGCAACAAAAACAGGTGTTTTCAAAAAGGCATTCCCTGAAAGACACATAAACTGCGGTATTGCAGAATCTAACATGGTTGGCGTAGCAGCAGGTCTTGCAGCAACAGGAAAAGTTGCATTTGCAAGCTCATTTGCTATGTTTGCAGCTGGAAGAGCTTTCGAGCAAGTTAGAAACTCTGTTGGCTACCCAAAATTAAATGTAAAAATCGGCGCAACTCATGCCGGAATTTCTGTTGGTGAAGACGGTGCAACTCACCAATGCAACGAAGACCTTGCGCTTATGAGAACAATTCCCGGAATGGTTGTTTTAAATCCATCAGACGATGTAGAGGCAAAAGCAGCAGTTGAAGCAGCTTATGAGCATTATGGCCCTGTGTATCTACGTTTTGGAAGAATGCCTGTTCCTGTTATCAATGATAAACCCGATTACAAGTTCGAAATCGGAAAAGGAATCGTTTTGCGTGAGGGTAAAGACATAACTTTGGTTGCTACAGGTCTGCCCGTATCCGAAACATTGGTTGTTGCCGAAAGATTGGCGCAAGAGGGAATCGAAGCAAAAGTTATAAATATACACACAATTAAGCCCCTAGATGAAGAACTAATCATTTCTGCTGCGAAAGAAACAGGCAGAGTTGTTACTATTGAAGAGCATTCCGTTATTGGCGGACTTGGAAGTGCAGTTTGTGATACACTATCCGAAAATGCACCGACAAAAGTTTTGAAAATCGGTATCAATGATGTATTTGGCGAGTCTGGCCCAGCGGCAGAACTTATCAAAAAATATGGTTTGGATGCAGATGGCATCTATGCAAAAATTAAGGATTTCATGGAGAAAAAATAAAATCTTGGAGGAATATTAATGATTAAGCTACAGGGAACAGGCGTATCAAAGGGTATAGCAATCGGAAAAATAAATTTCTGCGGACAAAAGGCACTAGAAGTCAGTTTTACAGAGGTTGCAGACGTAGAGGCGGAAGTAGACCGCTTTGAAAAAGCAAGAAGCCTAGCAATAACTCAACTGGGACATCTTGCGGTTGAAACTGCTGCAAAACTCGGACAACAAAACTCACTGCTATTTGAAATTCACCAAATGATGCTCGAGGACTTAGATTACCACGACACAATTGTGGATTACATAAAAGATAATAAGTCAAACGCAGAATATGCGGTTAGCGAAGTTGCAAAGCAATTTTCTTCTATGTTTGCTGAGATGGAAGATGAATATATGAAAGCTCGTGCGGTTGACGTTTTCGACGTTTCACGCAGAGTTATTGAAATTTTGATGGGTGTTGCTATGGACAAGGCTTCATACTCAGAGCCATCAATCTATGCTGGTGACGACTTTACTCCAAGTGAAACCGCTCAATTTGATCGTGAAAGAGTTCTCGGCATTGCGACAGCAATGGGTAGTAAAAATTCACACACAGCGATTTTCTCAAGAACATTGGGAATTCCTGCTGTTATCGGTCTAGGTGAAAGTCTACTTGAAGAATATGACGGAAAAATGATAGTCCTAGATGGTGAAACAGGTGAAGTTATTGTTGAGCCTGATGAGGCAATTCTAGCCGACAAAATGGCAAAGAAAAAGAAACTTGAAGAAGAGCAAGACAGACTTCTAAAGTTTAAAGACAAAGAAACAGTAACAAAATCAGGCAGACACATGGGTGTTTATGCAAATATCGGTTGTGTTGCTGACGTTGATGCAGTTCTTGAAAACGGCGCAGAGGGTATTGGTCTATTCAGAAGTGAATTCCTATACCTTGAGAGCAATGACTATCCCACAGAGGAAGAGCAATACAGTGCATACAGCGCAGTTGCAAAGAAAATGAATGGCAAACCCGTCATCATCCGTACACTTGACATTGGTGCTGATAAACAAGCATCATATTTCAACCTACCAATCGAAGAAAATCCAGCTATGGGTCTTCGTGCGCTTAGAATTTGCCTAACAAAGCCAGAAATTTTCAAAACTCAACTTAGAGCACTTTTGAGAGCGGCTACACACGGAAATATCTACATCATGCTACCTATGGTAACATCTGTATGGGAAGTACGTAAGGCAAAAGAAATCCTAGAAGAAGTTAAGAGAGAACTAATTGCAGAAAAAGTTGAATTCAAACTTGAAGTTCCAGTTGGAATTATGATTGAAACTCCAGCTGCTGCGATTATTTCTGACCTACTTGCAAAAGAAGTTGACTTCTTCAGCGTAGGAACAAACGACTTGACACAATACACAATGGCTGTTGACCGTCAAAATGAGAGCATTGAACAGTTCTGCGATATCCACCACGATGCTATTTTGCGTCTAATCGAAACAGCAGCAAAAAATGCTCACGATAACGGTATCATGATTGGTATTTGTGGTGAGCTTGGTGCAGATTTAGAACTAACTGAGTTCTTCTGCAGAATTGGAATTGACGAGCTATCAGTTACACCGACTTCTGTACTTTCAGTACGTGAAAAAGTCAGCACTGTTGGCTAAATCTTATAAAAAAATCCGCCGTGAGGCGGATTTTTTTATTTTCATTAACTTGTAAGTTTAATAAATTCATCTATATATTCGCACATAAGCTCCAATGAATCCAGCCAAAAATCCTCTTTAGTGATATCAATATCAGCCATTTTTGCGACATCTTCACAAGTTGCGGTGACGGTTGCATTTAGAAGTTTATCGTATTTTTCAACAAAAATCTGTGGCTCTTTTTTGAATTGAGCAAACAAACCTTTTGCAAAAAGTGCGCCAAATGCATAGGGGAAATTATAAAAATTCAAGCCGGCAATATAATAGTGACCTTTATTAACCCACATATACGGATGCAAGAAATTCTCGTCAAGACCCTTTCCATAGGCTTCTTTTTGTGCATTAATCATAATAGAGCACAGGTCAGAACTTTGCAAAAATTCGGTTTTTCTGCGGTCTACAACTTCACTTTCGAAGATGAATCGTGAGTAAATATCGCATATAACCTGTGTGAAATCCTGTAGCATAGTCTCGATAAGCATGGCTTTTTCGTCTTTGCTTTTTGCATCCGCTATCGCAGCATTCATGATGATAGTTTCGTTGAAAGTTGAGGCAGTTTCGGCAACGGGCATGGTGTAATTTGTGTTTAAAGCAGACTCGTTTTCTATGCATTTTCCGTGATAAGCGTGTCCCAATTCATGCGCCAATGTGACAATATCCGACATAGAACCGTCGAAATTTAGTAAAATTCGGCTCTGTTTTATATAGGGTAAATTATCACAAAAAGCGCCACCGACTTTTCCTTTTTGAGGGTAAAAATCTATCCAGTCATTTTCATATGCCTCTATGACTAAATCACTGACAGCAGGGGAGAAGCTCGCAAAATTCTTGACTAAATAGTCTTTTGCCTCTTCTATTGTGAATTTTTGAGGGTTTTCGGACTTCATTTCCGCGAATAAATCGTAGAAGGGGAGTCCGTTTTTGTGTCCGAGTAAAGTAGCCTTATGCGCTAGATACTCATGAAATTTCGGAAGATATTTTTTAATCGCACTAAACATAGATTTTAGCGTTTCTTCGCTCATGCGAGAGTCAATCAGGGTCATATCAAGAACAGATTTATAGCCACGAAGCTCGGCGAGCATATCAGCCTGCCCCTTAATGCTGTTAAGTGAAAATGCAGTCGCATCTTTGATTTTTTCGTAAGCGGAAATCTCGGCCTCGTAGGCGGATTTGCGGACAGAGGCATCACTGCTGTAGGCTAAATTTCGGATTTCTGAAAGTGTCACTTCCTTGCCGTCGTAGTCAACTTTAACAGTTGAGGTCAAATATTCTTGTAAGTTGCTCCACGCTTCGGCGGCATTAAGTTGCATTTTGCTGATAACTTCTTCGACTTCATCGCTAAGCAAATATTTGCCTGTTTCCTTAATTTCGCTTATCATGAAGTGGTGTTCAGCTATTAATTTACTCTCTTTTTCGAAAGCTTCAAGGTCGATATTTGTGAGTAATTTCTTTATTATACTCATACTTTTTGCGGATTTTGACAAAATAACACCTATTTTAGTGCGATATCCTATTGTGACGGCGTCGGTGGTATCAGTAGCGGAATTTAGGAAAATGTAGCTTTGTAATTTGCTGGCGAGTACCTCGAATTTCATCAAAAGTTCGAGAAGTTCATCACAAGTTTTAACACTTAGCTCCTTGTTTTTCGCTGTGAACTCGTCAAGCATATTGATTAGCTTAGGTAAGCTTTTGAAGTCAGCCAAAAATTCTGCGCTGTCGTATCCTTTATAGAGTGCATCTAAGTTCCAATTTGACATAAATATGACCATTCCTTTACTCATCTGTTAGTTTAATAATATTACTATAGCATAGTTTAACCCAAAATTGAATATTGAAAGTAAAAAAACACCGTAATTGCAAAATTTAATTAAAAACTCTGCCATCTGAATTACGGTGTTTTTGAATTTTAGTTCATTTCTTATTATAAATTAAACAAAACAATTTTTTTGTTTAATTTATGCCTCTTCTTCCACTTCCACAGCCTGAACGGGGACTGGTATTTGAGCAGACAATTTCTGGCTTATCAAGTCCTCAATGTCAGAAATATCACCGGCATTTTTTCCGAGATATTCGGGTAGCTTCATTCCAGCCATATCAAACATGTCGTTAATAGGGGGGATGCTCTTCATAAGACCGGAGAGGAAATTTGCGGTTGAAGTTTTGCCGTCGGCAGTTCCGTTGCCACCATCCCAAACAGTGATTTTATCGAACTTGATATTCTTGATAGAGTCAACTTGAATACGAAGTAGCTCTTCCATTTTGTCAGTAAGCATAAGCTTTAATGCGCTGTTCGCATCTCCGCCGGCGGCTCTGACAATCTCTGCAAGACCTTTCGCCTGACGGGTTAGAATTTCTTCGATACCACGAGCTTCGGCTTCCATTTTCATGAATATAGCGTCAGCTTCACCCTTTGCATGTCGGCGAGTTTCTTCCGCTTTTGCTTCCGCTTCTAGTTCAAGCTTACGTTTTGCGATTTGAGCTTTAACGATAACATCGGCTTCGAGTGTCGCTTGCTCTCTTGCGAAACGAGCAGCTTCGGCTTCTTTTTCAGCAGCATAAGCATCTTCAAGTGCTTTAGCGGCTTGGATTTTTTCGGCACTGGTAGCGATTTTAAGAGCTTCCGCTTCTTTTTCACGACGTTGGGCGTGGCTGAGTGAAATTGCAACTTGTGCATCGTTTTCACCACTAATCGCCTGAGCCTCGGCGTCAGAAACTTTAACACGTTGGTCGGTTTCGGCAATTGCTTGACCGATAGCACCATCACGCTCTTTTTCTGCAACAGATTTTTTAGCGTCATTTATCGCTTTTGCAGCGGCTTCTTTACCAAGAGCCAAGATATATCCTGATTCATCAGTGATGTCAGTTACGTTGACGTTAATCAGTCTAAGACCAATTTTCTTAAGCTCAGTTTCGACGTTATTCGAGACAGCAGCAAGGAATTTATCACGGTCTGTGTTAATTTCCTCGATATCCATAGTTGCGATGATAAGTCTTAATTGACCGAAGATAATGTCCTTTGCAAGCTCTTGAATTTCAGGTAATTTAAGACCCAAAAGTCTTTCGGCTGCGTTTTGCATAACGCCATGTTCTGTTGAAATACCGACAGTAAATCTACTGGGTACGTCTATACGTATGTTCTGCCTTGAAAGTGCGTTTCTAAGGTCGACAGGGATAGATAGGGGAGTTAGGTCTAGGTATTCATACGATTGGATGACAGGCACGATAAATGCCGCACCACCATGAATACATCTGGCGCTTCTTGCCGAGCCGTCTTTGTTTTGACCAACTTTACCGTAGATGACCATGATTTTGTCGGATGGGCATTTTCGGTATCTTGTCAGTAAAACTATGAGCAGTGAAAAGATGAGCACAACGACTACAACGATTAGGATTAATACTTCTAATGGCATAAGATACACTCCTTCAAATATATATTTTTTAAACCAAATTGGAATAAACTATTTTTTTGTGACTATCAAAATATTTGGCTCGGTTATTGAAATTATAGTCACAGATGCGCCTGTTTTCAGGTCTTCTTCGTCGTCTGTCATGGCGTCAAACTCTGACAATCGACCAGAAACAATGGCGGTTACTTTTCCAAGCCCGTTGCGGTCTTTCGGTACATTTATGTAGACAGTTCCGCTTGAGCCAAGCGCGTCATTGATATTCTGGTTTCCCTTGTCTTGGAGAGTGAGAAAAAATTTCACAAGATAAGCTGTTCCCATCATCGCCGAAGCGCCGAGGAGAAAAGCGACAAAAAATGAAATTACTGTGCCAAGGTCAGTTCCTAAAAGCCAAATGCCCGACCAACCGAAAATGCAGAAGAAAGTTATAAACCCACGAATTGTAAAAATTTGTACTCCTGCTGCGTCAAAACTTGAGATATCATCAACATCGTCTACATCGACTGTGTCTATATCTCCGTCACCATCAAAACCTGAGGCTGCAACGGCAATGGTTTGTATCAATAAAATAACGGTCGATGGTATGGCGACTGCGCCTAAAATCTGCTGTATAAAACTTAAACTGTTCCACCATTCTAACATAAATTCCTCACCCTTTCTCTGAAATTCCCAGTGATTTGTATTGTGATAATGCATCTTGTTTGTGCTTTTTTGAAACATAAGCGGTGAACATAATTTTCAAAATTGCGCATAGGTGTTTTTCATAAGCCTTGCTGTTACCGAGCTTAGGTTTTATCTCAGCAATGGCATTTTCAAAATTAGACATGCTTGATTTTGAAAAAAAGACTACATCCACGAACAGAAAATAAAGCTTACTGTCGTCGACATCGGGGCAACGAGAAGCGGCTTCCAAAATTCCGCATACTTGCTCAATTGAAAATACATCTTTCAAAATATTGACGATAATAATTCGACAAAGCTGATTAACATCATACTTTTTGTTCGTAGGAGACGCGATATATCCCCTCTTTACCCAGTTTTGAATGACATATGTTTCAAGTTCGGTTATATTGCAGACCTGTGAAAGTGTTACACCACCCGTTGAAAAAATGGAAGTGAAAACCTGTCTTGCGTTGTTTTCTTCGGTTTCGATAATCGTTCCCGGCAGTCTTATCATTGCCTCACCACCTTTATGCTATGATTATATCACATGGTCACGTGATTGTAAAGGGGGATTTTATGATTATTCGTAATAAGTGAACCATTCACCCTCATATGACTCATATGTCACGATATCTGAGTAATATATGTTTCCTTGGGCATCTTCCATGCGGAAAGTTAGGAAATAATATCCATCAGGTAGTGATTCTTCGGTGAACGATGTGTATTCACTGACGACTATGCTATCAGTCACAACAGCATAGAAATCTTCATCAGGGTCAAAAGAGCTTGCGTAGCTTATGATATCCACTGTGTTACCAACTTCCAAATCGACCATGTTTTTATCGGCTGCACCAAGGTCAGAAAGTGGTTTTCTTGCGCCTAGAATTATATATTCCTCATAGTTAAAGTCATAAATGACATTTAGGTTATATTCTTCTCCATTTAAATAAACAGGAACGGAATATTCGTTGAAGTCGTCACCCTCATAAACTAAATCCATATAGCAAAGAGCGCCGTCTAAATGCCCCCAAACGCCGCGGAAGTTATCGGCAAAAACTCCGTTGTCCCAGTCTGCGTTTATGTCATTGTCAGAGCCAAGTGACAGAAGTAAATCGTCCTCAACAGGCGAATAATATAATTCAAAAGTTATGAAAGATAAAATGTCGTAAGCCTCAGGACCGAGGTCGATGACTGCACTGCCCTCGTCGTCAATATAGGGGATAATTCCCTCCCATTGTGAAACAGAGCTGAGCGTTTTAATTACCGGAAGTGGTTCGTAGTAATTTAATGAATCATTGAGGTATTGAACTCCATTTTCGTCCAAATGCCCTGTGAGTCCATAGTGGTATAAGTAGTTAAAGGCGGGAGCAGGGTTTACGTCCATAAATGCATAGAGGTTATCTATGTCCTTGTCATAGGTGTAATAAGTTGAAAGTCCCATGCCGTCGGGGCGATAAATGCTGTCGACTTTGTAAACAACAGCTTCGTCCAATGCATCGAGAACAGCCTGTGAGTTTTCGGGGAGCATATCTTGCGTGTTAAGAACCAACTGCCCAAGGTCAACCATGTTTGTGTAACCCTGTTGACGAGTGTTTCCGCCGTAGTTCTCGGATTCTTTTGCGGTTTGAGCTAGGTGGTTAAAGAAAACCGGATTTTCAATTGCAAAGCTAAATGCTTCAATTCCAAATCGTTCATAAGCATCAATGAGTTCTGGGAGCTTTGAAAGGTCGGTGACAGACAGAGTGATTTCGTCATCTGTATCCCAATATTCGCAACCATCAACATATGTATCACAAATGACAACCCCCAAATTTTTGGGGCTGATTGTTGGATTTTCAGCTAGTGCATCCATAATTCCGCTGTAATACCAACCATTTCCCGGTTCGAGCTCTTGCGAAGCAACCAAGTAATTTGCGTGGCTTGCAAAAGCATTGGCGGTTGAGAGCGTTGCCATTAGACAAGTATCAAAACCGACAATATCAAGCGGATAAGTTTCTGGATTTGCTCCGTAAACTTGTTCAAGTGAGCTGTACATCTCACCTAAAGTAAGTGAGTCGTTGTAGAATAGCTCATCAAAAGCTGCACCTGTTAAAGAACCACCGCCGTGATTCCAGAAATTCAACATAGTGCGATTTGCAGGGTAGTTTGTTTCGGCAAAATTCAAAAAGTCACTGAGCGTCGATGCTTCGCCCATGTTTGCAAGTGGTGCTTGCTCGATTAATTCTAAGCCATCACTGCTGTAGATGTAACGCTCTAAATAATTCGGGTCAACAAAATCGTTGTACCAAGAAGTAGCACCGCCTGTTTGAATAATAATTGCGACATTTTCGGGTAAATCAACATCCATCATTTCGAATAAATCATCAGATGCACTGCCGTAATAAGATTCGAGGTCACTACCACAGAGATACCAGTACATAACCCATTCAAGGTCGTGGTCTCCACGATAAACGTCGTCCTCGTCGTCGTCGAAATATGTCTCATCCTCATCGTCTTCATTCTCATCGTCTCTGTCGTTATAAGCCTCGTATTCGTCGTCATAATCTTCGTAGCCCTCGTCATCACATGCGAAGAAACCAATTACCAATACAAGTGCAAGTATGATAGGAATTATTTTTTTCATAACAGCCTCCTTAAAAATTTGTAATTACCTCATATTTACAATTATACTGCTAGTTATTAAAAAATGCAAGAGATGAGATACCTAAAAAATGTCAACGCCTACTTGTCAAAGAGAACTCATCTGTTATAATAGAGAAAAGGGCGTGAAGCGGCGAATTTACATTCACTCGAACTTTCGAAAAAACAAGGATACAATTTCGATAAAGAGTACACATGCTATGACGTGACATATTAATATATTATATATCAGTACTTGATAAAATTCTGGTGTAATGATATACTGTGTTGAAGTAAAATGAGAGAGGTAACACATGAAACCCAGAATAGGCATAACAACTTTTCAAATGGTCAATCCGACAAGTGGATTACCGAGAAATGCACTAAACGCAGCATATAGTGATGCTGTTATAAAATCGGGCGGACTTCCATTTTTAATTCCAAATATGACGGACGAAATCCTTTTAAATGAAACTATAGAAGCTATGGATGGCTTTGTTTTGAGTGGTGGGGATGATATTAACCCACTGTTTTACAACGAAGAACCACATCCACAATTAGGTGAAACATTTATGTTTGTCGATAAATGTCACCTTGAGATTACCAAAAAGGCGATAGAGGCAAAAAAACCGATTTTGGCAATCTGCCGTGGTCATCAAGCATTAAATATAGTGTGTGGCGGAACGCTTTATCAAGATATTCCCTCACAATGTAAAGTTATGAAGCATTATCAAACAGGCTCTTATAGCGATATATGCCATAAAGTTACAATTAAAAAAGGTTCTAAACTTCACGAGTATTACGGCGATGAAGTTATGGCGAGCAGTTTTCACCACCAAAGCATAAAAGACCTTGGCAAAGGCTTAGTAGCTGTAGGTCATACATCTGATGGAATAATTGAAGCTGTAGAATTTGAAGACTATCCATTTTGCGTAAGTGTTCAATGGCATCCTGAGGCTATGCTTGTGGCTGAAAACAGCATGAAAATTTTATTTGACGAGTTTATAAAAGCGTGTAATTAAACTCCAAAATGCCACAACTTAGGCTTTTTCTATTTGAACTAATTTATTGAATAATAAATCAAAAACAAGCTCTCCAATGGTGTCGGAGAGCTTGTTTTTAATATTGTAAATCTTTGGGGCTGAAATTCAAGGATAATTACCATAATTCTTCGAATTCAAATCGACCTTCAAATCTATATGCCTCGGCTAGAGCGAAAGTTCCATGTCCGCCAGCGCCATAAAACATGTGTATGGCTTTGTCAATGGAGCTTGCAACACTTCTGCCTTTTTTGTAGTAAGAGTCTAAGTTCTTGAAACCAGGTACTAAAACTTCTAGTTCAGTTTCTGAGAACTTTCTCTCATAATATTTACCACTAAATGTCATTTGAGACTCTAAAACATCCATGCCTTTTTCCTTTAAATGCCAAACGCTTGCGATATTAACGGTGCAGTTTGGATTTACAGGGCTCATGTAGTAAATTTTGGGAACAGAATGTGGCTCAAGCTCTGGCATTGCGTCAAGACCGAAGTCCCTAGACGCAAGTGCTAGTGCTTCAAGTATTAAAATCATTGCGGGCCGTCTGTCAGGGTCAAGGTCTGAAACTATGTGCTCAGGGTCCTGAGTGATTACGATATCAGGCTTTACTTCACGAATAATTTTGATAAGAGCTAATTTATGCTCTCTGTCGAAATTAACTTCGCCTGTTTTGAAATCGTTAAAATATACTTTGTTTACTCCAAGTATTTCCGCTGCTTGCGATACATTATCCCTCATCAAAGGGCCGGCAAGCATTATAGAAGCATAACTTTTTCCACCATCTATTACATTCTTGGCGAGCACTCCACCGCACTCGACAAGCTCCATTCCATAAACACCCAGTAACAAAATTCTCTTAGCCATAATTTCCTCCGCTACTTATATTTTTTACCATTGTACAGTGTAAAAAACACTTTCGCAAGCCCCCTAGGGGGATGAAAATTTAGTTTGCGACAGCAACTTCACCAAGAATTTTTTTTAAGTCCTCTTCAGGAGTGCTAATTGGCGAAATATTATAGTTTTTGACCAAAATATCAAGCACATTTTTTGACACAAAAGCTGGTAGAGTTGGCCCTAAATAGATGTCTTTAATTCCGAGGTAAAGAAGTGTTAGAAGTATTGCAACCGCTTTTTGTTCGTACCAAGAAAGCACCATGGATAGAGGTAATTCATTGACTGTGCATCCAAAAGCCTCAGACAAAGCAACGGCAACTTTAATTGCACTATAAGCGTCGTTACATTGTCCCATGTCCATGATACGAGGCAAGCCCTCTATATCTCCAAGGTCTAAATCATTGAAACGATATTTACCACAAGCGAGAGTTAAAATAATGCTGTCCTTAGGGCTTTGTTTTACAAACTCAGTGTAATAGTTTCTGCCAGATTGAGCGCCATCACAACCGCCGACTAGGAAAAAGTGTTTGATTTTTCCACCCTTAACGGCGTCAATGACCTTATCTGCAACAGATAAAACAGTACCGTGACCAAAGCCTGTCATGACAGTTTTACCGCCGTTGATGCCTGTCATTTGCTTGTCCTCGTCGTAACCGCCACACTCTAAGGCCTTTGCGATTACAGCCGAAAAATCTTTGTCGTTTCCAATGTGCACAAGCTCTGGATATGACACAACAGACGTTGTGAAAACTCTGTCTTTATAGCTCTCACGAACTGGCATTAGGCAGTTAGTGGTGAACAAAATCGGTGCGGGAATGTTGTGGAATTCGCTCTGCTGACTTTGCCACGCAGTGCCGAAATTTCCTTTTAAATGCTTGTACTCTTTGAGTTTTGGATAGGCGTGAGCTGGTAGCATTTCGCTGTGTGTATAGATGTTTATGCCCTTGTCTTTTGTTTGTTCTAAAAGAAGTTTAAGATCGTGCAAATCATGTCCGCTGATGACGATAAATGGGCCTTTTTCAATAGTTAGTGAAACGCTTGTGGGCACTGGTGTGCCGTAACTTTCGGTGTTGGCTTTGTCCAGAAGTTCCATGCACTGTAAGTTCACTTTTCCGACTTCAAGTACGATTGGAAGAAGTTCATTCGCGCCACAATCAGAGCCGATATAAAACAGCGCCTTGTACAAAAATTGGTTGATTTCTTCGCTTTCGTAGCCTAAAACCATCGCATGATGTGCATAAGCGGACATACCACGAATACCGAACAAAATCAATGATTTCAGCGAGCGAATATCTTCGTGTTCTTTCCAAAGATAGTCCATGTGATAATCATCGTTTCTGTTACATGCAGAGGTGCATCCGGCACAACCGGGAACGATTACAGACTTTTCATTGTGGACAAGCTCAATCATTTTCTGCACTGTGTCATCGTTGAAGTTTACGTTCGTAATGGTGGTAAAAAGCCCCTCGATTACAATTCTTGCTGTGTCCTCTGTGGGTTTTGTATCACCGTCTAGGCAACGTGCAAGCCCGATTAATGCACTTGTCAATTCGTCTTGAAGCTGTGCATTGTTGGATTTTTTTCCGCAAACACCGCTCTTGCCTTCGCAAGCGACGTTGTGTGCGGTCTGCTGACATTGGAAACAGAACATTTCACTCATTTGACTAATCCTCAACTTTCTTATTTTTTAAAATTTCACCGTTAATTGTAATAGTAACTACATTAAGCGGTAATTTTTTTCCACTGTTTTTCACTGCGTTAACTGCGGCGTTTTCGATACCACCACAGCATGGAACTTCCATTCTCACGACTGTAACTGACTTGATACTGTTATTATTGATGATTGAACTTAATTTATTCGTGTAGTCAACACTATCGAGTTTTGGACATCCGATTATAGTAATCTTATCTTTGATAAATTCCGCATGAAAATTTGCATATGCAAATGCGGAGCAATCTGCGGCGATAAGCAAGTCTGCATTTTCAAAATAAGGCGCACTTTCGGGAATTAATTTAATTTGCACTGGCCATTGACGTAGGGCGGATTTTATTTTTACATCTGCAACATTTTCGTCAGATGAAATCATTTTTGCTCTGCTACCGGGGCAAGTTGAATGTTTGGGTCTGTCCTCTGATTTGCTTACATCTTTATCTGAAAAACTAATTGCGTTTACAGGGCATACGCGAAGACAATTTCCAATTCCGTCGCAATAATCTTCTGATGTTACAACTGCTTTTCCGTCAATCATTTCGATTGCACTTTGCTTACATGTCGCTGCACATAGACCACAGCCTATGCATTTGTCGGCATCTATCTTTATAACTTTTTTGCTCATTTGTTAAGCCTCCTTGACTTCTGTATCCACATTGTATTATAATCAACACAACAAATCTGTTGTCTACACAACGAAAAAGGGGTATTATGAAAAATTATTTTGATTTAGTATGTGCACATCCTATATTCGATAATATCACAAGAGAAGATTTTAATGCTATGTTTAATTGCATATCCGCATTTGAAAAGAGCTACGCCAAAAATGAGTATATTTTACACTTAGGTGACAAAATAGATTTTGTAGGAATAGTAATTTCGGGTGAAGTTAGAGTTATGAAGTCTGATGAAAACGGAAATGAAACAATAATTGCCGAGATATCTGACGGGGATATCTTTTTGGAGGTTTTCGCGTGTGCGGATATTTTTCAAAGCCCTGTTTCGATAGTCGCAGGGGCGAAAAGTCGGGTTTTGTTTTTAGACTATAGGAAAATTGTTACGACATGTAGTTCATCATGTAGGTTTCATCAGACACTAATTTCCAATATGCTAAAGGTTATAGCCAGAAAAAGTCTGTATCTAAACCAAAAAATTGATATTATTTCTAAGAAAACTCTGAGGGAAAAGATTATGGCATATTTCAACTATTCAAGGAGAGGCGCTAAAAAGTTTACTATAGAGTTAAATCGTGAACAACTCGCGAGTTTTCTATGTGCGGATAGAAGTGCGCTTTCAAATGAACTATCGAAAATGCAGAAAGAGGGCATAATAAAATTTTCAAAAAATGAGTTTGAAATACTGCTTTGAAAAGTTTGTGATTTGGGCATTTTGACTATTCGAAAATGTTGACATTGCTTGACATTTATCAAGAAAATATGTTAAAATACCATGATGCGAAAGCTGAAAAAATGAAGATGAAATAAGGAGAAACAGAATGAAAAAGCATACACTATTATCCCTTGCGCTTGTTTTGCTTATGCTGGTGTTTGCCGGATGTTCAAGTGAAACAGATGCTCCGGAAGAAAGCCCCGTGGCAAGTGCTGAAGTTAGCCCCGAGGCATCAACTGAGGGCGGACTTGCTGACGATTATGAAATTGCAATCAAAGGTGAGGGTGTTGACATCGTACTTACCGGTGCAGACATGAAAGCTATGGAGCTTGAAACAATTGAAACAACATCACTAGACTCAAAAGGCGAAAGCTCAGAAATCGTTTTTGAGGGCATTTCAATTGCAAAAGTTCTTGAAGAAAATGGAATCAACTTGGCAGATGTCGGTGGCTTGACTTTCACAGCGGCTGACGGTTATGTTATGAACGTACCAGCCGACGAATATGCAGAAACAGGCGCTTACATCGTTCTTACATTTAACGGTGAAGTCCTTGAAACACCTAGAAGTGCAGTTCCTGAAAAACGCGCTATGTTCTGGGTTAAAGATTTATCAATGATTGAAATTGGTGCAGGTGAAGCTGCGGCTGCAAGCGAAGAAATGGTTGCAGAAGTTCAATTTTTCTTTGAAAATGCGACAACTTTAACACCTGAAACTTTAGACTATGACGGAACAATGGTTGAATCATACTCACTTCAAGCATATTTTGATGCATTCCTTCCTGAAAATGAAACAGAAGTATTTACTTTAATTGCTCGTGATGGACACGAAAAAACAGAAAATGCTGATGTATTCTTCACTTGCTATGTTTCAAAACTTGAGGGTAGCGAAGATATGGAAACAAATGCACCACAATATTTCTCAGAAACACTAAACCTAGGCATGCGTGTTAAGCAACTTGACCTAGTTAAAGCTGGTTCAACAGCTATTTATTTCGGAACAGAAACAGATGTTGCAACACTACTTGATACACTGGGAATTAACGGTTACAGCGAGTATAAATTCATCGCAAGCGACGGATATGAGACAGTTATTCCTGGTGACGCTATTGAATTCGGAAAAATCTATCCAGACGAAGAAGAGGGCTATATCAGAGCTGAATTCGAAGGTTATGACTTTGGCGATGCTAAAGGCGGCGGAAAAGTCAAATACCTAGCTTCAATTGTTCCATCAGGCGAATTGGTTTCAGGTGAAACAGTGTCAGAAGAAGCAGGCGAAGAAGTTGAAACAGAAGCTGTTGAAGGCGCACTTTTAACTATCACAGTTGGTGGCGAAGCAAAAGCTATCACAGAAGAAGATTTTATGGCACTACCACAACTAGAGCATGAAATCTCACGCACAAACTCTTTTGGTGAAACAGTTGTCGGTGTTTACAAAGGTGTTCACTGGTCAGAAATTGCAAACTTTGTTGGTGCTGACCCAGAAAGCACAATAACAGTTATCGCTTCTGACGGATATGAAATCAAACTAACACCCGACATGCTAAACGACCCACAATCAATGTTTGCACTATATCAAGATGGCGAATATATCGAAAGCGATGGCGACGGCAAAGTTTGGTTTGCAGTCAGCGAAAACTTCACAGCAAATAACTGGGCGAAATATCTAGTTCAAATTGTTATTGATTAATTCTTGTAATACTACAAGATGACGAGTTATTTTATTAGGGTAGGTGCAGATGCATCTGCCCTAATAGTGAAAAGGAGTGTTACTCTTGAAAATAAAAAGACCATATTTCACACTGGCAGATTACTGCATTATGTCCATGGTTGCTGCTATGGGCATAGCAATTAAGGCGATTATTGTTCCGCTTGCACAAATCATCACAGGGCCACTTTTTATACCCGGCGGTGTGGTTGCAGGCGGTTTTTATATGGCTTTCCTTGTGTTGGGGGAGAGCATTACAGGAAAATGGGGAACGGCTTTTGTCGTTGCTTTGATACAAGGTGCGGTTGTTACACTAACAGGCGCGCTTGGCTCTCATGGTGCGGCGAGTATTCTAACTTACACCATGCCCGGAATTGCAATTGACCTTTTATATTTGATTATGAGGCACAGGGCAGATTGTGCGATTTGCTGTTTTCTTGGCGGAGTTGTTGCCAACATGGCAGGTAGCTTTTCGGTGAATCTTGCGATTTTCAACCTATCTTTTGTTCCATTGATGCTATCACTAACTGCATCTGCACTATCTGGCGGTTTGGGTGGTTTGGTTGCACATTCAATCGGCTCTAACGTAAGACGCCTCGGGATTTTGCAAGGCAGACAAATCACAAAAGATGAAAAACAAAAAGGCAATGGTTTTTCAGTACCTATGCCCAAAGAGTTGGAGGAAACCAGTGAAAAAGAAAATTAGCTTAACAGTTCTATCGCTTGCGACGCTTTTTATATTCTCGGGATGTCAGGAACAGGCGAGTAACTCACCTCAGATATCACCACAAACAGAAGAAGTTGCACCGACTGAAATCTCATTTTTGTCGGGAGAGCGAAGCCCTATTACCATAACAGGCGATGTCGAAACCGAAATTACGCTGACGGACTTTTCGGATTATGAAACCACAACAGTTGAAAAAGATGGAGAAAATTTTCCGGCAATACCGCTTATAAATGTGCTAAATGAAGCTGTTCCTTTGGGTAGTGAAATTAAAGTGATTTTTCATTCACCGGATGGTGTTATGGCTGAAATCTCAAAAGATGATATTGATGAAAGTATTTTGCTTTATTGGAATGAAACTGCGGGATTTTCCATAAGTGCTCCCAATTTTCCGCCACAGGCAGGCATCAGAAACATCGACTATATTGTACTAGTTGCAGAAATTATGCACCCTGAACAGGCGTGTTTGCGCACAATTTCGGGTGAGAGCGGTTATGAAATTTCGTACGGAAATTTGTTCCTTGAAGATAGTGTTATAATGTCTGTCGTCGAGGGAAATGCAGAAAAAAACGGACTTGGTGTTAGCGCCTATACTCGCCGACCTATGGTTCCGATTTCGAGCTATATTGACTCAAATGGTGGGGAAGCGCTTGCTTATTTCGGTGATGGGTCAGAGCAAATGGTATCTCTTGACGGTTATTTCGACTGGAGAGGAAACACTGCCGACTACGTTGATGCCGACGGAAAAACCCGAATTCATGACATAGTTGGAGTTTGGGAAGATGCACCCGAGGCATCTATAACAGACCTGAAAGGCATAGTTGAAAACACTGAGGGAGATGTTTTGGTAATTCATATCGACGGGCTGGGCTATAAAGCATACGAAATGCACGGCTTAGAACTTTCGAAAGAGCATACAGTGGAAAAAATGCGTACAGTTATGCCCAGTATATCAAATGTGGCACTTGCGGCGATGATAACTGGGGAAACACCGGACATAAACGGCGTAACTGAGCGCTCAGAGCGTGAACTTTTAGTGCCTGACATGTTTGAAAATGTCGATGGTGTTTTGGTTGAGGGATATTCAAAACTTGTGAATTCAAGTGTTTCGCCGATTTTAAACGCAGATGAAAATGCTGACGGCTCGACTGACGATGAAGTTTTTGCTTCTGCCATGAAAACGATAGAAGAGGAACACGAATTAGTCTTTGTACACTTCCACGGCTATGACGATATTTCCCACACTTATGGGACGTATTCAGACGAAGCAATAAAAAAACTCGATGAAATCGAGGGCTATGTCAACGAAATGCTTTCCGCTTTTTCGGGGACTACTTATATAATTTCTGACCACGGACAACATGACACAAGTATTGGTGAAAAATTGGGAGACCACGGCGAGTTTAAGTACGAAGATATGTGTATTCCATTTTTCACGATAAAATAGAGGGGTAAAACTATGGAATACAAGAAAAATGTTAATAATCAGGCAAAAATATTGCTTGTAATCATTGCAGTGCTTGTTATTATGATTACAATTTTTTCAAGGCTAAATGCCGGCGATGTCAGCTACAAAAAAGAGCTTGAAATGAATGCGGTTTTTGAGCTAAAATCAGGTGAAACAACGGTTCAAATCACTATGGATGACATGTTGTCACTTAACCCTGTACCCGTTTCTGCGGTTATGGATACGAGCAATACAGACCCGACTGATGTTAGTTTTTCGGGCGTTGAATTAAAGGATGTTTTCGAATTTGCGGATATGGAAATTTCGAGTGAAACTATAGAAGTGCGCTCACTTGACGGTTATACCTCAGCGCTGACAAAAGAGGAAATCATGACGGAGGATAATGTTTATATCTGCCTTGCGATGGATGATGAACCGTTAAAACCAAAATCAGAGGGTGGCATGGGGCCATACCTAATGATTATAAAAAGCTCAGAATTTTCACAGCGTTGGTGCAAATTTGTACAGGAAGTTGTGATACAATGATACAGCTTGAAGCAAGGGAGATTTTCTTCTCCTACCTAGGGCAAAATCCACTTATAAGCGGTGCAAATCTATCTATAAATTCGGGTGAATGTGTTGCGATTACAGGGCCATCAGGTTGCGGAAAATCAACACTTTGTCT
This sequence comes from uncultured Oscillospiraceae bacterium, assembly GCA_964370925.1. Classification (GTDB taxonomy): domain Bacteria; phylum Bacillota; class Clostridia; order Oscillospirales; family Oscillospiraceae; genus Heteroscillospira. The sequence goes on along the minus strand of CAYJLH010000004.1, from coordinate 39,286 downwards.
GATATTAGCGGGGCTAATTCCGAGGAGTATAGAGGGCGAATTAAAGGGCGAAGCACTACTTTCGGGTAAGGCTGTAGCCGAAATGCCGTTGCATGAAGTTGTGCGACAAGTCGGCATAGTTTTCCAAAATCCTGATGCACAACTTTTTGCACCTACGGTTGAGGATGAACTCGCTTTTGGTCCTGAAAACATAGGTTTACCGAGGGAAGAAATCGCAAAAAGAATTGATGAAGCTCTAAAAATTGTCGGCATGGAGGACTATAGATTTCACAGTCCTACACGTCTTTCGGGTGGCCAAAAACAGCTTGTTGCCTTGGGGGCAGTTTTAACGCTAGACCCACAGGTGCTATTGTTCGACGAGGCTTTAAGCCAGCTCGACAGGGAGGCAACAGCAAGGATTATGGATTGTATAGTCGAGCTGAAAAAGCGTGGGAAAGCAATTTTGATGGTCGAACACGACGAGGAAAATCTGTTTATTGCTGATAAAATTTATGCATTTATTGATGGAAAACTTGTGGCACAAAAGGGGAGCGGAGGAGAGAGTTTATGAGTGAACATGCAATCACACTTAAAAATATTTCCTTTCAGTATCCAAGAAACGCTTTTAGATTTACTGCCGAAGAATTCACCTTGAAAACAGGCGAAATTTGTCTTGTTGAGGGGAATAACGGAAGCGGAAAATCAACTCTTTTGAAGCTCTGTGCAGGGATTTTAAAATGTGAGGGCATGGGGCATACGGTTTTTGGAAATGACGCAACAAACTTCACTCTTGGGCAAATGGGAAAATATGTAGGCTACCTTTTTCAAGAGCCGTCAAAGCAGATTTTTACGGCAACAGTCTGGGATGAGATGACATTTATAGGTTCGGTTTTAGACCAAAACCCCGATGAAATCGCAAAAAAAGCCATAGAACTTTTGGACAGATTTTCACTAAAACATCTGGCAAAACGAAGCACATATCGTCTCAGTCGTGGCGAAAAACAAAGGCTTGCGCTTGCCTCAATTCTTATGCAAGACATCAAATATCTCATGCTTGACGAGCCTACAACAGGCTTAGATGTGGCAAACCGCAAAACCTTATACACGATTATGGATGAGCTTGTGAAATCAGGACTTGGAATTGCTGTGATTTCCCATGATACGGAGCTTTTTTCTCGCTTTCCTGAGGCACGCATTGTCAAAGTGTCGAAAGGAGGAATTGTAAATGAAAAATGCTGACCCACGGGTAAAACTGCTTGGGATTTTGTTAACGACATCAATGTCGATTTTGTTCAAAGATTGGCTGTATTTGCTCGGAATTGCCGTGTTTTCCTTTGTGTTAATGCTACTTTTTGGGGCGAATTACAAATTCCTTTTTAACAAATTAAAACGCTTTATAAACATATTAATCGGAGTTTGCGTGATTCAAATTATATTTGTAAGGTCGGGTGAACCACTGCTTTCATACGGGGAATTCGTAATTATTTACACCGACGGATTTTTGCGTGGTGTGACCATGGGACTTCGATTTTTTACATTGATTTCCTCAGCGGCAATCATGGAAAGTGAAAACAGCAGGCGGGTTATAGCCTCGCTTTCAAAATTGCATGTGCCTTATACTTTTTCATTTATGATTATGTTGACGCTAAGATTTATTCCATTTTTTATGGAAAGTTTTACAGATGCAATGGTTTCAATTCAACTTAGAGGGATTGAAGTTGAAAAAATTCCCTTCGGAAAAAGGATAAAATTATACGGATATTTACTCTCGCCTGTTGTTGCCGACGCTGTTATAAAATCACAGGATTTGGCAATGGCAATGGAGGCTAGAGGTTTTGGTGCAATGAAAAAACGCACGAGTTTTATAGAAGTAAAAATGGTTGGAATTGATGTTGTCGCCATAGTTTTATTGCTCGCAATTTCGGCTACGACTATGATTTTTTACTATGGATAGGGAGGAAAAATTATGAAAGTTATTGCAGTTAATGGCATTACAAAGTCTGGAAAAACAACTGTGTGCGAGACGATTATCAGCGGACTTAGAAAGCTTGGGTTTTCTGTCGGCTCGGTTAAAGAAATACACTTCGAACTTTTTAAAATTGACCCTGTGGAGGACTCAAATACTAACCGTCATAAAAATGCAGGCTCGCAATTAGTCACAGCGAGAGGAATGTTTGAGACAGATGTTCTGTACCAAACCATGCTACCGATTGAGGATATTTTGCGACACTATGACCATGATTATGTGATTTTAGAGGGAGTTACGGACCTCAATGTCCCCAGAATTTTGACGGCTCACACTGAGCAAGAAGTTTTGGAGAGACTTGACGAAAGAGTGGTCGGAGTTTCGGGTGTTTTGGCAAATGATGGGAGAAAAAGTTTTGGTGATTATCCCGTAATTCATGCTCTTGACGAGCCTGAAAAACTCGTTCAATTTGTCATGCAACATGCGATTTCACCTATGCCGAATATGGATCCGAAATGTTGTGATGCGTGTGGCTGTACATGTAGGGAATTGACAGGTAAAATCTTGAAAAAACAGGCGACAGCCGAGGATTGCGTACTGAAAAAGCCAAGTATTGAGCTAAAGGTCGATGGTCATAACATTGAAATGGTTCCGTTTGTCGAAAATCTCTTAAAAAATGCTGTTTTGTCTGTAGTTAAAGAGCTAAACGGCTATACTGAGGACGGAGATATTGAGATTAGCTTTAAGCGTGGAGGCTTGAAATAATGCAAGAAAATTCCACTGAAATCACCTTTATTTCCAAAAGAAATACTGTAAGGGGTGATGGGGAAATTGTAAAAAAACTTTTCAAAAATACAGAGGATTTTGAACGTGAAAAGGCTATGATTGCCCTTTTACAGTCAAAAAAAGTTGCAGTTCCAAGCTTGGTTTCGACATCAGAAAACATGCTCTGTTACAAGCATATCGACGGAATTTTATACTCCGAATTAGTGGAAAATATGGAGGAAAAACACGCAATAGCACTCGCGGAGTGGTTACTAGAATACCACAAAGCGACTGGTAAACTGCGTGTTGATAACAATTTACGCAACTATATTTTCAGTGAAAAAGACGAAATTTGTGTCGGAATTGACTTCGAAAGCCACATTTCGGAGGGCGATATCGCAGAAGATTGCGGAAAAATCATTGCATTTGCCGCCACATATAATCCAAGTTTTACAGACTGGAAAAAGCGGACATGTGCTTTGCTAATTCGCACTTTTACTATGCGTGGAATTTGCGGAAAACGTATCGAAGAAATGTACAAACTTGAAATTTCTGAAATGTGCAAACGCAGACGAACTGAGGAAGATATGCTAGAAAGGGCTACTGCTTTTTATGCTGAGGTCAAAGAAGAACTTTTTTGGAACAGCGATACGAAAGAGGAACTTGAAGTCAAAAATCTAGCATATTCAAGGGCGCAACTTTTTTCATTTTTCGATGAAATGGACGGTGTTTATTCGCTGGCGGAGGACTTGTTTGCTTTCAAAGATATAAGACTTAGCGTGACAGAAATTGGCGCAGATAATAGGTTTAATATCCCTATTACGAGGTCGGAACTTAAAATGATTGGTAGTTTTCAGATTAGAGAGGAATTTTACAGGAGATTTTTGGTAAATCATATGACCATGGGAGGTTAACTAAACATTCCCATGGTCCTTTTTATACTTTTTTGACAGACTATAATTGACAGTCGATTTGAATTATGGTAATATAGTACTATAAATCCGAGCTTATTTGATATGGAAATAAGCCTAAGGGTATCCGCCGTAATTGTGATGCCTCCCGTATTTGGAAAGGATTTTGGTTTTGCGTGCTTATTTTTACGTAAAATCGAAATATTATTCAAAAATGAGGAGGATTTTTTTATGTCAACATCATATTGCGGAAAAATTATTCGTGTTAACCTAACAGAGGGCGCTATCAAAGTTGAAGACCTAAACTTAGACGATGCTATAAAGTTTATTGGCGGTCGTGGATTGGGTACAAAAATTTTGATGGATGAGGGTGTCGCAACTGTTGAACCACTAAGCCCACAAAACAAATTGGTGTTCCTAGCAGGTCCAATGACAGGAACAGCTTCACCAACAGCCGGTAGATACATGGTTGTGACAAAATCACCGCTAACAGGCATGATTGCGTCATCAAACTCAGGTGGTGTTTGGGGTGCAAAACTTAAATATGCAGGTTATGACGGAATTATTGTCGAGGGAAAATCAGAAAAACCTGTTTACCTCAACATTGAGGACGATAAGATTGAACTTTTGGACGCAAGTCCCTATATGGGCATGATGAGCGAACACATTGACGATAAATTGAAAGAAATTTATCCAAAGTGTGCAGTTTTGAACATTGGCCCATCAGGTGAAAATCTATCACTGCTTGCATGTATCATGAATGATAAGCACCGTGCGGCAGGTCGTAGTGGTGTTGGTGCGGTTATGGGTAGCAAGAATTTTAAGGCTATCACAGTAAGTGCATCACGTACAGTTATTAAACCAGCTGATGCTGACGCTTTGAAAGCGGTAACAGCTGAGAGCATGAAACTAATTCGTGAAAACGGTGTTACCGGTCAGGGTCTACCAACTTATGGTACAGCTGTTCTGGTTAACATTATCAATAACACAGGAGCTTTCCCAACTCGTAACTGGCAAGAAGCATATTTCCCACCGGCTGACGAGACATCGGGAGAAACATTAAGAGAAAAACACCTTGTAAAGCAAAGTTTCTGCCATCGCTGTCCTATGGGTTGCGGTCGTATGATTGAAATCGACGGAAAAGTCACTGGTGGCCCTGAGTATGAGCCACTATGGGCATACGGCGGTAACTGTAATATCAGTGACCTTACTGCTATCAATGAGGCAAACTACTGGTGTAATGAATACGGACTCGATGCGATTTCAACTCCTTGTACTATCGCTGCGGCTATGGAACTTTACCAAATCGGCGCAATCAAGGAAGAGGAATGTGAGGGTGTTCCACTAGCTTGGGGTAGTTCAGAAGCTATCATCGAGTGGACAAAGCGCATGGGTGAAGGAAAAATTCCACTTGCAAAACTAATGGCTGACGGTAGCTTTAGACTTTGTGAGCATTATGGTCATCCAGAAGTTTCAATGAGCGTTAAGAAGCAAGAGCTTCCAGCATATGACCCACGTGCTATTCAAGGAATTGGCATAACTTATGCAACAAGTAACCGTGGCGGTTGCCATGTTCGTGGATATCTAATTTCCCCAGAGGTTCTAGGACTTCCTGAGCAACTAGACCGCACAGCAACAGAGGGCAAAGCAACTTGGTGTAAAATATTCCAAGACCTAACTGCTGTTATTGACAGCATGGGACTTTGCTTGTTCTCATCATTTGCTATGGGTGCGCCACAATATGCAGGTCTTTTAAATGCTGCAACAGGCACAACTTACACACCGGAGCAATTGCTTGAAGTTGGTGAGCGTATTTATAATATTGAGCGCCAATTTAATAAGCACGCAGGCATGAAACCCGAGGACGATAAGCTTCCTAAGCGTTTGCTTGAAGAAGTTATCCCAGACGGCCCATCTAAGGGTATGATTAGTGAACTACCTGTAACTCTTCCACAATATTATGACGTACGTGGTTGGGATTCTGCTTTCCCAACAGAGGCAACTCTTGAGCGTTTGGGACTTAGCGAATATAAATAAGTAAATCGAATGGAGCATAACTATGATTGAAGTGAGACTTTTTGCATTTTTCAGAGAGGGCAGAGATAAAATAATCTTCATGTCACCTGAAAAAATGAATACAATTTCTGATATTTTGGCAGAACTTAATATCTCTGTTGATGACCTTGCAATTTGTCTTATTAATGGTATGCACTCAAAACCTGAGGACACTGTGAAAGCTGACGACATTGTCGCATTATTTCCACCAGTTGCCGGAGGCTGAGTTGTAGCGCTCCATAAAAGTGAATAAAAATTAAAATGGGCGACCCTTTGAGCCGTTCTGAAAGTTTAGTTCAAACCAAATTTTCGGAGGTATCATCGGGTCGCCTGTGTGCTTACTGTGGCGTAGGGGATTTTAGCTGTCCATAAAAATTAGTTAAAAAACTTGAAATATTGCGAGAATGGGTATATAATAGAAACATTCGTTTTCAAGGAGGGACTAAGTGAACAATAGAGAGTTTTTAGGAACAGAGCCTATAAGACCATTGATGTTGAGACTTGCCATGCCGGTTGTGGTAGCTCAATTAGTAAATGTGCTGTACAATGTTGTTGACAGTATTTATATCGGTAATATCCCCGAAATTGGCAGACTCGCCCTGACAGGTGTTGGTGTTAGTATGCCCGTTCTGGTAGCGGTTGCGGCGTTTTCCTCGCTTATTGCAAGAGGTGGTGCGCCACTTGTGTCCATAAGTATGGGTGAGAAAAATCTCGAGAGAGCCGAGCGGATTTTAGGCACATGTTTTTCAGCACTAATTATAATCGGAATTGCCCTGACTTTTGCTTTGCTCGCATCATCGGAAACGATTTTGATGACCTTTGGCGCAAGTGAAGACACTATAGGCTATGCTAAAGATTATACAGATACATATTTAATCGGAACTGTATTTGTCATGTTATCTCTAGGGCTGAATGCATTTATAACGGCACAGGGTTATACAAAAATTGCGATGGTGACGGTTGCTGTCGGTGCGGTTGCAAACATTATACTTGACCCCATTTTCATATTCCTACTCAACATGGGCGTTAAAGGCGCGGCGGTTGCCACTGTTATTTCTCAGGCAATTTCAGCTGTTTGGGCTACAGTGTTTTTGTTTAGAAAATCGGCGCTAAAAATTAAGCCACAGTACATGAAAATTGACCCCGTTTTACTTAAAAAAAGCGTTTCTTTAGGATCGGCTCCTTTTGTAATGGCAATTACTGAGAGCTTAGTGCTTGTCACTTTCAATCGCTCACTTCAAATTTATGGAGGCGATATTGCTGTTGGTGCAATGACAGTGTTTTTGAAATTGATGCAGTTTATGACTATGCCAATGTTTGGATTTACTCAGGGCGCACAGCCTATTTTAAGTTACAATTTCGGTGCAAAAAAGTTAGACAGACTCAGAGAAAGTTTTTTTGTAATGCTAAAAATCTGTCTCACATATTCTGTAGTAATGTGTACAGTTATAATGCTTTTCCCTGAGCAACTTGTGAGGATTTTTAACAGTGACCCAGAGCTTCTTGCGTATTCTGTAAGACCTATGCGAATTTATTTTGCAGGTATGGTGATTTTTGGAATTCAAATTGCTTGCCAAACTACATATTTAGCGGTCGGATACGCAAAAATTTCTCTTTTCCTTGCATTTTTGCGAAAAGTAATCCTTCTTGTGCCTCTGATACATATTTTACCTATGTTTTTTGAGGACAAAGCGACAGCTGTTTTCTTGGCGGAAGCTGTTGCGGATATTATCGCTGTTACAACAACGGCAATTATGTTTAAATTTACATTTAAGAAGCTTATGTATGGTGAAGATTCAAAGCATTTAAAACAAAACTAGCAAAATATACTATATAAAAATACAGGACTGCGTTAAGCAGTCCTGTAAATTCGATTTTATGTAATTATGAGAAAAAGTGGTCGGTATCTACATAACTGGCTTCGGGTGATTTACGAACAAATGACCAATACGAAACAGCGTCTAAATCTCCGACATTGCGTATGTTATGTGGCGTATGCGCAGGGATATATACGGAGTCACCCGGCTCTAAAACGTATTCATTGCCGGTGATTCGCACAAGTACTTTTCCCTCAGTGATGATTCCAAATTCGTCCCCGTCATGACCAACGGAAACGATTTCATCTTTAAAGTCTGCGGGCAAGGTGACACAAAGTCCCTTGATGTTCTCAGAACCATTGGTTGTGAGTTCGTATTTTGCTACTGAATTATTATGAAAAACTTCACGACGCTCATCTTTACGCACAACTTCTTTTAATGAAGGCTCACCGGAAAAAAGTTCGGTAATTTCAATTCTCAAAGATTTTGAGATTTTTGCCAAATTTTGCAAGGTGGGACTGGTGGCTTCACGTTCGACGTTGCTAAGGTAAGCGGTAGACAGTTCAGTCATAGCGGACAACTCTTGTAAGGTCATCCCAGCGCTTTTTCGGATGTCTTTAAGTTTGCCTCCTATCATCGAAAACCCTCCCCTTTTTATTATAGTAGAATTATATCACATATAAAAATGGTAGTCAATATCTCCAAACAGGACAATTTGAATATATTTTGTCAATCCACACTGTTCTAATGCACTAAAAAGTACTTAATGGACAAAAAACTTTGTGTAATCATACTAAAAGTTTTTCTTGTCTTGAATATAAAATAATCTATGGTATGATAAATAACGAAACTTTTCACGCAGATAAAGAGGAATAATAAATGTCTAACAATTTAAAAACAGTAGCAGAAAACAAAATGGGCACGCTTCCGGTTGGAAAACTTTTGATAACTATGTCAACACCTATTATTATTTCAATGCTAATTCAAGCTTTGTATAATGTCGTTGACAGCATTTTCGTAAGTCGACTTTCGGAAAATGCACTGACAGCGGTATCACTTGCCTTCCCTGTACAAATTATAATAATCGCTATGGGTGTTGGTGCAGCGGTTGGTATGAACTCGTCGCTTTCGCGCTCACTCGGAGCAAAAGACAATGAAAGTGTAAACAAAACTGCGGGCAATGGTTATTTCACTGCGATAATAAATTCATTGCTTTTTGTAGTATTAGGACTGCTTTTCAGCGGTGTTTATTTCAGAAGCATAACTGATAATACGGAAATTGTCGAACTTGGAACAGAGTACCTCATGATTTGCAGTGTTTTTTCGTTTGGTGTGTTTTTTCAAATTATAACCGAACGATTGCTACAGGCAACAGGGCGAACAGTTTTATCCATGGTTATTCAAGGTGTTGGTGCTATAATCAATATTATCTTAGACCCAATTTTGATTTTTGGTATGTTCGGATTTCCTGAGCTTGGAATTTCGGGTGCGGCTATTGCCACTGTTATAGGTCAAGCGGTTGCTGCGGCTCTGGGAATTTGGCTCAATATTAAATATAACCATGAGATTAAGGTCGAAAAGAAAAATCTATATCCAGATAAAAAGACAATACTAACGATTTACAAAGTTGGCTTGCCGTCAATAATTATGCAGTCGATTGGTTCTGTCACATCTTATGGATTGAGCTTGATTTTAATTTCATTCACTGAAACAGCTACTGCCATACTTGGAATATATTTCAAAATTCAAAGCCTTTTTGTTTTACCTGTTTTAGGACTAAACAGCGGTGTTATTCCTATAATTGCATATAACTACGGCGCCGGAAACGGCGATAGGATTAAGAAAACAATAAAACTCGCCATACTATATGCAGAAGCTTTGATGCTAGTTGGACTTGTTGTGTTTCAATTATTTCCAGACCAATTGTTGCTACTCTTTGATGCGTCGGAGGATATGCTAGAAATTGGTAGAGTTGCCATGCGTGTCGGTGCTCTGAGCTATGTGTTTGGAGGATTTTGTATGGCAAGCTCGGGTGTTTTCCAAGGTTTGGGAAATGGAGTGTACAGTATGATAATGTCGTTTTGCAGACAACTTGTTGTACTTTTACCCGCAGCTTATTTGCTGTCGTTGACAGGAAACCTAAATGCAGTTTGGTGGGCGATTCCAATTGCTGAACTCATGTCACTCTCGCTAGGTGTGATTTTTCTAATTAGAATTAACAAAAATGTAATCTCGAAAATTTCGGATAAAAAACTAGAGCATTAATTGCAAAAATAATACCGCAAGCACAAAATTTCTAATGAAACTTTATTCTTGCGGTGTTTTTTATTTTCTCGTTGTTCTGTAAACAAGCTTTACGATTAAAAATACGATGATGAGAGCAAAGCTCAGTATCATATAAACCGCATTTACATAGAAGGGGAGTATGGCAAAGCAGGCAATTTGAATTTTTTTTTCTTTCCAATCGAAAATTTCTGTGCCGTATTTAACTTCGTATATATAAGCCATTGTGAGGATTATTGCATCCGAATAAAGCCATGGGATTACGAAATATATGAGGGTATATAAAACTACAATAAATGGAACAAGAGAAAAAGGATTGCTCCAGACATAAAACAAATCTGCACTCTTGTATAAGACAATTGCAAAACTCGAGGCTAAAAGTGCGTTTAAATATGGTCTGTCTATCATCTCTTTTACCCAGTTATTTCTAACTCTTCCACGATTTACAAACTGCTCTTCCTTTACAACATAGGTGATAACTTCCTGTTTACAATATGGGCATCTGTCAAGTTTGATGCTGAATTCTTCATTACAGTTTGTACATTTCATATAATCACCACCTTTACCAATTTTACTACAGAAAATGAGTAAAGTCTAGTATATATTGTTTACAACGAAGAAAAAAAGTGATATAATTTTCATAGTGGAAAAATAATAAAATTACAATATGTTTTGAAAGGTAATAACTGTCATGAAAAAAATTTTGAGTTTGCTTATGGGTTTAACTTTATGCTTTTCGGCGCTTTCGATTTCGGCATCAGCATACGAAACAGTTTCGGCAGGTGGTAGTTCACTAAATATTGTTAGAGTTCCGATGGATGGAACGGTTATAGGCGAAGTTATGACCGCCTATGGTTCAGTAAATCATGACATTTCAGCATCAGAATTTATTAATACAGCGGCAGGTAGCGGCAAAAATGTGGTTGCAGCTGTCAACGGATTATTTTTCAACTCATATTACAGTGATTCAAATATTACTTTTCCTGACAATTGCCCACTGATTTTGACAAACCTAGTGCAAAACGGGGAAGTTCTCGCCGGCGGTGGTGAGCACAATGCCTTGATTTTGACACAAGATGGAAAGGCAATCATTGACAGAGTTGATATCACACCTCAAGCATACGTAAATGGAAATGGTCCGGCTAATATCTGGACAGTTAACGGAAAAAATGAAAATTCAGAGGCAATAATAAAAATAACAGATGAAATGACCTTGCCATACACAGTTGGAAGTGGTGCAACGGCTTATCTAATTCAAAATGGTATGGTTTCAACTACTTATTCAGAAGGTCAAAGCGTGACTTTGCAAAGTGGTCAAGCTTTGCTTGTTTTCAATGCAGGTTCAAGAAGTTCACATTCTGCGTGGGGCATGGTGCCCTCTGTTGGAAGCAGTGTGGAGTTTAAACCGAGCATAAGCTATTCTGGTGGCTCGCTTTCGGGCAGTGGAGTTGATATTGTGGGTGGCGGAAGAATGTTAATCCACAATGGGCAAAATGTAAATGGTAACTCTTCATACAACGCATCCCTAGACGCAGACCCAAAACAAAATGCTACATCTGTTTTACAGAGAAGTTTTGTCGCAACAATGTCCGACGGAAGTGTTGTCCTAGGCACAGGAACAGCATCGTTTGCACAAATTGCAAGCTATTTACAATCAATTGGCGCAACAAATGCAATGAGCCTTGACGGAGGAGCATCGAGTATGCTCTATGAAAATGGTTCATTTGTGACAAGCGCAGGGCGAGAGCTTGCGTCTGTTTTGGTATTCACTAAAACAGCTGCAATTCCAACTTCATCAGATGTTTATGTAAATGGAGAACTTGTGAAGTTTCCGACCTATAATGTTTCAGGAAATAACTATGTAAAATTGCGTGACCTTGCCTATGTGCTGGACGGAACAGAGAAGCAATTTGCAGTAAATTGGGTTGCTTCACAAAACATGGTTTCTATTATGCCGAACAGTGAATATAGCACGGTCGGTGGAGAAATGGCATCACTCGCTCAGGGTGCGCCGTCATCCTTTGCTTTGAGTAATTCACAGCTCGAATTTAACTCAGAAATTGTGTCGCCAACAGCGTACAATATAAATGGAAATAACTTCATAAAACTTAGGGATTTAGCGGAAATTATTGACTTTTCGCTAGTCTGGGACGAGAGTATCGGTGCAGTTATAGTCGATACTGATGGAACGTATAAACAGTAACAAGAAAAACTTACGAATTTTGGCGAAAATTATCGAAATGTTCACACATAACGTCTTTTCAAAATTCGCGAGTTATGATAAAATATTGTCTGGTCTTAATAAAAATTTTTTGAAAATATAAAATAATACTATTTATAATAAAAGGAGATTGTTAATGCGAAAATTCGAAGCCACAATACTCGGAGCGCGTGGTTCAGTTCCCATTGATGGGCCTATGTACTCTGAATACGGAGGGGCGACGGCATGTGTGTTTTTGCGTGTTGGCGAACAATGCATAGTTTTGGACGCGGGCAGTGGTTTTGTTTCTTTACCTGCTCTGCTAAAGGAAAACGAAAATAATCTACATATTTTGATTTCACATCCCCATGCTGACCATTTGTTGGGTCTGCCTATTTCAAGAATATTGTATAACGAAAACTGCCAAGTGACGATTTATGCGGTGAAACGTGCAGTCGGAGGGCCGAGGGAGCAACTTGAAACTCTGATGAAACCTCCACTTTGGGCGGTTGATTCTGGTGCATTTACATCGAAAGTTGAATTTAAAGAGCTTACAGGTGGATTTTCTATTGGCGATGTTGAAATAGAAATCATGGAAGGTCAACACCCCGGTGGTTGTACCGCCTATAAAATCAGTTATGACGGAAAAACCTTGGTGTATTCAACCGATTATGAAATTACGGAAAACAGCCGTGGCAAGCTTATTGAGTTTGCAAAAAACTGCTCACTTTTAATTTGCGATGGACAGTATACGGAAGAGGAGCTTGAAACTCACAGAGGTTTTGGTCATTCTAGTATAATGACAACGGCAAAACTAGCAAAGGAAGCCGGCGCTGAGCACCTTTGTATTTTCCACCACGACCCAAATCGCACCGATGACGAACTCAAATTTGAGGAAAATAAGCTGAAATCCGAGATGGAAAATAGCTTTTTCGCAAAAAGAGGGGAGGTTTTCTCCATATGAAAGGTGTAAGTATCCATAGACTTTTAGCTTTAAATATTGCAATGGCGGTTGAGAAAAACGGCGACCGACTTTTGGAACGCATATTGACAGAAGCAATGAGCATCACTCAATGTGATGGTGGAACGATATATATTTTAGAAAATGATGCACTTGAATTTAAAGTGATGGTGACAAAGTCGCTCGATATTTTAAAGGGTGGCGTACACGGAAAAATTGACTTACCGCCTGTTGCCCTAAATCACTCGCATGTCTGCGCTTATTCTGTGCTTGAAAATCGTTTGGTGAATATCCCTGATGTTAGAAGAAGTGAACTTTTCGACTTCTCAGGGCCTATTCGTTACGATTCTTTAACAGGTTATGTAACTAAATCTATGATGGTTGTTCCTATGGAAAATGACAGGGGCGAAATCATTGGCGTTATGCAGTTGATTAATGCAAAAGATGAGGATGATGTGACTATTGCATTTATCCCTGAGAGCGAAATTATTTTGCTTGCTTTGGCATCACAAGCGGCTGTAAGCCTTACGAATATGAATTACACAAGAAAAATGCAGGACTTGATGGAGTCTATTGTTGAGACTTTTTCAACTGTAATTTACCATAGAACACCATATAATGTCCATCACACGACGAATATGGTTAAATATGCCAATGCTTTCATGGACTATTTGGATGAAATAAATTCAAGCATTAAATTTGATGAGCGACACAGACGCCAATTTTTGATGAGTATTTGGCTACATGATGTTGGAAAACTTGTCATACCGCTTGAAGTTATGAACAAGGGAACAAGGCTTGAAGAAAAATTGGAAGAGATTATGACAAGATTTGACATAATTGCGCTTCTGGGTAAGGTCGAAGCCTTGGAACAACAGAAAGACTGCACAAAGTTTTTAGAAGAGCTAAACTATGCAAGAGAGCAAGTTATTGTAATTAATTCCATGGGATATGTTGAAGATTCACGACTCGAGGAAATAATTGCATTGGGCAGACGTAAATATACAAACCAACATGGCGAGGAATGTACTTGGCTGACAGAGGATGAAATCGATGCACTGTGTATCAGAAAAGGCACGTTGACAGCGACGGAAAGACAGGTAATGGAAAGCCATGTAAGAGTCACTCGCGATATACTTGAAAAAATTAGGTTTGACGGTGACTATAAAAATGTACCGAAATGGGCAGGGGCGCACCATGAGTTTTTAGACGGGACAGGCTATCCCGACTGCAAAAGTGGTGAAACACTAGACATGGAAACAAGGCTTTTGACAATTTTGGATATATTTGAGGGGATAACTGCATTGGATAGACCATATAAAAGCGGTGTTTCACCTGAAAAAGCTCTGATAATTTTGGCAGAAATGGTCGAAGAGGGAAAACTCGATCGAGAATTATTCAGACTGTTTGCGGATAGTCGTGCTTGGGAAAAAGCACTTTATATTTAACTTGAAAAGTTTTAGGGGGAAAAAACAAATGCATCAATCAAAACTTGCCGGTGCTTCCAAATCAGTTGCAATTTTCCTAATAGTTGCAATGCTTTTGGGAACAGTGGCTATAGCTGCGGACAGCGCAGTTTCATCAACTTTGCGCCTTGAAGTTATAGAGGGAACTATAACTTTAAAAAACGCAGCAGGCAACACGATAACCGCAAGAGAGGGAATGAAACTCAATAATGGGTATAAAATCACAACTTCATCTTCAAGCTATGCTTATATAAGCCTTGATGATGATAAGGTCGTGAAGCTCGACTCATTGACAACTTGCACAGTTAAAAAGAAAGGCGAACAGCTTGAGCTTTTACTGTCAACAGGAAAGCTATTTTTCAATGTAACAGCGCCTCTTAAAGAAACCGAAACCATGACAGTCAGAACGTCTAGTATGGTTACAGGTATCAGAGGGACATCAGGATTTGTTGAATTGAATGAAAATGGCAGTGAAGTTTCTTTGCTTTCGGGTCGCGTTGAAGTCAGTTCTGTAAAGCAAGGGACAACAGAAGTCGAAACAGAAATTTTAGAAGCGGGCTTCAAAGCCAGTGTCGAAGAACAAAGCGGAAATGCGCCCGAAATCACTCCACTTACAGAGGAAATAGTTCCGGCTTTCGTAAAAGTTGAAGTTGAGAAAGACGAAGAGCTTCAAGCGGTTGTTCAGGAACAAAGTGGTTTAGATTCGAATACTCTAATTGAGAATGCGCAAGAAGAATTAAAAGCGGAAGAAGAAAAACAAGAAGCCATTGTCGAAACTGCACAAGCTGAAATCGATGTTGAGGCCGAAGAGAACGAAAAATTAGACGAAGAAGCCGCAGAAGAGGAAGAACCAAGCCGACCCAGTAGCGGTGGAAGCAGTGACGATGATAGCGATGGAAATGTATCACCCACAGTACTCTTTACAGGCTCTACATTTGAAGAACTAATAACTCAGCTAAGTGTTGAGGGTGTTAAAAATGTTGTAATTTCAGGAGAAAAAGACATTACAATTAGTGAATCTGCACTAATTCCAACAGGAAAAGGTGTTTATATTCAGTCGGGTGCGGATGTTGAATTCATTGCAGCATCAGGAACTCCACAAATTCAAGTTGAGGGTTCACTTGTCGTTTCTGATGGTGGTGAACTTAAAATAGGTGCTGGAATTCAAACATTTATTCTAAGCAATAACAGCTTTATTTTAAATGGAAATGCAACATTAGAAGATGTCTTGTATGTTGGTTCGACAAGCCTTGGCAAGTCAGCCAGAGTTTACATTTCATCAGGTGACAAACTAACTGTAAATCAATTATCTGTTGAAGAGGGCATACTTTCAAACGACGGAATATTGGAAATTACAAATTCTGATGCGAGCAAGATGACCTGTTATAACAATGGTGAAATTACAAACAATACAGCTTTATCAGAAATAAAAGTTTCACAAGATTTACGCTCCGTAGGAAAAATCACAAACCAAGGAAAAATTGAAGTTGCAGATGTTTTTCTAAATGATTTTGGTGGTGAGTTTACAAACGGAAATTCTGCAAGTATCACAGCTAATCAAATCCAAAACCAAGGTGTGATGACTTTGAACGGTACTGTCGAAACTGAGGGTTCGTTCTTAAATCTTGAAGACAATGCTGCATCTACCTTTGGAACAGTTGTAAACAACGGTGATGTAACAGCCAATGGTGGATTTGGAAATGCTGGTAGATTTACAAATGAAGCTTATGGCACCTTAACAGTTGGGGGTGAATTGACTGCACCAGCCGGAGTCCAACTTCATAACACAGGGACAATAATAAATAAAGGTGATATTACATTGTCGGATAAGACACTAGAAAATACAGGTGTTTTTGATAGTGGCAGTGGTGATGTTGAATTTAATGGTTGCCTAGTGTCGAATGTTGGTGAATTATTCTTGCTAAAAACTTCTGGGTTAATATCTAAATTATCTAATAATGTTGACCTTATTTCAATGAGATTTGATGGAGAAAGAGGCAATGGATACATGTATGAGCAAAGTCTACAAGCGGTTTTTGACAGTGCTGTAGATGGTGATACTATCAGCTTATACGAAAATACTGCGCTCTCTGATTCATTTAATGGTTTGATTATCGATAATGAAATAGAATTAAATCTTGGAGGCTTTACATTCGACTTGGGAGTGAACCCATCAGATACTCAAGAAGCACGTATGACAATAGATAATGATGTGACCATAGTCGGTGGAAATGGAAAACTAATTTCTAGTGATGATAAAACTGTTTTGGTTTCTTCGGGAAGTGAATTGACAATTAATGGTGTAGAAATATCAAATTCAAGTACAGATGGCTCGGCGGTATCACTAGAAGATGGCACATCAACTCTCAACTTCGTAAAGGGATTTATCACAAAAGATACAGTCGGTGAAGGATATGCTGTTGATATTATGTCTGGAAGTCCAAGTATAACTTATGCCTATGCAGCTGCGGTTGCAAGGGCGAAAGATAAAACGGATGTTATTTCTAGCGGTGGAACAGTGGCAGATAATGCCGATGCTTCAGGATATTTTATTATGACAAATTATTAATGATATGACTAAAAGGAGCTAAAATGAATAAACGCAAGCAAATTCAGCGTTTTCTGCTAGCTACGGTTGGAGCACTGTTTTTCACAGTGCTCTATTCCACTGATATCATGCTCACACAGGCTAACGTGTTAGCCGACGTAGCCTACCAACAGCCGAAAACCCCACCATCCGAAATAATACTTATTGGTATGGATGAAAGGGCGGTTGATGAATTCGGCCCTATGCCGTGGCCTAGAGATATCATGGCGGAGGCGATTGAGTATTTAAATCAAGATCCCGAAAATCGCCCGGCAGTAATCGGAATTGATACGACTTATATAGGTGAAAGTGAATATCCCGACGCCGACGCCGCCTTGGTTGAAGCATCGGGAAGATATGGAAATGTCGTTACAGGTTCAACGGCAACATTTGGCGAGGAACTTGTTGTAAACGACGACGGCTCTTTTTATCTGGATACTTTTGCAGTTTTGCAGTATGAAGAACCGTACGAAGCTTTAAAAGAAGTCACAGAGCAAGGTCACATCAACGGTATGTTAGACTTTGATGGAATTTTGCGCCATGCTATTTGGCAAATTGACTTACCCGATGGAAGAGAAATACCCTCGTTTCACCGCGCTGTATATAATATGTATATGGAATCTCAGGGCGAGACTGATTTTGCAGTTCCACCCACAGACCCAAGGCATATGTGGTATTTGAATTATCAATCTGCGCCAGGTGCGTTTGACGATGGATTTTCTATTGCAGACCTTGTATATCAAGAGCTTGACCCACAGCTATTTGCAGACAAAATTGTACTAATCGGGCCATACTCACAGGGGATGCAGGACGACTACATTACAGCTGTAGACCACTCTGTAAAAATGTACGGAGTTGAATACCAAGCTAACGCAGTCGCAGCACTTTTGAGCGGAGAACTAAAAGAAGAAGTATCAAAAGTTCCTCAGGCAATAGCGATATTTTTAATCACATTTTTAGCGTTTTTCTGGTTCTATGACCGAGGAATACGCATTTCGACAGCAGTTTGGTTTGCGTCTGTCCTAGCGTGCGTAGGATTTTGTATCTTTGCGTTTAACTCGGGATATGTAATACATATCGTGTATTTGCCATTAGCACTGACGGTTGCGTACGTGATTTCGGTAGGAGCAAACTACACAAGAGCAACATTTGAAAAGCGAAAAGTTACAAATACATTGCACAGATACCTCGCGCCTGAAATTGCAAACGAGCTTTTAAAAGGCGACCCACAAGCACTTGAACTTGGCGGAGATTTGAAAGATATTGCTGTTTTATTTGTCGACATTCGAGGCTTTACGACTATGTCAGAAAAACTTGACGCAAGACAGGTTGTTGAAATAGTAAATAAATATTTGACATTAACAAGTAGCTGTATTTTCCAAAATCGAGGCACACTTGATAAGTATATCGGTGACTGCACCATGGCATTTTGGGGAGCGCCACTTCCACAGGAAAACCCGATTTACCTTGCAGTCAAAGCTGCGGTTGACATGAGAGAGGGTGCAAAAGCTCTTGGAGAAGAACTGATGGCAGAATTTGGACATAGTGTTGACTTTGGTATTGGTGTTCACTTTGGTTCTGCTGTTGTCGGTAACATAGGTTCTCCGAAAAGAATGGACTACACAGCTATCGGCGATACAGTTAACACAGCGGCAAGACTTGAAAGCAATTCCAAATCAGGACAAATATTGGTAAGTCGTGCGGTTGCGGATGCACTTGAAGGCCAAGGTGAATTCAAATCGCTTGGAACTCTAAGTTTAAAAGGAAAAAGTGAACCATTTGAAGTCTTTTCAGTTGAGAAAATTCTGTAGTACAAAAGGTAGTTAGGAGATATAGAAATGAAAAAGACAATTTTATCCACTGCTTTTGCCATAGGTTTGGTCGGAAGTGTGACAACTTTGGCAGCAGAAACGCCTATTTCGGCTTCGTCAATTTTAGCTGACAGTGATGGGAGTATGATTATTACAGATACATATAATCATCAAATTTGGCAACTTGAAAATGGTGAGTTTACAGTAATTGCCGGTGCGCTTGGAGCTACTAATGCTGATGGAACACCCTCGGGCAGTTATAGAGATGGAACTGTTGAAGAGGCGAGATTTTTCTCTCCTTGGGATATTGTGGAATATGGTGACGGATACGCAATTAGTGACAGCGAAAACCATAGAATTAGACTGCTAAATCTCGAAAATGGAACAGTTGAACTAATCGCTGGCAGTGACGAGGGTTACAGCAATGGAACACGCCGTGACGTTGAATTCAACCGCCCGACAGGTCTTGCAGTTGATGAAGAGGGTAACGTGTATATTTCTGACAGTGGCAACCATGTTATAAGAAAAATGGACACTGACGGCAAAGTTACACTCTTTGCAGGAACACCAAATGAAGCGGGTAGGGCAGATGGAGACGTCGACGACGCACTTTTCAATTCACCAACAGGGCTTGAATACGAAAATGGAATTTTATATGTGGCTGACACTGAAAATAACCGCATTTGTGCAATTGAAGATGGAGTTGTTACAACTTTGACAGGCTCTACAGAGGGCATTGACGGATTTATAAACGGCAAAAATGCACTTTTCTCTGCTCCTATAGAAGTTATAGCAAATGATGGAGAATTGTACATTTCGGATAGTGGAAATGGTGCGGTTAGAAAAATTGTCGATGGCAGAGCTGAAACGGTGATTTTGACAGGTGGATTTGAAGATGGTCTATCGCCTGTAAACCCGGTTGGATTAGCGCTTGTAGACGACGAACTTTATATCGCAGATAGCTTCACTAATATGGTTAACACTTTAGATTTAAGCGCTAATAATACTACTTTTAGTGATGTCAATGCAAGTGATTGGTTTGCTTCTGCCGTTGCTGAAATCAGTGCTGATAAAATTGTAAATGGCACAGGTGGTGGTGAATTTTCACCGAATTCAACTGTAAATCGTGCGATGTTCATTACCTCGCTCTCAAGAGTTGAAACAGCACTTCGTCCAAATACTGTCATTGATGGAAGCGTGAGCTTCTCCGATTTGGAGGCAAATTCATACTATGAAAAAGCTGCGAAATGGGCGGCATTTACAGAAATTGCACAGGGCGACGGGGATAGATTTTTGCCAAATGATTCACTCACAAGAGCGCAATGCGTAACTTTCCTATATCGCTACGGGATTGATTTGGGAATGGAAGATTTTGAAGTGGCAACTCTTGATGAATTTTCGGATGCCTCAAGCCTGCCTGATTGGTCGGTTCAGGCTATGCAGTGGGCCGTTTCCGCTGGCATAGTAAAAGGTACTGACGAGGGACTTTTAGCTCCTGATAAACTACTAACTCGCGCTGAAATGGCAGTCATTTTAGACAGATTTATAGCACAATTTTAAATTATTGAGTGGATAGGTAATTTAGCCTATCCACTCAAATTCGGTAAAACAGTGATTTTTAAATAAGAAAACGGAGAAGTTAAATGAATTGCGATTGGTGTGGAAGAAGTTTTAACGAAAAGAAAAGTGAGGGAGTTTGCCCAGGTTGTGGCGGACTTCACACAGTAGATTTTGGAAAAGAAAAAAGCCAAAAACAAAAAGATTTTGATGAAGTTCAAGAACTGGCAAGAAGAGCAAGAGAACTAGCTGAGGAAAAAGAGCGAATGAAAAATACAAAAGCTGGTTCTAAAAGCAAGAAAAGAAATCCTTTAGTTTCAATTGTATTTTTGATTGCATTTTTTGCTATAATGTCCAATTTCTCGTCTATTATGGGTATATTTACATCTGAAACTGTTGATTATTCAGAAGAAGTGGCTATACAAGAGCCTGTAGAAGATGAGACAGGAATTCCGTCTGAGTATGCAAGCCGTGAGCAATTTACGGCTGAAATCGATGAAAATGGAAATGTAATTCCTATGGAAGTACCTGATTATGCAGTTTTAGTCATCCCTGAGGGTGCAAAACACATTCCCGAATATGCATTCTATGATGACTATATAACGGCGGTAATTTTCCCAGAAACCCTTGAATCTATAGGCGATTACGCATTTTTCAGTTGCTATAGTTTGGAGTATGCCAAATTAAATGAGGGTCTGAAATATGTAGGAAATCGAGCTTTCAGTGGTTATGATGCAGACGAAGATAGTATAGTTTTTGGTGATTTGCCATCTACACTTGAAGAAGTCGGCGACTTTGCGTTTAGCCATTGGAACGAAGACAGTCTTTCAGACCAAATGGCTTACAGTGGCTGGGCGTTACAAGATATTCCGCGAAACTTGAAGCTAGGTATAGCATCTTTCGATTTTTCTGATTATCCGATTGGCGATGCACAAGATGGAATGGTTATAATAAACGATGTCTTGGTTAAATATGTCGGAAGTAGTAAAAATATTACAATTCCCGAGGGGATTAGAGTTATAGATGCCTTTGCATTTTTGGAAAATGAATCCATAGAAACTGTTGTAATGGCAAACACTGTCGAGAGAATTGGTGTGCGTTCATTTTACAAAAATGACAGTTTGACAACTGTGACTTTTTCAACCAACCTAAAATCAATATCGGACGAGGCATTTTATGGCAGTGAAAAATTGCAAGCGGCATATTTGCCCGAGGGCATGACCACTGCGGGTGATGATATTTTTTCTGGGTGCGAATCCTTGCATGAACTATACATTCCAAACAGTTTGACTGATGTTACGGGTGATTCATTTGTTTACAGTGCTTGGTATTATGATAACTATATCGGCGGTAGAACTTCGTGGATAATTGGTGACAGCAACCTTGTTCACTACGTTGTTGAGTATGGCGAGAAGATAGTTTATCTTCCGGAAGTCAAACGAATTGCAAGTAATTATGTTATCATCATCCAAAAGGAAGACCCTGATGAAATTATAGTTCCAGAGGGTGTTACAGAAATAGGAAGAAGTGCATTCATGTTTAGTGGACAAGAAGATATCATAATCGACTTACCTGATAGTGTTGTCAACATTGAGGGTAGATTGGACACAGGTTTTAGCATGGGTGCAATGGAAGTCGATATTCGCTGTAATGTGGGAACATATGCTCATGACTATGCACTCGCAAATGGGTATGGTATTATACCAAAATCTTAGTTATTTCAGCTTGTCCAAAAAATCCTTTAGGACTTTTCGAGCAAGTTGCCGATGATTATTTTTCTGCGAAAAATAATGCCTAGTGGCTCATTTTCGTGCATTACACACATGAAAATGACATCGGTTTATCCAATTTGAGGAGGGCTTCGCCCCCTCAAGCTCCCCCGAAATATGTTTTCTACAGCAAAATCCGCTCAAAGAAATTTGAGCGGATTTTATGTTTAAACTATGTCTTGAAGAGCTTCATATCCCTCTTCGCCTGTGCTGACTTTAATTACATTTTCAACGTCATAGATGAAGATTTTTCCATCGCCGATGTTGCCAGTGTATAGTGCCTTTTTAACTGTGTTAATGAAAAGCAATAGCGGTACCTTGCATATAACAATCTCGATTTTGATTTTGGGAAGAAGTTTTGTCTCTACCGGAACACCGCGGTAAAGCGCTGTAGAGCCTTTCTGCATACCGCAACCCAAAACTTGAGTTACAGTCATACCTGTAATTCCAAGCCCGTCTAAGGCTTTTTTAAGCGTTTCAAACTTGGTCTGACTTGTGACAATAACGACTTTAGACATTTTTGTGCCTGCTTTTGCTGTGTTAATTACAGGGACAGCCTCGTCAACGTCAACTGCTGCGACTGGGATTTCTTCAATATCTTCACTGCGTTTGAAGTTTGTTCCCATTGGAACAGGCATAAAGTCTGCGTAACTGCTTGATAGTCCATGTTCCTCAATGTCAAGACCGGCAATTTCTTCTGCGTGTGTAACACGTAGTCCAACAGTGTTTTTAAGAACTGTGAAAACGATAGACATTGTGACAGAAACCCAAGCGATAACTGCTAGAACACCGATAGTTTGCACACCAAGATAAGCAAACCCACCGCCATATAGCAAACCACCGTCAACGGCGAACACACCGACTAAGATAGTACCAACAGCACCTGCCATGCCGTGAACTCCGACAGCGCCGACAGGGTCGTCAATTTTTAGAACTTTGTCAACAAATTCGATTCCAAATACGACAACGAAACCAGCTATAATACCAATTGCGAATGCACCTGCTGGAGTGACTACGTCACAGCCTGCTGTGATTGCAACAAGACCGGCAAGAGCGCCGTTTAATGTCATTGAAACGTCAGGTTTTTTGTAGCGAACCCATGTGATGACCATTACAACTGCTGTTGCTGCAGCGGCAGCTATGTTTGTGGTTACAAAAATGTTTGATGCTGCTTCTATAGAACCGTCTGTCATTGAAACGGTTGAACCACCGTTAAATCCAAACCAGCAGAACCAAAGAATGAAAACGCCCAATGCGCCAAGAGTTAAGCTGTGCCCTGGGATAGCTTTTGATTTTCCGTCTTTAGTGTATTTTCCTATACGAGGACCAAGAGTTTTTGCGCCGATTAAAGCGGCAACACCACCAACCATGTGGACGGCTGTTGAGCCGGCAAAATCATGAAATCCTAGCTGTGAAAGCCAACCGCCGCCCCATATCCAGTGACCTGAAATTGGGTAGACAATAGCACTTAAAATAACGCTGTACATGCAGTAGGTTGAAAATTTTGTGCGCTCTGCCATTGCACCCGAAACGATGGTTGCAGCTGTTGCACAGAAAACTGTTTGAAATATTACGAAAGCTGATGTTGGGATAGATGAGCTATAATCGCCTCTGATAAAGGGGTCGAAACCACCGATAAATGCTCCATCACCGCCAAACATTAAGCCAAAACCGATTAGCCAGAACATAAGAGTGCCCAGTGAAAAGTCCATGATGTTTTTCATGATGATGTTACCGGCGTTTTTTGCTCTTGTAAAGCCTGTTTCCACCATTGCAAATCCAGCCTGCATGAAAAAAACCAATGCGGCGGCTAGTAAGGTCCAAATTGTATCAACTGCTGAGAACATAATAAATACCTCCAAAAATAAAATTAGACGTGTAGTTCCCGAAAATTAATTCGGAAAATACACGTCATTGTGCTTTTTGTATTCTTTTGTATGATTTAAACTAGTTTACACTGTATAGTAGTTCCATGTATGAGGGGAATTTCCAGTGCTTCTTTGCAACTATGGTTTCCAACTCGTCGACTACTAGTCTAAGTTCATTCATGACAGAGAAAATAGAATTTCTGTAATACTGTGCGTGAGCTAAAATGTCATTTGAAGTTTCAGACGCTTTCATGACATTTGTTTCGAGTAGATCGACTTTTGCAAGCAAATCTTTTGTCAAAGCTGTTAGCTTCTTAACAAGTGCTTCCTCTGAGCTTGTGTCAATTCCAACTGCTTTTTTGCCGTTTAAAAGTGTAACAAGTTCTGATTGATACTCAAAAGATGAAGCCAAAATTTCCTTTTTAGTAAGGTCAATCATTGTGAGAGCCTCAATATGTATGGTCTTACAATAGCCCTCCATAAGGATTTCGTATCTCGCATCAATTTCTGTACCAGAGAAAACACATTGATTAGCAAACATTCTCTTGCTCTCTTCACTGCGGAAAGTTGGAAGAGCGTCAACAGTTGTCTGTAGGTTAGATAGACCACGTCTTTTTGCTTCTTCAACCCACTCCTGAGAGTAGTTATTTCCGTTGAAAATAATACGGTCGTGCTTATTGATTGTGTCTCTAATAAGTTTTGTAAGAGCCGATTTGAAATCGTCTGCTTTTTCAAGTGTATCTGCAAACTCTTCGAAAATTTCTGCAACAGCAGAGTTTAGGATGATGTTTGCACCTGCGATTGAAATTGAAGAACCGAGCATTCTGAACTCAAACTTATTGCCTGTGAAAGCAAAAGGTGAAGTTCTGTTGCGGTCTGTTGTGTCTTTTGGGAACGGAGGAAGAACGGTTGTGCCGATTTCCATTTGGATACGCTCTTTACCTTCGTAATCAGAATCACTTTTTAGTGCGTCTAAAATTTCAGTAAGTTCATCGCCGAGGAAGATAGAAACAATAGCAGGGGGAGCTTCGTTAGCGCCCAGTCTGTGGTCGTTTCCGGCACTTGCAACAGAAATTCTGAGCAAGTCTTGATAAACGTCAACGGCTTTGATGATTGCAGTTAGGAACAATAGGAATTGAGCATTTTCATGAGGTGTTTCACCTGGTTCAAGTAGATTAATACCTGTATCTGTCGAAATTGCCCAGTTATTGTGCTTACCGCTACCATTAACCCCAGCAAAGGGTTTTTCATGTAAAAGACAAACAAGTCCGTGCTTTTGGGCGATGTCTTTCATAAGTGCCATAGTGATTTGGTTTTGGTCAGTCGCTAGGTTAGTTGTTGTGAAAACGGGCGCAAGCTCATGTTGAGCCGGAGCAACCTCGTTATGTTTTGTTTTTGAGAAAACGCCAACTTTCCAAAGTTCTTCGTCAAGCTCTTTCATATAAGCCGAAACTCTTGGTTTTATAGAACCGAAGTAGTGGTCTTCAAGCTCTTGACCCTTGGGAGGGCGAGCGCCGAATAAAGTTCTACCGCAGTTTATAAGGTCGGGGCGTTTTAGATAAACTTCTTTGTCTACGAGAAAATATTCCTGTTCAGCACCAACTGTTGTGATAATTCTCTTTGCAGTGCTATTACCGAAAAGCTTGATAATACGCAAACCTTGCTTGTTAATAGCTTCCATAGAACGTAGTAGAGGAGTTTTTTTGTCGAGCGACTCACCGCTGTATGAGCAGAAAGCTGTTGGGATACAGAGGGAATCGTCTTTTATAAAAGCATAAGAAGTTGTGTCCCAGACTGTGTATCCTCTAGCTTCGAAAGTCGCACGAAGTCCACCAGAGGGGAAGCTTGATGCATCGGGTTCACCACGAACAAGCTCTTTACCTGAAAACTCCATAATAATTTCACAATTATTAATAGGAGAAATAAAGCTATCATGCTTTTCAGCGGTTGACCCTGTCATGGGTTGGAACCAGTGAGTGTAGTGAGTTGCGCCGTTTTCAACTGCCCACTCTTTCATAGCAGTGGCGATAACATTTGCAACTTTAACATCGAGCTGTTTTCCTTCAGCAATAGTTTTATGAAGTGCTTTGTAAACGTCTTTTGGAAGTCTGGTACGCATAACATTATCGTTAAAAACTTTGCAACCAAACATATTAGGAATATTATTCATTATTATCTTCTCCTATAGTAATATAATTCCTGCTTTTGCGCATGATTCTTTTGTTTTATTGTCCCAGATAGAAACTTGGACTTCACCGATGTGTGCTTTTTCAAGTAATAACATACAAAGTCTTGATTGACCGATACCGCCACCGATTGTAAGTGGGAGTTCATTATTTAGAAGTGCTTTGTGGAAAGGCATTTCACGGCGGTCGTCACAGTTTGCTTTTGCGAGCTGCTCATCCATTGCCTTGGGGTCAACTCTGATACCCATTGAAGAAACTTCAAAAGCCTGTTGCAAAGTTTCGTTCCAGAAAAGAATGTCGCCGTTTAGTGACCAGTCGTCATAGTCAGGCGCTCTGCCGTCATGCTTTTCACCGGATTTAAGTTTGTCGCCGATTTGCATAACAAATGCTGTTTTATGTTCTTTTAGATATGTATTCTCGCGCTCTTTGGATGTTAACTCTGGGTACATGTCCTCAAGCTCTTGAGTTGTTATAAAAGCGATTTCTTTAGTAAGTGTTGTTTTAAGCTCAGGGTATAGAGCTTTGAGTTTATCCTGTGTATCGCAAATTGAATTGATGATTTTTGTTGCAATATCTTTCAATGTTACCACAGTTCTAGTCTCTAAATCAATAACTTTTTCCCAATCCCATTGGTCAACATATATAGAGTGAAGTGCGTCCATGTCCTCATCACGGCGAATTGCGTTCATGTCTGTGTATAATCCTTCGCCGACAGGGAAGCCGTATTTATGTAGTGCCATTCTCTTCCATTTTGCAAGAGAGTGAACGATTTGTGCATTAGTTTCTGTTGCTTTAATATCGAATTCAACTGGACGCTCGATACCGTTAAGGTCATCGTTTAGTCCTGTGTGTGGCTCAACGATAAGAGGAGCTGAAACTCGTGTTAGATTTAAAGCTTGAGCCAAGTTATCTTCGAAAATCCTCTTCAGTGCTCCGATTGCTTTTTGTGTTGAATACAATGATAATGCGGAAGTGTAGTCTTTTTGTTCTAAAATACTCATGATGGCCCCTTTCAAATATAAAAAAATGGCACTGCGAGCCATAAGCTCACAGCGCCTTTGCTGTCATGTCCCGAAGTATATCACAGTAATTGTGCCTTGTCAATAGCTTTTTTGAAAAAAACCTGAATTTTTTGAAATTAGCCTAATATACATTGTAATTGTTAGAATTACACAGAAAAGATAGTAATTATTTATTGACAAATACTGATAAAACATGTATACTGACAGCAATGAACAAGGGCGTTCATCAAACATATCAGGGGGAGGGCTTTGCCTCTTTCTGCGTTTTGATGGGCGTTTTTCGCTTTTATGACGATTTTAATAATGTGAGGAGAGGGATTTATGAATAGTACAGTGAAAGAGGTCCTGCAATTCGTAAGAGAAAATGACGTAAGATTTGTTAGGCTGAGCTTTTGTGACCCGTTTGGAGTACACAAGAACATTTCGCTTATGTCCGAAGAGCTGGGACACGCTTTCGAAAACGGTGTGCCTTTTGATGCATCGTCCATACACGGATTTAAAGATATCACGACATCAGACCTTCTTTTGTTTCCAGATCCTGATACATTAACTGTTTTGCCATGGAGACCGGGACCGGGGAGGGTTTTGCGTTTTTACTGCGATATTAAAACTCCTGACGGGAAGCTTTTTTCTCAGGACAGCAGATACATATTAAAAAGAGTGTTACAGCAAATTGAGGAAAAAGGCTATGTTTGCAAAATCGGTGTTGAGTGTGAGTTTTACTTATTTAAAACTGATGACGACTCAAACCCAACCTATGACACCTTAGATTATGGTAGTTACCTCGACATATCACCGCTCGATAAGGGTGAGAATATCAGACGAGATATTTGCTTAAACCTCGAGGAAATGGGACTAAAACCCGAGGCATCTCACCATGAAAAAGGGCCAGGACAAAACGAAATTGACTTTAAATACAGCGATGCGCTAAGTTGTGCTGACAATCTGTTGACCTTTAAATCTGTCGTGAAAGCCATAGCGGCGAGAAATGGACTTTTCGCATCATTCATGCCAAAACCACTGAAAGATTATAGCGGAAGCGGACTTCATGTAAACATTTCTCTTTTCAAAAATGGTGAAAATATTTTCGGATCAAAGGACGAAATGTTAAGCGAAGCTGCCGAGAGCTTTGTTGCCGGCGTGCTTGAAAAAATTGAAGAGATAACTCTGTTTTTAAATCCGACTATAAATTCATATGACAGATTTGGAAAACTAGCAGCCCCGTCTTATGTGTCGTGGTCGGCTCAAAATAGGTCGCAACTTGTGAGAATTCCAACAGCGTCGGGCGATAGAATGAGAATGGAGCTTCGCTCGCCTGACCCAACTATAAATCCATATATTGCCTTTGCGCTCATCATAGGAGCGGGATTATATGGCATGGAAAATGGGTTGAAACTGCCTGCGCCTACCGATATAGAAATCAGGGAATTGAATGCGGATACTTCGAAAAAAATGCGAAAACTTCCCGAAAATCTTATTGAAGCGATTAAAATTGCGGAAAAATCTGAGCTTGTAAAGGCGGTTTTGGGTGAGGAATTACTGTCAAAATATTCAGATATTAAAGCGGATGAAATCCTTGAGCTTGAAAATGCAAGCGATAAAGAACTGTTTGTAAAAGCGAATTATTTTAATCAATATTAATCGAAATTCAGTAAACAGTAAAGGCGGTGGAAGTTATTGAAACGGCTCTTATAGTATCCGGATTTGAAAAGGGAACAGCTTTTGTGAGTGACACATTGAAAGATTTTTCACTTGAAAGAATAGTGACTGTCACCAGCGGTTCAGAGGCTAGACGGTTAATTCAAGGACAGGATTTCGACTTAGTTGTTATCAATGCGCCGATGAAAGACGAATCAGGTGAGAAACTTTCGACTTTCATTGCAACACAAAGTAAAAGCACTGTTATATTAATCGTAAAAAGTGAGCATTATGAAGAAATATCGGAATTGGTTGAAGATTATGGAGTTATAACTGTTGCCAAACCGATAAATAAAAATATGTTCTGGTTTTCATTAAAACTTGCGAGGGCAGCACATAGAAGAATGTCGCAAATGCAAAAAGAAAACCAAAAGTTAGTACAAAAAATTGAAGATATTAGGATAGTCGACAGGGCGAAACATGTGCTTGTTTCTTATTTGAGCATGTCCGAGCAGGAGGCACACAAGTATATAGAAAGACAGGCGATGGATTCACGGTCGACAAGGCGAGCAATAGCAGAGGGGATTTTAAAATTGTATGAAAACAAGTGATAATAAGCAGAGAAATACTAAATTTATATTTGTAACCGGCGGTGTTGTTTCTGGTTTGGGCAAAGGAATTACGGCAGCGAGTTTGGGCAGACTTTTGAAGCAAAGAGGCTTAAAAGTGACAGCTCAAAAACTCGACCCTTATATGAACATTGACCCCGGAACTATGAGTCCATTTCAACATGGCGAAGTTTATGTAACTGATGACGGTGCTGAAACTGACCTTGATTTGGGGCATTATGAGCGTTTTATAGATGAAAATCTATCAAAACTTTCAAATTTGACTTCGGGAAAAGTTTATGATAATGTTCTCAGTCGTGAAAGAAAAGGTGGGTATTTAGGGCAAACTGTTCAAGTAATTCCGCATATTACAAACGAAATTAAAAAGTTCATTTATGCCGGTGCAGAGCAAAGTGGAGCGGATGTTTTAATTACCGAAATAGGTGGGACGACAGGTGATATCGAGTGCCAACCGTTTTTAGAGACTATAAGACAAGTTGCACTTGAAGTTGGAAAAACGAACTGTCTTTTTATCCATGTGACCCTAGTTCCATATCTAAAAGGCGGTGGAGAACATAAGTCGAAACCAACTCAACACTCGGTCAAAGAACTGCGCTCTATAGGTATTTCACCTGACATAATCGTAGCGAGAGCTGACGAGCCGATTAACCCCAGTATTCTCCAAAAAATATCTATGTTTTGCAATGTAAAACCCGACTGCGTCATAGAAAATTATACTCTTCCATGTCTTTACGAAGCGCCGATAATGCTACATGAAAAAGGTTTGGATGAGGTTGTTTGCCGTGAGTTTGAAATCGAAGCTAACGACTGTGATTTAAGGGAGTGGAAAGAGATGCTCCAAAAAATCGCAAATCGAAAAAGACAGGTTAGAATTGCGATGGTTGGGAAATATGTTCAGTTCCACGACGCGTATTTTTCAGTCAATGAAGCACTTGAGCACGCAGGTTATGGTAAGGGTGCAGAAATAGAAATTAAGTGGGTCGACAGCGAATTTTTGACAGAAAAAAATGTCGCCGAAGAGCTTGGCGACGTTGACGGAATGGTACTCCCCGGTGGCTTTGGTGACAGGGGAGTTGAGGGCATGATTTCTGCTTGCAAATATGCGAGAGAAAATGATTTGCCTTTTCTTGGGATTTGTCTTGGGATGCAAGTTGCTGCGATTGAATTCGCTAGAAATGTATGTAAACTTGACAAAGCACATTCGACAGAATTTGACGAAATATCGCCGCATCCCGTTGTTCACATAATGGAGGAACAGATAAATATTAACGAAAAAGGTGGCACAATGCGCCTTGGAGCTTTCCCTTGTGAGTTGCAAGACAACAGCAAAATGAGGGAACTGTATGCGAAAAAGAGCATTTCAGAGCGACACAGACACAGATATGAGTTTAATAATTCATATAGGGAAGTGATGGCGGAAAAAGGACTTTTGATTTCAGGTTTATCGCCCGATGGAAGTTTAGTTGAAGCCGTTGAAATAAAAGAGCATAGCTATTTTGTGGCAGTGCAATTTCATCCTGAGTTTAAAACCAGACCGAATAATCCGCATCCTTTGTTTTTGGGGCTTGTTGGAGCGGCGTTAGAGAAACAAGGTAATTGAATTTATCCTTTTTTATGATATTGAAATAGTTCACTCCGTGGGTATACTTTTTGAAACCAAAAAGTATACAAATATTAGTAGAGGATAATCTTCGATGACTTACTTTCTGTACGAGCAGAAAGTAAGCAAAGACACGTTTAAGGAGAGGGAATTTCGTGATTCCCCTCTCCTTAAAAATCCTCACCCCAGCGACCAAAGGGGGTCGCCTGACCCCCTTTTGGAATACCCCCGCATTTGCGACAAGTCGCAAGGTCAGCCTGTACTTGGGATTTAGTTCGCAAAAAGATACGCTTTTCTTTTTAAGTTTTGCAAGTGAGTAGATGCGGGCTGAGGCGGCGATAGCCGTGGATTATGAATATTTTCGTGCGTTTGCAACTGCTTCTGGGTTTGCAAACTTTTTTTGTGGCTTTCTCAGCACCCTTTCCGCCTCTTCGGCGCTCGGGGGACGAAACCCCCGAAACTTTTTGTATACTTTTTGGTTTCAAAAAGTATACCGTCGGAGACACGTTCTTGCATAGATAAAATTACTCCAAAAACTCCCGTAATGCCACCAAAGCCTTCCTCTCAAGCCTAGAAACTTGAACCTGAGAAACACCCAAAGATTTCGCTGTCTTATCCTGTGTAAGTCCATGGAAAAACCTCAAAGAAATAACCATTTGTTCCCGTTCAGAAAGCACAGCAAGCGCTTCTTTGAGAGCGACACGCTCGAGCATACGCTCCTCCTGGTTAAAATCTCCCAAGACATGCTCAAGAGTGAAACCGTCCTCGCCGCTTTCACGGTTGAGCGATTCTGTCGGTCCTGTGGCGGTTTCGGCGATTGCAATTTCTTCGATATCAAGACCGGTTTCTTCTGAAATCTCTGAGATTGTAGGCTCTCTTCCCAGTTTTTGCTCAAGCACATTTCGTGCGGTTCGGATAACATTTGCACGCTCTTTTATGCCACGGCTGACTTTAACACTGCCGTCATCTCGCAAAAATCTGCGAATTTCACCCGAAATTTTTGGCACAGCATAGGTGGAAAAGCGAGTGCCATAGCTCTCGTCAAAGCCTTGCACCGCTTTAATAAAACCAACACAACCGAGCTGATAGAGGTCGTCAAGGTCAACACCACGACCGCAAAACCTCCTAGCAACACTCCAAATAAGACCGGTGTTTTCGGTGACAACTGCCTCCATAGCGTCGTTGTCGCCCTGTTGTGCGGCACGGATTAGCTCTTCGTTTGACGTCATTCAGCTCTCTTTCCTCTGTTGGTGATTTTTCGTCTGAGTGTCACCGTCGTGCCACGTCCGTTTGTCGAACGAACTTTAAGCTCGTCCATAAAACTCTCCATAATTGTAAAACCCATTCCGCTCCTGTCGTCGCCACCTGTTGTGAACATCGGCTCACGAGCCTTAGTAATATCGGAAATTCCGTTACCCCAATCACGGATGATGATTTCGATGCTGTTATCTTCGTAAATTGTCGCCTTAAGTAAAATTTTGCCGATTTCTTCGGGATAGGCATGTACAATGCAGTTGGTGATTGCCTCACTAACTGCTGTTTTTATGTCATTTAATTCCTCAAGCGTAGGGTCGGTTTGTGCCGCAAAGCACGCAACCGCTGCCCTCGCAAAGGATTCATTAATACTTTTACTTGGAATTTCTAGTCTTATATAGTTTAGTTTGTTCATCTTTCGCCCTCCGCTGTTGTACATAATATTTTTACAATTCTTTCAAGTTTTGCCGCTTCCAAGACCTTAAACGGTTGCCTTGAAGGATTTTGGACCATGGTCGCACCGCCGTAATTTGAAACAGTTTTATATACTCGAAGCACCAAAGCGATGCCTGAGCTGTCCATAAAAGTTAGTCCTGACATATCAATTATGCAACTTTGTGGCATGTATTCGTCCAAAATGGCTGAGATTTTTACAAATCCATCCTTTGCTCCATGGTGGTCTAACTCTCCAGATAAAAAAATATAGAGATGCCCGTCATTTCTACTTGATGTAATTTTCATTAATTCACCGCTTTCTGAATGTATGTGAAATTTTTTGTATAAAAAAACACTGTGCGATTTTGCACAGTGTTATTTTATACATTATTTAGTTAAAAAGCTCTCGAAAGTTGTCGATTAACCTAGGTTTTTTAAGCTCTCTTTGAGGTTTTCAAGAAGTGCTTTTGTTTTCTCGGCTTTTTCACGCTCTTGAGCAACTATATTCTCGGGCGCTTTTGAAATGAATTTTTCATTTTTCAGTTTGCCCTCTTGCATTGCAAGCTCTTTTTCGGCTTTTTCGATTTCTTTTTGAATTCTCGCACGCTCCTTGTCGAGGTCGACAAGCTCTGCCATTGGCATGAACATCTTCGCCTCATCAGTCACGACGCTAACCATTCCGTCGAGGCTTTCGGGTGCAGTTGTTGAGATTTCAACGCTACCTGCATATGCAAGTTTTGATAGGAAAACTAGGCCTTTTTCAAACACAGCTGTTTTCTCTGTTACGATAATCAAAGTTGGTTTTTTGGATGGAGGAACATTCATTTCAGCACGTGTGCTTCTAACAGAGCGTATAGCAGACATGATGGTTTCGAAGTCAGTTTCGTCCTGTGGGAAGTTTAGTTTTTCTGTGAATTCCGGATAGCGCTCTATCATAAGTGCCTCGCCCTCGTGGGGGAGTGCTTGCCAAATTTCCTCTGTGATGAAAGGCATAAATGGGTGTAGTAACTTCAAAATTTCTGTCAAAACATAAAGCATAACTTTTTGAGCGGAAAGATTTAGTTCTTTGTCGTCACCGTTTAGACGTGGTTTGATTAGCTCGATATACCAGTCACAATAGCTGTCCCAAATGAAGTCATAAATTTTACCGGCGGCAATTCCAAGCTCGTATTTGTCGAAGTTGTCGCAGACATCTTTTGCAAGAGTATTGAGTTTTGATAAAATCCATCTATCCTCAAGTTCAAGTTTTTCGGGAAGCTCGTTTTTCTCGATTGTAAGGTTCATCATAACGAAACGAGAAGCATTAAAGACCTTATTTGCAAAGTTTCTCATAGCCTCACAACGCTCGTTATAATAGCGCATGTCGTTTCCTGGGCTGTTGCCTGTGATGATGTTGAAGCGCAGTGCGTCAGCGCCGTAAGTGTCGATGACATCAAGTGGGTCAACGCCATTTCCAAGGCTCTTACTCATTTTTCTGCCCTCTGCATCACGGATTAATCCGTGGAAAAATACAGTGTGGAAAGGCACTTGTTTTGTGTGCTCATTGGCAGAGAAAATCATACGAGCAACCCAGAAAAATAGAATATCATAACCTGTGACAAGGACGTCAGTTGGGTAGAAATAATCTAAATCAGGTGTTTTATCAGGCCAGCCCAAAGTTGAGAAAGGCCAAAGCGCAGAAGAGAACCAAGTGTCCAAAACATCTTCATCACGCTCGATATTTTTGCTTTGGCATTTTTCACATTCGCAGACATCTTCACGAGAAACTGTCATGTGGTCGCAGTCTGAGCAGTACCAAACAGGGATACGATGTCCCCACCAAAGTTGACGAGAAATGCACCAGTCATGAGCATTTTCCATCCAATTTTCATAAGTTTTTACGAAGCGGTCAGGTACAAATTTAATCTGCCCGTCACGAACAACTTCCATAGCTTCTTTCGCAAGAGGTTCCATTTTAACAAACCATTGTGGGCTTGTGATAGGCTCGACAACAGTTCCACAGCGGTAGCATGTGCCGACATTGTGGTTATGTGGCTCTATTTTAACTAACAAACCAAGTTCTTCAAGGTCTTTTATAATTTCACGGCGAGCTTCGTATCTGTCCATGCCGTTATATTTTCCGCCGTTGATAATCTTAGCGTTTTCATCCATGATAAGGATTTGCTCAAGATTGTGACGTTGACCGACTTCAAAGTCATTAGGGTCATGACAAGGTGTCATTTTAACGCAACCTGTACCAAATTCTTTGTCAACATATTCGTCGGCGATGATAGGCATTTCACGGTTCATCAGCGGAAGTATGCATGTTTTGCCGATTAGATGAGCATATCTCTCGTCGTCGGGGCTAACAGCGACACCGGAGTCACCGAGCATAGTTTCGGGACGAGTGGTGGCAATTATTAAGAATTCGTCGCTGTCTTTTATTGGATATTTAATGTGCCAGAAGTTACCGGGTTTTTCTTCGTGGTTAACCTCAGCATCAGAAAGTGCAGTTGTGCAAGTTGGACACCAGTTGATAATGCGATTGCCTTTATAAATAAGCCCTTTTTCGTAAAGTGAAACAAAAACTTCGCGCACAGCTTTTGAGCAACCCTCGTCCATAGTAAAGCGCTCTCTATCCCAGTCACATGAGCAACCAAGAGTTTTAAGTTGTTCGACAATACGGCTACCGTATTTGTGCTTCCAATCCCAAACACGCTCTAAAAATGCCTCACGTCCGAGGTCGTAACGAGTTTTTCCCTCTTTAACACGAAGTTCCTCTTCGACCTTGATTTGAGTTGCTATGCCTGCGTGGTCAGTTCCGGGAATCCAAAGCGCAGAATAGCCTTGCATACGCTTAACACGTGTTAAAACGTCTTGTATAGTCTCGTCAAAAGCATGTCCAAGATGCAGTTGACCTGTGACATTTGGTGGTGGGATAACTATAGTAAAAGGTTTCTTTTCGGGGTCGATAACGCCCTTAAAATAACCACCTTTAACCCACATATCATAGATTTTTTTTTCAACCGCTTTAGGGTCGTAAATCTTTGGAAGTTCTTTCATAGTAAAAAATGCTCCTTATTTAAAAATAAAAAAAGCCCCGAGAAAATCTCAGGGCGATAATTTTAAAAAATACCGTGGTACCACCTGTGTTCGGAAAAATAAAATTTCCGCACTCGAATTCTTTAACGCAGAATATACGTTGTTGGCTACATAAAATTCACCGACAAAGCTCGGAGACGACTTCTCAAGTATTTACGGGCGATTTTCACCAAACATCGCCTCTCTGAAACGCAAAAAAGCTTGATACTACTTCTCTTCACAGCATTTAACGAATACATTATACTTTAAACTCATGATTATGTCAATAACTATTCTAAGCGCTTGAAATATGTAAAATTCGGGAATTTTTTCTATTAATAACAAATAGACCATTAATGAACATTTTTTGAATTATAAAAAGAATACTTGACATTTTGACAAAATGGTGTTAGATTATCTTTAGCACTCAGCGATGAAGAGTGCCAGCAGTCAAACCAAACGATTGCCAAAACAGGAGTTGACGGTTTATGGACATAAGCGAAAGAAAAAAGAAAATACTTGCAGCCATAGTTGATGAATACATCACCTCGGCAGAGCCTGTTGGGTCAAAGACTATAGCTCAAAACTCGGGATTGGGTTTTTCAAGTGCCACAATTCGAAACGAAATGGCAGAGCTAACCTCTATGGGTTATCTTGAACAACCCCACACCAGCGCAGGGAGAATTCCCTCGGCTATGGGTTATAGGCTGTATGTAAATGAACTTATGAATAGGCACAAATTATCCGTTGAAGAAACTGAGATAATTAACAAAAGCCTCACAATAAAAATTAGCGAGCTTGAAACCGCATTAACAGACGTCGGAAAGCTCACGTCTTCGTTAACCAATTATCCGGCTCTCGCAGTTTCAGCACCTGCTTTGACAATAACGATAAAACGCTTTGATATTATTTATGTCGACACGAATACATTTATAATTGTATGCATGTTGAGTAATAATACGGTTAGAAACAAACTTGTAAACCTACCTTTTTCGGTGGATGCAGAGATGGTTACAAAATTATCTACAGTTTTTAATGCAAGCTTTGTTGGAATAACCGAGGATAAAATAACAGAACAACTTGTCAAAGCGACTGAGCGTTCAATAAACGATACTTACGGCATATGCGCTGTAATCGTAGGGTTTGCAATTGAGATTTTAACCGAAACAAGCGCCGCCGCTGCGGTGGTTTCAGGAACAACAAATCTTCTTATGCAACCTGAATATAAAGACCCTGGAAAAGCTCATGAGCTTATGAGCTATTTAGCCGACAGCAGTCATCTTTTATCCATTCCCGCATTGGAAGATGGAAACGGTGAGGATATAAGGGTTGTCATAGGCCCTGAAAATGTTGCCGAAGAACTCAAAGATTCAAGTGTCGTCCTTGCGACATATAACGCAGGCGACGGAACAAGGGGAATTATCGGTGTTGTTGGCCCGACAAGAATGGATTACTCTAATATTGCCGCAAAGCTTAGCTATATAGCATCGGGTTTAAGTCGTATGCTTGCAGGTGGGCAAGAACTTCCACCAGAGCTTCAAGGCAAATTGATACAAGGAGAAGAACTGAAAAATGAAGAAAAAAAATAAAGATGTTGCGCCGGAAAACGAGGCAAATGAAACTGAGGCAGAAACTTCCGCAGAGCAAGTTGAAGCAGAAGTTATAGAAGAAGCCGAGCCTGTCGTAGTCGACGAGTTAAAGCTTGAAAAAGAAAAATATTTGCGTCTAGCAGCAGAATACGATAACTATAGAAAGCGTGTTTCAAAAGAGCGTGAGATGATTTTCTCAGATGTCAGAAGTGACACAGTTCTAAAGTTTTTACCAGTATATGATAATTTAAGACGCGCACTGACACAAGAATGTGAAGACGAAGCGTATGCCAAAGGCATAGAGATGACAATGAACCAATTGAAGTCAATAATGGACGGATTTGGTGTAACAGAAATCGAAGCAGTAGGACAAAAATTCGACCCCGAAATGCACAACGCAGTAATGCACATCGAAGATGAAAATTACGGCGAAGGAGAAATCGTTCAAGAATTTGAAAAAGGTTTCAAATTGGGGGATAAGGTTATACGCTTTAGTATGGTACAAGTCGCAAACTAGAGCGTCATAATTCACCGCAAATTCTGCGTCAGCTACGCTTGTAAATTCGGTCACATATCAATTATATGCTCCCTCATTTACGGCACTTGCTTTCTTGACTTGCGGCGTTTCTGACGCTCTAATCGAGTTGTATAATTCACCGCAAATTCTGCATCAGCTTAGAGAGTTTCGCTGTCTACGGACAGCATAGGTCGCTAAAGCGACAAAGATACGAAAGATTTCGCTTGTTGCGACAAGCGACCAAGGCTCTGCCTTTGGAAACCGCAATTTTTTGAAAAAAAATTGAGTAAAACTTTTAATAGGCTACATTTTCACAAACAAATAAACAACAATTTTTTATAAAACAATCACAATTCACATGGAGGAAAATTAAAATGGGTAAAGTAATAGGAATAGATTTAGGAACAACTAACTCTTGCGTAGCAGTTATGGAAGGCGGCGAGCCAGCCGTTATCGCAAACGCAGAGGGTAACCGCACAACTCCATCAGTTGTCGCATTTTCAAAATCAGGCGAGCGCATGGTCGGTCAAGTTGCAAAGCGCCAAGCAGTAACAAACCCAGACCGCACAATAAGCTCAATCAAACGTGAAATGGGTACTGGCTATAAAGTCAATGTTGACGATAAAGGATACACACCACAAGAAATTTCAGCGATGGTACTTCAAAAGCTAAAAGCGGATGCTGAAAGCTACCTTGGACACACAGTAACAGAAGCAGTTATCACCGTTCCTGCTTACTTCACAGACGCACAACGTCAAGCGACAAAAGACGCGGGTAAAATTGCAGGTCTTGAAGTTAAACGTATCATAAACGAACCAACAGCGGCGGCTCTTGCTTATGGACTTGACAAAGAAACAGACCAAAAAATCATGGTTTATGACCTTGGTGGTGGTACTTTCGACGTTTCAGTTCTTGAAATCGGCGATGGTGTTATCGAAGTTCTAGCAACAGCTGGTAACAACCGCCTTGGTGGTGATGACTTTGACGAATGTGTCACAAAATTCCTTGTTGACGAGTTCAAAAAGGAAAATGGAATTGACCTATCAGCTGATAAAGTTGCACTTCAAAGACTTCGTGAAGCTGCTGAAAAAGCAAAAATCGAACTTTCAGGTGTTACAACTTCAAACATCAACCTACCATATATCACAGCAGATGCAACAGGTCCAAAACACCTTGACATCACACTAACAAGAGCGAAATTTAACGAGCTAACTCACCATCTTGTTGAAGCGACAACTTCACCTGTAAAGCAAGCTCTTTCTGATGCTGGTGTATCTTCGGGCGCACTTGACAAAGTTTTGCTTGTCGGTGGTTCAAGCCGTATTCCTGCTGTTCAAGAAGCAGTTAAAACTCTAACAGGC
>CAYJLH010000003.1:47064-70589 GCA_964370925.1 uncultured Oscillospiraceae bacterium | reverse complement strand
TTGCAGAGTTTTTTCTAGAAAGGGAGTTTTGCTTTTACACAAAATTTTCGGGGGTACCGACTTTTGGTGGAATTTACGCTTGCCGAAGAAGTATAATTTTTCCCGTAAGTGTTAATTTAATTTCTTCATCAATTCTATATTAAAACCCCCACGATTTTCTTTCGAAAATCGTGGGGGTTTTACTTGGGAGAGGATTAACTCTCCCTTTTGTTCAACGTATTTCTACGTTTAATAATTAGTCTTCGCTTCCTGCCTTTTTGTTTCTACGGTAGTGGTCGAATACGAACCAACCAGCAACTGTAAATCCGAAGATAGTAGCAATGATTTGATTGATATTGCTCTCTTTGAAGTAACCCTCAGCACCTGTTTGTGGTAGGTCGCCTAGTGGAACTTCTGGGTCTGCAATGATAACACCGTCTTCATCAGGTAGAGTTCCTAGTGGAGTTGACTCTTCTGGAATGAAGATGTCAGGTGTATTTTCTGGAGGAATTGTTCCTAATGGTGTTGTTTCATCAGGAATTTCGATATCTGGTGTTGTTGTTGTGTCTGGAGTTTCATCTGGTGGGCGTGAGTTGTCAGGGCTTTCATATGTGTATGAATAGTATAGGTGAATTTCATACGCTGTTGCTGGTAGCTCAAGCTCTACAGCTGCACCAGATGTACTCTCGCTTGCTCTGAATGTGTAATTACGTCCATCGTAATCTTCAAATTGCTCTGGGTTTTCTTGAACAAATGTCTCGTCTGTCAAAGCATCACGCTCTGCTTGAGTTAGGTATTCAACACCCATTCTAACTTCTGGTAGATGAGTTGTTGAACCGTTAATACGTGTTCTGTAGTGTCTGATAACCTCGTATTGGTACTCGACAAATGAGTTTGTAACTACAAATTCAATGAATCCATCTTCTTCGTGGTATGTGTTTTCATAGCTCACTTCAAAGAATAATAGGTCACCTGATTCTGCACCCTCTTCAATGATAGTATACTTTTCAAGTAGGCTTTCACCTGTATTTAGGTCATACATATCAAGTCCATCGATGTAACCTTCCCAATTGTTTTCAGCATTCAATACTAATTGTGTTGGTTGGATTCCATCAGCGATTGGGTCAGAGTCAACGTCGTTGCCACCAAGTTTTACTGTCATTACAACTTCATCTACAGGAATTTCAGCGCCGTCTAGAACCCAATTTTTATTTACTTGAATTCCAATATCGCGTTGATCTATGCGGTTTGTTACTGTCATACGATCTGTTGCATCATTTTCGATATCTCTCAAATCTTCTGTGTAACCGAATGTATCAGTTATTTCTTTTACATAATAAGTATATGCATCCATTGTTTGAGCAGAGTATCTTTCAAGACCTGTAAACTCAGCCTTTCCTGTTGTTGCATCAGTTGACTTTGTTTCGACTAGCTCGTGTGTTCCAGCATAATCTGTATATCTGTATAGTTCGAATGTAACTACATATTCAGCTGTATTGTAGTTTTCTTCAGGACCAACCCAGATTTTTGTTGCTTCAAGATCAAGATCTTGAGGAATGTTGTATGTGTTTGTAACTTTGTTTTCACCAGGATTTGCAGCTTGTGCTGTTGAATGTGTTGATGTGAAGCCATTCAACATAGTTGTTTCTACTATTGTATAAACATATGCACGGCTGTTATCCATGTCATAGTCGGGCCAACCTTTTCCTTCAACGTATCCAAATGGATAAGCACCTGTTGCGTCTTTTTCTGGTATAAATGAAGTTTGGTTGTTTGCATCTGCGGCAAGAATTGTAATGCTATCCACAGTTACGCCGTCTCTTTGTAGTTCGATAACAACATCTTGTGCAGCTACATCAGTAGGTTTGAACCAATTCTTTTCAGCGCTGAATGTTGAATAAGTTTTAATAATATTATTAGTTACATCAACTGTTTGGTTGCCATCAGTACCTATTGTTGTTGTGCTAACTGAAGCATTAAATGATCCATCACCAAAATTCTCTGTAATTGTATACTCAATAGTATTGTGGTTTGCATCATACTTAGGTAGACCTGTGAATGTAACACTATTTCCGTTCAAGTTAACATCAACATCTTTACTTGCAACAAGTGTTGTCATGTCAGCTTTGTTGTAAACTTTGAATGTGATAGTATCAATATCAGCAGGAATTCCTTCGTAGCTCCAAGTTTTATTAACTGTTAGGTCTACTGTTTCTGTATTGTTTCTTGTGTTTGTGATTTTGATAAGTACATCTTCGCTGATATCTAGGTTGTCGCCTTCAACTAGGTTTCCGCCTTCATATCTTGCATATGTTGTTGTGTACTCTGTGCCTACACCAGAAGTTTCTTCAACTTTGTATTCGATAGTTACTTCTGTTGTAACTGTTTCCATTACAGGAGTTGTTCCGTCTTCTTCAAACTCACCTGTTGCAACTTCTGTTTTTACAAGCTCTGTTTTTGGAAGTCCAGTAAAGGAATCCATCCAGCTGTTAGCAGCGTTTAATGTAGTATCATCGATTTCATTCCAACCATTATCTGTCATACGGTATAGAGTTACTTCTACGTCCGTTGCTTCTATATCAGCTGGTTTTTCCCATGCTTTTTCAACTTTGATTTCAATAGTATCAGGTTCTTGGTTAGCGCTATTGTTGACGAAAGAAACTGTTGTATTTCCATCTGCATCGATTGCATGTGTTTTGCTTTCCATGAAGTAAGTGTACTCTTCACTAGCATCTTTGATTGTTTCTTTGACATCATAACGAATTAGAGCGCCGTTCATGTCATATTTGGGAAGGTTTCTTGCTAGTACATAGTCAGTAAATTCACCCGTAATTGTTTCTGAAATGTTTGTTTCAGCATCATTTTCAAGAAGTGTGTATGTTACTTCAACACCCTCAATGTTATTCCAGTCTTTGTTAATGATAACTTCAACTGAACCACTATAGATGTTTTCAACACTTGCAGTTCCGCCTGTTTCAGGAGCATACCAAAGGCTTTCATCATAACCCACTGTTGTTGCATCAATAGTTTCAGTGGCTGAGTAAGTTAATGCCTCAACAGTTGCTACTTCTGAAGCTACATTTGTTACATCACCATCAACATTTTTCCATACATAAGCAGGAAGATCAGTTAGTTTGTAAGCATAGCCATCTTGACCATTGAAGTGTTCGTGATTGTCTGCTAGTGGAAGGCTAAGTGTTTCAACAGTATCACCTAGGCTATTTGTAATTGTTACTGTAATATTGGGTTTTGTGACTGTTACACCTTCAGGGATAGACCATGTTTTTACGCCTTGAATGTTTGTGTCACCTTTTTTAAGAACATTGGAAATATAGAAACCATCTGTTGATGCACTTACATCTGTTTCAACTCCCATGTCAAAGCTTTGTTGTACGTAAACTACTTCATAATTAAAGTTTTCAGGAGTATTTTCTGTGATTGTATAAGTATATGGTTGCATATTTTCATCATACTTATCTAAATCTTCGAATGTTCCACGGTAATTATTCTCCGCGGTAAGTGTTAATTCTTCTGGCCAAACTTCAGCTGTTGCTGCACCCTTAGCTATACGTGTTAGTGTAACTGTGATGTCTGGAACGTCAACTAGGTATTCGCCATCATCATCCATTGGTACAACCCAATTTTTGTAAACTGGGATGTCAATTTGTTCATTAGTTAGCTTGTTAGTTACTTCATATAGATAATATTCTTTTTCAGTTCCACTTGAAGTGTCTTTTCTTAAGCTCGCTACTGAATATGTAACTGTATACTTACCATTTGTAGCCATTTCGACTACAACATAGTTGATCCAATTACCATCTGCATCACGGCTTGGGAATTGAGTTTTTCCATCTTCTGCTACAAATTGAGCATACCAATGGTTGTTTGCATTTGTTGTTGCAGTTGCAACTGGTACAGCATTTTCATTAACAGTACGGCTAATTTCTTTTCCGTCAGCGTCTAAAGTGATTGTAACATCATTAGCATTATACAGTCCAAATGTGACCTCTGTTACGTTTGCAGGAGCTAAGTCCATTGGTATTCCGTTTACGTCAAACCAACTTTTCTGTACATAACGCTCAATGCTGTCTTCTTGTCTTTCGTTGGGGAATTGTGCTGCATTTCCTAAAGCATTTAGTAGAGATAGGACACCTACGTTCATGTCAGCAT
Organism: uncultured Oscillospiraceae bacterium; assembly: GCA_964370925.1. Classification (GTDB taxonomy): domain Bacteria; phylum Bacillota; class Clostridia; order Oscillospirales; family Oscillospiraceae; genus Heteroscillospira. The sequence continues at coordinate 66,440 of CAYJLH010000003.1, read as the reverse complement.
CTTCAACTACTTCACCGTATGCTACTGAGAAGCCATATGTATTTTCATCAAGAACATATACAATTCTGTTGCCGTCACTGTCAATGCTGTCAGCTGGCTTGTCAGTTTCTTTGATTTCATAATCGCCATTTGGTAGACCTGATAGGCTAACTAAACCATCTTTATCTGAATATACAGTAAACTCGTCATTTGCTGCAAGTGATTTTACTGTAAATCCAACATTTGGCAAAGTTGCTTCACTTGTTGCATCAACTTTTGTAAATTCTAGGCTTGAGTATAGTGGCTCAACTGTTGGGACATTAAAGTCCGCTGTTGGCATTTCGTAAGGTTTATTAATCGTTGTACTAGTATCATAACGATAGTGTACACCATTATACAAATATCCCTCTGCACCAAAGATAATGGTAGTTTCTACTCCGTTATCAGTACTCTTATATGGGATTTCGTATGTTAGAAATGTTTTTCCGTTTGTTGGGTAGAAATTATTCTCTAAGAAGAATTTCACATCTGTTTCCCTGTCATCAGCGTCAAGTACCATTTTTGTAGTATCCATCTTGACTCTGTATGTGTAGGTATAAGTATAAGTAGTTACATTTCCCTCACTGTTTTCCACAGGAACTTCTTTTTTCAAGTCCCATTTTAATGTTTCTGTGCCATTTGCGTCAGTTTTTGTTGCTACATTATCATTATACTCTATAATGCTAAAACCCTCTGCCATTGGATCAGTTACTGTCCAAAGATCAGCTCCTGTAACTATGCTTGAACCAACCGATTCCAATGCATCAAATAATTCATTAAAGTGGTCATCAGCTGAGCTTGTGTTATTTTTAGAAATATAGAAAGTATACGTAGAACCTTCTTTAACGTATGCATAATCACTATAAGTTTCATATATTAGGCTACGTGTGGTTGCCTTTAATTCATCTTCAATATAGTTTAGTGCATCTGTTATCATCTTTTGGTCAGCTGCACTCGCTGTATAGCTATCGAAATCAGAATCATCATTTAGTGATGATGTGTCTTTATATGAAAAACCATCAGGTTGAGTTGAACCATCAAAAGCATCATTTACTATGTAGCCGTCGCCATCAAGTAAAAGAACCAAGTCTAGGTTTTCATCGACAGGGGCATCTTCAAGTAAGCTTGCTGCAACATAAAGTCCACCTTGTGTAAATGTGTACCCATATGTTTCACCGTGATGTCCAACTGTAAATTCAGTCATTTCATTCTTTGAAGCTTCAACGAGAGCGAATGAATTATCATCAAATATGATAATTGTTCCCTCTGGGAATAAAGGTTCTAAGTAATTCTTAACTTCCTCACTGCCACAAATCACTTCTTTTATTGTTCCATTACTGTTATAACGGATTAAATATTGATATTCACTCGCAACATTTCCTTGAGTGCTACTCTTGATTGTCTTTCTGGCTTGGAGGCTTGACATCATTTCAATTGCTATATCTCTGGCATCAGGGTCAGCAACATCAAACCAATATTGGCCATTAACTGACATTGCATCCGCATATCTTCCGTAAGTAGTGATTGAAATATAACGATGTGCACCTATTTCAGGGTTTCCGCTTGCGCCATATTCTGTAATGAAATCAACTGTACTGTGTATAATATCAGGTATGAAGCTTTTGTCACCTGTTTTATCAGTATTAGATGAGTCATTTTGCATTGAACCTGAGATATCAATAGCAAGCGCAATCGCACTGCTTTGAGCGATTGACAAGCTTTCAGCTTTATGTGTGCTAGTAACTTCTAAAGTGATATCAAATTCATTTTCAATAAAATTCCCATTAGTATCAGTAGCTTGTGCTGCAGTTTTCTCTGTTGTAACAACAGGATTTACTTCAACTTCAGGCACACCCTGAGATGTCCAGTTATGAGTATTAAAATCATTTTTGTACTCACTCAAGCTTGCAGTTGATGGCACATATTTTTCAATTTCTGCACCACTTAAATCAGTTGCAGACACAAAGTCTGTACCATCAAAGGTAAGATATTTCACATCTTCTGGATTGACAAAATGTGCATCTTCACCATCGTGGCTTGTGCCTGTTAGAACTTGATTGTTCTTACCTGCGTTTGTGTTGTCCGCATAAGCACTCGTCATCAGAGCTTGCGCAACCAAACCAAGGCTTAAAGAAATAATCATAACCAATGCTATGATACGGTCTTTAGTCAAATAGTTTACTTTCTTCATTATTTTTTCCCCCTAAAATTATTTATATATTAATTGAGCCTAGCTCAAGTTACAAAGAATGTATCCGTCTGTTTACAAATTCGACTCCACACGCCTCAAATTATCGTGCTGCAAGTCTTTTTTTCATCCAGTCGGAGTTTACACATTTTCTAAGTGCTTCTTCTTGAGATATTTTACCTGATTGCACTAATTTGATAATATACTGGTCCATGAGCATCATTCCCTCTTCCGCAGATTGAGAAATGATATTATCTAACTGGTGCGCTCTTGACTCTCTTATTATATTACGTATTGCACTGTTTGAGTTCATGACCTCGAAAGCAGGTATTAATGAACCATCAGTGGCTTGCATTAGTTGCTGTGAAACAATTCCCTCTATAACCATAGAGAGTTGGGTTCTGATTTGTTGCTGTTGTTCGGGTGGGAATGTGTCGATAATTCTATCGACAGTGTTCGAAACACCCAAGGTGTGCAAGGTTGAAATTACTAAATGTCCAGTTTCAGCCGCCGTAACTGCCGCTTTGATTGTTTCCGGATCACGCATTTCACCGAGCAATATAATGTCTGGAGCTTCACGAAGTGCCGCTCTCAGTGCTGTGTCATATGATACTGTGTCCGTTGAAATCTCACGCTGTGTAACCACACTTTTTTTGTGGTGGTGAAGATATTCAATAGGGTCTTCAATTGTGATTACATGTTTATTTTTATTTGTATTAATGTAATCTATGATACAAGCACGCGTTGTCGTTTTTCCGCTTCCGGCAGGACCGGTTACGAGAATAAGTCCTCGTGTGCGGTCGGCAAATTGCATTACTGTATCAGGAACACCTAGTTTATCTTTGTTTGGTAAATTAAACGAAACTATACGGATTATAAGTCCATAGCTTCCGCGCTGTTTTAGTGCGTTAACACGAAACCTACAAAGTCCTCGAACCGCAAAAGAGAAATCGTCGTCCCCACAAAGTGAGAGTCTTTCTATATCTCTGTCGTTCGCCATTTTGTAAATTTCAGATGTAATTTTTTCAGTGTCTTCAACACCGAGATCCGAGCCTACTCTGTCGATAACTCCATTTACCTTAAATGCAACAGGCATACCAGCTACAATTAGAATATCTGAAGCTTCACGCTCCACCGCTATATTCAAAATGTCAGTTAATTTCAAGTGAGTACTCTCTCCTTTAATTTTGATGTTACAAAAATCATTCACCTAAGAGATTGAGATCATTTAATCCATCAAAATCGCTTATCATGACAGGCAATGTTCGCCATTGCAAAATCTCAACTGTGCCATCAGCATTTCTTACGAAGTGCAGATTAAGCATTTGTCTGTCACTAATTGTCAGCTCTGTCAAAAGCTCTTCTTCCTCGCCTTGGGCAAAGTTATTGTAAAGCTCGTGAGCCTCGCTGTCGGCTTTATAAAAAGCCTGTATAGTATCAGCATTTCTTTGACTCAATTCAAGGTCGGCTTGTGCAGAAACCAATGTCAAAACCGCAAATACGGAAAGGCTCAAAACGAGCAAAACATTGATAACAGAAATTACGCCGACGCCTATTGGGGATGAATTATTCTTTTTCAAATTCATGTACCCCCTCTACAGAGTATATAAGGCTTTCATTATAATATATTTCTATATCACTTGTCAAGTTTTTATCAATGATTTTCACGTCAAGACCAGATATTTCGTCAGTGTAATCTGTTGGAAGCTCTCCCCCGCTTTTCAAAGTTTCTGCGGCGGTTTGTGCTAAGTATACAGCTTCTGTAAGCTTTGTGCTCTCTTCCGACAGGCTACGTGCATAAAAGATAAGGCTGACGCATACAACCGCACATATTAGAAATAAAAATAGATTTAATATAAGTTCCAGCAATACTAAGTTTGTTCTGGAAGCTCCGCCTTTCATAGAACGAAATTTCATCGTGCCACCTCCTCGGAGATTCCGCTTTTCGGTGCAATAGAAGTTTCTAAAACTTCACCGTCGTTTGTTGTGACTTTAATATTTAAAAGTCCCTCACCATTTGTGTCGAAATCAAGCGCCGAAACTTCAATGACTGCATTTCCGCTGTCCGGTGTTAATTCAACATCGTCTGAGGTATATAGCTCGCGAATTACACCTTCATATGTATACAAAATTGTAACATAGCCCATTTCTCTTAAGAAAAGCGCATCACCATCTCCAAACGTACCTATAGATATGCCATCCGCAACGTCGGAACGCCATATCTGATTAACAATATATGATAGTGCTGTACGATGTGTGTAGTTTTCGTCAGAATTTTGAACTGCCTCTGAATAAACTGTGCTTCCAAGCATAGTTACGCCAACTGCAAATATGAAAAACAAAGCGCATAACAACAAAACCGTGACTACTTTAAAAACACGTCCCTGCCCTGTTTGCAAGTGCATGATTCATCCTCCTTTAGGTGGTTGATGCTTCCTTAATTTGACCGTGGTATGACAGTAATATCGGGCATTAGGTTTGAAGCGATGTATTGATAATCGACCATATATCGCTCTCTATCTATTGAAATACCATAATTATCCTCAATATAGGTGATTTCCTCGGGATAAAAGCCCTCAATTGCATAACACTGAACTGTTGCTCTTCGTATACTTTGTTCGAATAAATCAAGACTTTCACTTGCAGAGCGTTCGCTCAAGTTATCCGATGCCAGGATAAGAACGGTGGGCAGTAATATAAATGCCAAAACCGCCGGCAAAACTCTTTTTAAGAGTCCTTGTTTTTTTGTTTTCATAGGCAATTAGCCTCCAATTGAAGAAAGCACACCGATTAGCGGTAGCATAACCGATAGCAAAACAATTCCAACAACCACACAAAGTGCAACCACAAGACCATATTCAAATCTGCCAAGTAGTTGACCTAGGTGTTCGTCAGACTCTTCTTGCAGACGCTCGGCAAGCTCTTCCATTGCTTGCTCAGGAACACCTGCACGGAAACCTGCGGACAAGATTCCTGTTTGTGTGCGAGTGAAAACCTCTGTTTCAGCCGCTGCATCAGGCAATCTTGTTCCTTTTTCTGTAAGGTCACGGCATTTTTTGAATTGCTCAATTAGTGCCGATTCGCTCAAAAGGTCGATTGCTTTATCCATAGCCTCGTCAACTGTCAATCCGCTTGCAAGCATCATTGCCATAGCTGAGGCGAAATGGCTTCTGTCTATTAATTTTCCTGTTTTGGTTTTTGAGATAATGTTGGTGTAAGCATTTTCACGCATAGTGAAGAATAGTACAACACCCATAATAACAATCAAAACCACGACAACTCCGACAATTACATTTCCCGATGAACCGAAAGCAATCATGCTTTGAGCCACAGGCGAAAGTGATAATCCCAATTGTCCAAGCACTTGACCAAAAACAGGAAGAACTCTTGATACAAGAACCAAGAAAATTATAGCCACCAAAACTGACATGGTTGCAGGGTAGGAGACGGCTTTTCTAATGGCTTTTGTTGTGTCAGAGCGTCGTTCGTAGTAACTTGACAAAGCGGTTAATACTTTATCGAGTTTACCTGAAACTTGCCCAATTTCAATCATTCTAAGCATGTAGCTTGGAAAGCTACCTGTTTTTTCAAGCGATTTTGAAAGCGATAGTCCATCGGATAAATGAGTATGTACTGATTCTAGCAAAACCTTTGCATTGCTGCTTGCATCCTCAACGAGAAGTGAAACACCCTCTTCAGAGCCTATACCAGCTCGCATCATAAGACTCAATTGATAACAAAATGTCGCAAGTTCGTCATATGATAGCTTTACAGCTCCTCCAACATTATTACTCATATGCCATCTCCATTCCCTGATAAGGCAAATGCCTTATATTATAATGTATACATTCCTAAATTATCTAAAGCACGGCTTTAGTGTGAATACTTAGTTACATAGTTTGATGCAGTTGTTGTATAAGTGTAAGCATATTGGCTATGTCCACCTGTTTCAACAAAAGTGGGATCCATTAGTGTCCAGTTAATTCCATCGAATTTGATAACATTATCAACCCACCCTGTTCCGCTTATGTAGCAGCTAATCCATGCGTGGTAAATATCTCCGGCATAACCAATTTCGAGTTTTGTCGGAATACCTTGTGAACGAAGCATAGCGCTCATAACAGATGAATAGTCAAAGCATATTCCTTTTTGAGCCGCTAGTGCGTTGTCAACTACGGGAAGATATCCACTTTGAACAGTCGCCGCTAAGTTGTAGTCGTATGAAAAGTGGTTTGTGACAAAAGTGAAAACTGATTGAATTTTTTGAACATCAGTTGCGCCCACAGGAACAACTTCAGCTGCCTTTGCAACTGTTGCTGAGCTTGCGTTATAGTTTACATATTGATTTGGATAAAGAAATGGCAAAAGCTCATTTCTAAGTGTCACTGTAACACTTGTGGAATATGCAGTTGCATATTTTCCTGTTGATGGGTTTTGCTCATAAACTGCGATTTGGTATTTTCCGTCACCTTGAGTTAAGTTAAAAACTTCCGCTCCGCCCCAGTTGTTTAGGTCGTAAGTATAAGTTGCGCCACCCTCTTTGATGACTTGAACTTTTATCCTAACTTCTTTTCCACCTGTGTATTTAACACTGATATATCCCTCATTGATGTTTGAGGCATCAATTGATGCTTTTGAGTTTGAATATACTGTAACACCCGAAAGTGTTGCTGCTGTTTGCGGAACATCAACCGCATCAGCTATTGGTGATACATATGCGCTTCCTAATGCTACAAAAGCAAAAGTACAAGCGACCAGTCCTGCTTTTTTTATAAAATTCATTTTCATTACTCTAATTCTCCTTGCTTGAGTTTTGTTCTAGTCATTTCGACTCTTCTGCTTCGAGCTTGCTTGCAAGCTCTTCCAATTCCGCCGCTTCCCAATCAGCAGGCGTTTCGATCTCTGTTTCGTAAACTTCAGGGTATTCATATGTTTCACTGAAAGGAATCATTTCTACCATTGCTGCGCGAACTATAATACGATGGTCGGCAATTCCTATCGGCTCACATGAGGTGAGCGTCAATGCGGAAAAACCTTGACTGTATATAGGCCCCCAGTCGCTTTCTTCAACAATTGTAGTTTTATCCCACACATAGCGATATATATACTCATCATCAACGAGGTATAAGCAATCGCCATCTGCCAGAGTATCGATGTAGTAAAAAGGCATGTTGTCAATAATTTGACCGTTATAGACGCTGTTTCTGTGTCCTGCGATTGAAACATTTCTATTACCTTTTCCAGGTAGCTGAGAATAGTCGTAAAGCCCCTCTCCCATGCTCAATGTGTAATCATCAATTCCATTGAGAATAGGTATATCAACTTCAAGTTTAGGAATTATAAGTTGTAGTGCTCCTGATTGATATTCTTGTCTTTCCGGTGTTATAAAAAGTTTATCGTGTGGAAGTGATTCTGTTTCTGCGCTAATCGCCATTTCTTCTATGGCTGTAAGTGGCTCGACAGGTTCTTCACTTTCAACTGGCGTTTGACTTGGCTCGACAGTCACAGACGTCGTAGGAGTTGGGGTTGAAACAATCGCTTCTTTTTCCGTGTTTTCCATCGACGAAACTACATAGACCGCAATAGCGGCACAAGCAGCCAACGCACAAAAACTTCCTAGCATTTTTAATGCCTTATTAGATTTTTTCATACTGCCTTTCCCGTATAGCTACGGGAAGTTACCCCCAATCAAAATTAATCGTAAAGTTTATTATTATATAGTATCGTCTGTTTATATATCGGCATTCTCGTCACAGACTTAACTTTAAATCGCAATGTGTAAGTTTCAATCAGAATCCGATGAAACATTCACCCTTTACGCTTTGTAATTATACTATACGATCTTTTAAAAGGGAAGCACTTTTTAAGCTCCAAAAATATAATTCACATTTTGTTCAACAAAGTATTAAGAAAGTATTACAGCTGTTAAAAATCTTTTAATTGGAGATATTATACTACATTTTTTTACTGATTGGAAGTGCTTTTCAGTTTTTTGTTAAATTTTACTAGTTATATTTTAAACTGTCTACACAATATATGGTAATAAAAAGTTGAATAATTCTATTTTATATCGAAAATTCGACAATTTCACCTGTTTTTATAATCTTTCCACCTATTAATGACTGGATAACCATTCCATGGCATACAACCAGTACTTTGTCTAAATGCTCGTATTTTTCCAGTACATTTAACATACGCTTACGCATTTCGGCAGAAGTTTCCCAGTTCAGCTCCTCTTTTTGGGGATATTTTCCTTCATATTTCACAAATTCTTTGTAATATTTAAGCACTGTTTTTTCCTCAGGATACTTACTATAATCTTTAAACGGCAACCATTCATGTAAATCTGTTTCTATTTTAATGTCAACTTGTAAGTTCTTAGACAGTATAGCCGCCGAGTGTACCGCACGTGTATATGGTGAGCATAATATAAGGTCAGCTCCCATTAATCTATCATCTTTTGAACTTTCTTTGAGCTTTTCAATTCCACGTTCAGCCAGTGGCGAGAGATTCACTCCATAGCCTTTAAAAATTTTTGTATCACGCTCTGTATAGTCTGTTTTTCCATGCCTGACCAGATAAAATATTGCCATAGTTTTTAACTCCTAACTTTATGCAAATTTTTCTTGAAATTGTGCTATATTAATGTTATTATTTAAAATGATATGTTTATTAATTTAAAGGTAGTTAAGATATGGATTTTTTAGTTTTAAGTTTAGATTTAGTCGGCGTTGTAGTCGCCGCTATCGCCGGTTCTATTGTGGGAATAAAAAAAGAAGTGGATATTTTTGGAGTCACTTTTCTGGGCTGTACTACCGCTCTCGGCGGTGGTATCATCCGTGACCTAGTAATTGGAAACACTCCTCCTGCCTCTTTCGTCAACCACACATTTATTTCATTTGCGCTCGCAACTTCTTTCATAGTCTTTCTTATAGCCTACAAAAACCCATCGCTTTGTAAAAGCTACAAACTGGACAATATTTTAAATGTTTTAGACGCACTTGTAATCGGACTTTTCACAGTAAATGGCATGAACGTCTTAATTTTCAGCGACAAGCCATACACCTTTTTCCTCGCACTTTTTGTCGGTGTTTCAACGGGTGTTGGCGGTGGTATGATTCGTGATGTTCTTATTAACGAAGTACCCTTTGTTCTTCGGAAGCGCATTTATGCAGTTGCATCTATCAGCGGAGGTGTTTTGTATTACCTAATGTTTAAAATTCTAAAAGTACCTCATGTCACCTCTATGGTCGTGAGCATAGCATTAATTTTTGCACTGAGAATGTGTGCGACAAAATACCAATGGAATTTGCCCAAAGTAAAAATTTAAACGCGTAATTATATAAAAATCCGCCCTTTCGGGCGGATTTTTGATATTTCCTTATTAGCCTAGAAGTTTAGTTAAATCTTCCATGCCTACATAATAGTTACCATATTCGTCACCCTCAGGTGTGACCATGACAGCAGAAACACTAACTTCAACGCCATAAACCATAACAGAAAGTGTCACAGCTTCGCCCATTGTAGAAGGTCTATTTAGAACTAGTGCATCTTCTGTATACTCTTCACCCTTTGTGATTGTAACTTTGCCGTCCCAACCGATATTGAAAGCAGACTCTGTGCCTTTTAACACTGTTGCAACATCACGTAAGCGATAGTAAGCATTTCCAGCATCATCCATAACAGCGTCGACTGTGTATGTAGCACCATTGAAGCTTAGGTTATTTGCCATAGCAAGAATTTCTTTAACCGATTCATCGTTTAGGTTCATTGATTTGTCGTAAGGTGTTTCAAGTTGACCATTGTTGATTAGAGAAATTAGAGTAGCTCTATCAGCATTATCCTCTTGCAAATCAATTCCGATAATTTCCCAGTTGTTGTCCACAACAGGAGCAACAGGAGAATTATCAGCAAAATATTGAACAATCATGTCACGAATTGCATTTGGTGATTCCCAATCACGTGTGCCGGCGACTAGCTCACCACTTTTTAGTGCAGAAGCATAACGGTAGTTATTAACTGCTAGTGACAAAATTTGGTCGTCAGCTAGTGGCTCACCCTCGAACATTACATTTTTAATACGCTCGCCTTTTGGCATACTTAAGTCGATTTGATAATCAACACCTGCGAACATGTCGTATAGGTATCCAGGGTATTCTGGGTCAAATGAAATGTTGATATCACCCTCAACCCATTGGTTAAAGCATTCAGCACTCCACTCCATATAAGCTTTTAGCTCTGCGCCTGTAACATCTACACGATAAAGTGTGTTGTCAAATTTGTAGATTGAGAAAATGTTTCCGTAGTTGATTTCGCCCTCAGGCAAATCACTTGTGTTTTGGAAAAGTGCCGCCGCAGAAACATCAGCACCTGATTGCTCAAGTTGAATCATGTTGATTAGGTCAACAACAGCTGTGTCAACAATTTTTCCTTCGGGAATTCCCATGATTTCATTTTCAGGTTGGAATCTCTCAGTTGTTGTTCCTAAAGCTCCGCCACCCTCTGTGCCATCAGCTGAAATTCCGCCGGCAATAAAATCAATTGTGCGTTGGTGAGCTTCCATAACGATAGGAATTGAGCGAATTTCTTCACTTGGAACTACATCTGTCATGTCAACAACATCAATTGTTGAACCAATGATATTCTTTTCACTGTCTAGTGTTAGGTCAAAGCGAACTACGTCACGACCCAAGTTACGAGGTGCGCCAACAACAACTTCACCTTGTTTTTCGTTTTCAATGATGTGCATATGTCCTGCAAGCAAAACATCAACTTCTGGGTTTTCATCGATAATTTTTTGAGCTGCGTCTGATCTGCCCTCTTCGTCAAACTCAGCGAACATACCCGCATGAGCAGAAACGATGATGATGTCAGCACTGTCTCCGATTTCATCTATTGAACGGCCTACAGCGATAGCCATATCTTCAAACGCTAGATCCGCAACAGCGTCACCGTCCCAAACAGGAATGTTTGGAGTTGTTGCTCCGATAATCGCAACTTTAACCCCTGCACTTTCAACAATTGTGTATGGCTCAACATAATATTCGCCTGTTTCTTTCACAGTTGTGTTTGCTGAAAGCATTGGGAACTCAGCTTGCTCTTCAATGCGCTCTACTAGGTCATAAGCTTGGAAGTTAAATTCATGGTTACCTAAAACCATGGCATCAAATCCCATATAATTCATAGCTGCAATTACAGGGTGTTCACCCTCTTGCTTGTTGTAAATATCGTCTGTTAAAATATTACCTTGAACTGTGTCACCATTGTCAATCAAGATTGTGTTTGGATTTTCAGCTCTGACTTGTTGTATATATGTATACACGCGTGCAAGTCCATTATTTGTGGTCTCTTTGTCGTCCTCATAGGTATAGCCCCAGATATTACTATGTATATCTGATGTACCTAGAATTGTGAGAGTTGTTTCACCCTCTGCTGCAAAGGCTGTTATGCCCAGTGAGCAGATAAGAGCAACACTCAAGATAATTGCCATAGATTTTTTGAAATATCTCATTTTAATGACCTCCTATATTTTATTACTATATTGTATCATAATTTTACATTTTTTCAATAGATATCTAGCCAAATCCCTCTATAAACTTGTACAAACTAGGTCTTACTAATTTATTCAAAAGCCCAGTCACAAAATATGTACTTGTAAAGTTTATGAGCACAAAATTATAGCGATATATCAAAAAATTCAGACATATCGCTATAAATTCATTTTTTATTGTGTACTAGATTTTGTCGTTGCAACCAAGAACATTGATAATCTTATGTTTAACCATGTCTTTGATAGCTGTACGAGCTGGTGATAGGTATTGACGTGGGTCAAAGTCACCTGGTTTTGTTGCAAAGTGCTCACGAATTGAAGCAGTCATTGCAAGACGTAGGTCAGAGTCGATGTTGATTTTGCAAACTGAAAGTTCAGCAGCTCTTCTTAGCATTGGCTCTGGAATACCGATAGCGTCGGGCATTGCTCCGCCGTATTGGTTAACTTTAGCAACGAATTCAGGAATAACTGAAGACGCACCGTGAAGAACGATTGGGAAGCCAGGAAGTCTTCTTGAAACTTCTTCTAGGATATCAAATTTTAGTTCAGGGTTTTGACCTGGTTTGAATTTGAAAGCACCGTGTGAAGTTCCGATTGCGATAGCAAGTGAATCAACTCCTGTTCTTTCAACAAACTCTTGAACTTGGTCAGGGTCTGTGTATTGGTGTTCAGCAACATTAACGTCGTCTTCAACACCAGCAAGCTGACCTAGCTCACCTTCAACAACAACACCGTGGTCATGAGCGTATTCAACAACTTTTTTAGTTACTGCAATGTTCTCCTCAAAAGAATGGTGAGAACCGTCGATCATAACTGATGTAAAACCACCATCGATGCATGATTTGCAAATGTCAAAGTCAGCACCGTGGTCTAGGTGTAGACAGATTGGAAGATCTGTGTCTGCAATTGCTGCTTCAACAAGCTTCATAAGATAAACGTGTTTTGCATATTTTCTTGCACCTGAAGATACTTGAAGGATTAGGGGTGATTTAACTTCAGCCGCAGCTTCAGTAATACCCTGAACAATCTCCATGTTGTTTACATTGAATGCGCCGACAGCGTATCCACCCTCATAGGCTTTTTTAAACATTTCCGTCGAAGTTACTAGTGGCATAATTTCATCTCCTATGTTTTTTTGTTAATATGTTACCCTCATGTAGAGAGTGACTATATTATACCACAAAATTTTTAATAAATAAAGGGATTTTGCATATTTATTTTTTTAAATTTATGTGATATGATAATTATAACGTATTTCTATTATAAACTTTACACAAACGGAGGCTAAAAAATGGAGAATATTCTTAAAGGCGCTTGCGTCATCGGACAGTCAGGCGGACCAACAGCAGTTATCAATTCAAGCATCTACGGAGCAATCAGAGCGGCTCTTGATTCAACACACATCACACGCGTTTACGGCGCTGCAAACGGCATTGTCGGTGTGCTTGAAGACAAGCTTTACGACCTTAACCAAGAGGACGAATACGAACTAAACCTACTAATGAGCACACCCTCAGCTGAGCTAGGTTCATGCCGTTACAAAATTGCAGATTTTGAAAAAGACGACACCGACTACAAAAGAATTGTCGAAATCTTCAAAAAATACGACGTTAGATACTTCTTCTATAACGGCGGAAATGACTCTATGGACACTTGTGATAAGGTCAACCGTTATATGGAAAAAGTCGGCTATCCTTGCCGTGTAATGGGCATCCCCAAAACAATCGACAACGACCTATTCGGAACAGACCACTGCCCTGGATTTGGTTCTGCGGCTAAGTACATTGCAACAACTTGCATGGAAGTTGCAAAAGACGCTAAAGTTTATGACCGTGGCATGATTACTGTTATTGAAGTTATGGGAAGAAACGCCGGCTGGCTAACAGCTGCTGCTGCTCTTGCTACAAGACATGGCGACGGCCCTGATTTTGTCTACCTACCCGAAGTTGCTTTTGACATTGAAAAATTCTATCAAGATGTCGGCGCTCTATACGAAAAGAACGGTAAAGTTATCGTTGCTCTTTCTGAGGGTATCCACGATGGTAAAGGCAACCTAATTTCTGGTTTGTTTAACGACCTTTCAAACAGCACAGACGGTTTTGGACACGCTCAAATGGGTGGTCTTGCAGTTTGCCTTGCTGATGAGCTTAAAAAGCGTACAGGCTCTAAAGTTCGTGGCATCGAACTAAGCCTACTACAACGCTGCGCATCTCACCTTGCTTCTAAAACTGACGTTGATGAAGCTGTTTTGGCAGGACGTACAGCTGTTGAAAGCGCAATCAAAGGCGCTGACGGTCAAATGGTTGCATTTGAGCGTGAGTATGTTGACGGTGTTTACAACTGCAAAACAAAACTTCTACCACTAACATCTGTTGCTAACTTCGAGAAAAAAGTTCCACTTGAGTGGATTAACGCTGAGGGCAACAATGTCACAGACGAAGTTCTTGATTACATTGAGCCACTAATCCAAGGTTCACCTGTTAGAGTTCTTGAGAATTCACTTCCAAGATACGCAAAACTTAAGAAAATTATTGCTGAATAATTGAATAACAAAAAATCCTGCGAAATTCGCAGGATTTTTTCATTAACTTGAAATTTTAGTTAGAATTGCAGACTTTTACGAGGTTTCAATTGATTATTTAGTTGGAAGAGTTGATTAAATCAAGAGAATTAAAGAAACGTGCTCCGCTGAGGGAGCGACGAGGACTTGTTACTTTCTTCCGAAAAGAAAGTAACCAAAGATTCGTCGGGGTTTCGCCCCCGAACGCCGAAGAGGCGATAAGGGTGCTGAATGTACAGGCTATCGTGATTTGCAAGCCTTTGTAATAGTTGCAATCGCACGATAAAATGCGTACTCCACGGCTGTCGCCTGTCTGAAGCACGCATCTACTTACTTGCAAAATTTTATAAAGAAAGCGTTTCCCCTAACCTACTAAATTCCAAGATTAGGCTAACCTTGCGACTTGTCGCAAATGCGGGGGAAATCCAAAAGGGGGTCAGGCGACCCCCTTTTGTGTCGTTTAGTGAGAATTTTCAAGGAGAGAGAGTCGAAACTCTCTCCTTGAACGCTTTTTGCATACTTTTTTGCGTAAAAAAGTATGCCCTCGGAGAGCGTTCTTTTGCCTTCGAAGTGCGTTCTCTTGCCTTCGAAGTGCGTTCCCTTTTCGCCGAAGCAAAAATATTTTAATTTGCAACTACAATTCTAATCTGCCCACCCTCAGAGATATCTTTGTCATAATACAAAGTCAAGTCGTCCGAGAAAGAGCGAGCAAGTTCCAACGAATCCATCCAAAGTCCAGTTCTCGCATTATAGCACTGAACATTTCCAGAAACTACAAAATCACCTTCATTTGTGTGAGCCATTACGACATCACCCTCAGTCGAAAATTCAGTGCGTCCGACATTTCTTATAGACTCTAGCGAAATAACTTTCGCAGCTCTTGAGCCGTCCAAAGATGGAACAAGTCCGACAAAATCGCCCTCTCCGCCTTTGTAAGAAGTTCTCAATCCAGAAACCACTCCAGAACCATTTTCAACTTCAATTGTATCATAAACTATTTTGCTATCCAAAGTCCCTAGCGACTTAATTTCTTCGACCTCTGTAATCTCAGTGACTAAACCATAAGTATAAACATCGCCTGTCACATCGTCCAAAACAATGATATCAGCCTCATCTTTGTAGTTTTCAGAAACAAAAACCACGTCAGAAGCGCTTATTCTATCAACTAAAATATCATCTTCTTCAATTTGAATTAGTCCGCTATTGCCAACTCTCTCAAAAAAGTTTGCTGTTTTACTAATTGTAATATCGCCAATGGTTCTATCTGACATATCAATAGTTCCACTGCCATCGTCAGAAGTTAACACTTTGACAGAGATTTTCCCCTTGCCTCTTGACGACACTTCCACAAGTTGACCAACCATTTCGCTCGCCTCATCTGAGTCAAGTTCTGGGTCACCTTGCACGCTTATTCCCGATAAAAGAGCAACCGTTGCACTATCTGTTGTGCAAGCTGTTACAATTCCAACGCTTTCAGTTCTGACCTCTCCCCTTTTAACCGCACCAGCTATGCGCATATCGTGTGTCAAAAGAAGAGTTATGCTGTCTCCAATATCAAAATCATTGAGTTTTTCAACCGCTGAGGGAATTACTTCAAAATCAATTCCCATAAGCGTAATCACTGATGGTGACTCAACATTTGGGTAAGCATTTTCATAAATCCCGCTCAGTTTAAGGTCAGAAATATAAAGACTACGGCTGGATTTCTCATAAGTTGCAACGTCATATGGTCTTATGTCGCCACCAGTTACGATTTCACCGTTTTTGTAAAAAGTTACATCGCCGTCCCTACTGTAAAGCGAGGAAAAAGAGCTGCTTCCAGAATTGGCATAAATCGCCATAGCGTCGTCAGAAGTTCCACCTTTGATAAAAACTCCCTCAATTCTTCCGGCATCAGAGAAATATAGGTTTACTATAGAGCCAGAGTGAATATTTATCCATTTTTCGCCATATGTTGAAATTTCACCAGTGTCATATGCCGCTGTATCAGATGCAATTTCATACTCTTTTCCGTCAGATGTTTTAAGCATATCTGCCCTTACGGTTGACGCTATTATGCTTATCATATTTTCACTGTCAGGTACAAAGGCAATAAGATAGTTATTTTCATCTGTTACAATTGTTCCTCTTTGACCTACGAAAGAACTCGGAAAAACTTCGTCTTTTGGCAAGTATGTTCCGCTAGAAGTTTCAACCGCACCAGGTTTTCCGCTGTCGGTTTCAGCATCATCAGACATGATAACAACTCCACTTACAGCCGTTCCCAAACCATTTATATATGGTGTTCCCTCTTTTGTGTCACAGCCGAGCAAGTTAACGAAAAGCTTCGCCGCATCCGCTCTACTAATTGCTGTGTTATAGTCTAGGAAAAGACCCTCAGTAAGCCCGTTTTCTGCCGCTAAATCCATATATCCCTGTGGCCAGAGCATTCCGGCATCGGCATCAGAAAAACCAAGCATACGAACAAGCATAGTAACCGCCTGTGCATAAGTTATGCTTATATCAGGTGCAAAAGTTCCATCACCTTGTCCTGATATGATTTTGTTTTCTAGGTTAACCGCAAGGTTTATATAGCCTCTCGCCCAGTGGTTTGAGCGCACATCTGGGAAAATTGTGCGGTTTCTGTAAAGGTATTCTTCCTCGCCTTTTCCCATAGCTTCAATTGCCATTTTTGCAAATTGCGCACGAGTTAGGTTTTCATTTGGATAGAAATTTCCTCCACCTGTGCCGTTAACAACGCCCATCATTGTCAAAATATCGACATTTTCTGCGGTTTCCTCATCTGTAATATCGACATATCCATTATATGCAAAAGCATTAACCCCAAGTCCTGCCACTAGGCAGACTAAAAGCAATATTGATATTATTTTTTTCATTTTTGCTAATTCCTCTCTTTTAATCTGCACGTAATGCCTCAACAGGTTGTAAACCCGAGGCTTTGATTGCGGGATAAAGTCCAAAAATTATGCCAAGTCCAACGGAGAATGTGAGCGCAAATATCGTAAGTCCCATGGATGGAAGCAAAAACGTGTCCATCATGAGTTTTCCCGCAACTATAGTTCCGAGATATCCTAAAGCAACACCCCAAAATCCGCCGACACAACAAATAACAGCAGCTTCAATCAAAAACTGCATTACTATAGACCGCCTTGAGCCACCTATAGCTTTTCTAATTCCGATTTCACGAGTTCTTTCAGTAACAGTAACGAGCATAATATTCATAATACCGATACCGCCAACCAAAAGCGAAATTCCTGCTATACCGCCGACGACAAGGCTTATGACTCTTGTTTGTTCGTCGCTGGATTCTTGCCACTCGTTTTCTGAGCGCACCTGATAATGCCCTCTGTCTTTAGGAATAAGTCCTGATAAAAAACCTTGAATCATCGTTGATGCCTCGATTGTTTCATCTTTTCCGGATGCTTTAACGACATAGTCGCTGAAATGAGCATTCATTTTACTCGACATTGTGTATGGTATAACCGCAATATCGTCCATGCCCCAGAATTGCTTATCAGGGTCTTTTGCTTCGTAAGTTCCTATAACCGTAAATGGTTCGCCGTCCAAGGTCACAGTCTTTCCTATAGGGTCTTGAACTCCGAACAAATGGTCTTTAATCACAGAGCCAAGAACTATTACTTGATTGTATTTTTCAATATCTAATCTTGAAATATCTCGACCGTTTTCTATCGTGTAGTTATTACACAGCGCATATTGGTCACTACCCATATAAATCTGTAGATAGCTATCCTCCATGGTGTCTGTGCTGATTGTTTGAAATCTAATGCCGCCATTTGTATATACATATGCTTGTGGCGTGACACCGACAACAATATCACCCAAACTCATGCAGTATTCATAAAGTTGCTCTGTAACATCTAAACCCGTGTAAGAATATGCGCTTACATTCAACTTATTAGAGCCCATTTTCTCGTAATATTCCTGTGACCATTTTGTTTGTCCCTCAACGAGAGAAACCATGATTACAACAGAAGTTACACCGATGATGATACCTAGCATAGTTAAAATCGAACGGGCTTTGTTGTCGAAAATCGACTTCATCGCCATCCTAAAAGCTTGTAAAACATTCACAGATTAGCCTCCTCTCTCGGGCAATCTTGAATTATAACACCGTCGGAAATTCTGATAATTCTATCAGCAGTCGCCGCAATATTATTATCATGGGTAATTAAAATTATGGTCGAGCCGTCCTCATGCAATGAGTGCAAGATTTTAAGCACGTGTTCACCTGTTTTGGTGTCAAGCGCACCAGTCGGTTCATCCGCCATAATTATCGCAGGTCTTGTTGCAATCGCACGAGCAATCGCAACCCTCTGCTGTTGACCACCACTCATTTCTGAGGGTCTGTGTTCTGTTCTATCTTCAAGAGAAACTTTTTCAAGCGCCTCTATCGCCATATCTCTACGGCGAGAGCCTAAAATACCTTGATATGTAAGAGGTAATTCCACATTTTCAAGTGCCGTTAATCCCGAAATCAGGTTAAATCCCTGAAAGATAAATCCAACTTGCTTGTTTCTGATTTTTGAAAGCTGAGCGTCTGTCATGTCACTGACAAGTTCTCCATCAAGGTAATACTCGCCATAAGTCGGAATATCAAGGCAACCCAAGATATTCATGAGTGTCGACTTACCAGAACCCGACGTTCCTATAATTGCGACAAACTCTCCTCTTTCAATTTCAAGTGAAACATCAGCTAAGGCACGAACTTCACTTTCAAGCTCTTCATTATAAATTTTCCAGACATTCTTGATATCAATGAGCTTCATAATATCCACCTCTTAATAGTAGAAGCCGCCGTATGAGAAGCTATCTCCCGAAGCTGACATAAATTGTGTGAATATCATCATACCCTCTTCCAAACCGTCTATAATTTCTGCGTTTGAAATATCGGTCAAACCAACTGTAACAGCTACAGGAACATAGCCCGCAGGAATATCAAGACCTGTTGCTTCTGGGTCTAGTGTTGTTTCAGGAGCCATAGTCTCATCAACGAAAACGCAAGCTGTGCCATCCATAGCATATTTAACTGCTTGAAGCGG
>CAYJLH010000003.1:0-47054 GCA_964370925.1 uncultured Oscillospiraceae bacterium | reverse complement strand
AACTAAAAGCGTATCCGCTGATTGGGAAGCAATCATGCTATACTCAACTCCCATACCTGTCATCATAAGTCCGTCATAGTTATCGACTTCAATAACCGCTGGGAAGAATGAATAACCGTCCTCGAATTTACCCTCAAGGCTAACAGATTCAACCATACCTGAATAGAACATGTCACCCTCTCTTCCGTATTGGATAATTTCGCAGAATGCGCCCGGTTGTACGTATGTAACATTCATTGCGTCAATTCTTGCTTCAACAGTCATGATTGATGTGTCGGCAATTGTAACGGCAACTTTTCCGCTTTCAACTTCCTCGCCTGTTGCAATATTAATTGACTGAACAGTTCCGGACATTGGTGCAACTGCATTGAAGTTTGCAAGGCTTTTTTCAGCCTCATCAAGCTCTTCTTGCGCATCGGCAATGTTGTTTTGAAGTCTTGAAGTTTCGTCATCATTATCGTCACCTGACAAAGATAGTAAAACTGTACCCTGTGTTACATCCATGTAGTCCAATAGGTTTACATTTATCGCTGAGCCGGAAGTTTTCGCAGTGATTTCTGTTTCACGATTGTTTTTCAATTCACCCGGTTCATATGGGTAAATTTCGCTTCCATCAGAAGCCAAAAGTGTTGCAGTTGCGCCCATTCCATCGGTTAGTGAGCCTGAGTTAGTAATTGAAATAGTTACAGAAAACAGGCTTGACCCCTCCGGAGTAACACGGTTTACATAATTTATTTCTTCAACTGTACCTGTCAAAAGTGTCATTGACGATGGAACAGAAACTTCAGCAGTTTTTCCAACTTCAATTTCATGCTCATAGGCATAGCTAAAATACAAATCAAGTTTGAGTGTTTTATCGTCAACGAGTTTTGCAATGACTGTGCCACCACTAACATCGTCGTCATATTCAATTTCCGCTACTTCGAGAAGTTTTCCCGAAAAAGGAGCAGTTATAGTCAAGTCAGCATAGGACTCATAGATTGAATTTAGCTGGTCTTGGTAATTTTCAAGTGTCTCACGTTTAGACTCAACAGCAGCCTTAGCGTCAGCACTGTCAATATCATAAAGCGGTTGACCCTCAGTCACAACATCACCCTCGCCGACATATACATCTAAAACTGTTCCGCCAGCTGTTAAAGTGATTGTTTCACTCGCCTTGGGCATAGCAGTTCCATGTCCTGTAACTTTACTTTCAATAGAGCCACGAAAAACCGTAGCCGTCATCGCTTGCTGTTCCACATCTTCTTCTTTGAAAAGTGAACTAACACCATACACGATGCCACCCAGTATAGCAACAGTTACAACCGCACCGATTATTTTTTTCGTTCGCTTTTTGCGTTCTTTCTTTCTGCGCAAGTTTCTTGCTTCACTGTTCGGAGTTGGAACTTTTGCTTGTGTTTCTGCTACATTTTCTTTAATCTCAGACATTTTGTGGCCTCCTCGGTTAATACATTTTAATTCTCGCATAACTTTACTTTAGTTAAGACGTAAATTACTAAAGAATGTTCCTCAAAAAATAATTTTTTCTGAACTTTTTAAACTTTTTCTAAATTAATAAAAAAATTTCTTTGAACAGAAAAACTATGTTTTAACATATAACAATTTAGTTGTTTGATGTGCAACAGTGATATAATTAAATTACAACGAGGATTGCTTCTCCCCCTTGGGATGTAATTATATAACAATAGGGTTGTTAAACAACAACCCTATTGTAACACATATTTTCAATTTTTTCCATTAAAATTTTCTTAAGATTTAAAAAAAGTTATTTTAAGCTCAAATTTTTCATCTACATAAAAGTAAGTGCTTATTTAGAGTTAAAAATTTTAAATATGCTATCGAACGGATCTTCCTCTCCTGAGCTTGTAGGAGCTGGATTTGTGCTTGCACTTGTTTTATTTTCTGTGCTTGCTTTTTCAGTCGCAGAGGAATAAAGACCTTTAGACTCTGTTGCAGGCTCTTTCGCAGTAGGAGCACTTGGTTGTGCTGGGATAGGTGTAGCACCGTCCTCGAAACCTGTTGCAATGACTGTAACACGAATTTCGTCTTCAAATGTGTCATCGAAAGTTGCACCAAAGATGATATTTGCATCAGGGTGAGCTGATTCTTGAACAAGATTTGCTGCATTTTCGATATCATCAAGACCCATTTCTTTTGAACCAGTGATGTTAATAAGAACGCCATGTGCGCCTTGTATAGAAGTTTCCATAAGTGGGCTGGCAACAGCAGCTCTCGCCGCATCCTCTGCCTTGCCTTTTCCTGCCGCACGACCAACACCCATATGTGCATAGCCAGCGTCTTTCATGATTGTTGTAACATCAGCAAAGTCAAGATTTATAAATCCTGTATTTTTAATAAGGTCAGAAATACTTGTAACCGCCTGACGTAGAACATCGTCGGCAATTTCAAAAGCATTTGCAAGTGTGACCTTTTGGTCAGTTGCATATTTAAGTCTGTCATTAGGTATAATTAGCAGAGAGTCAACCTTGCTCATAAGTTCGCCTATGCCTTTAAGAGCTTGTGACATTCTTCTTTTGCCCTCAAAGCCAAAAGGTTTTGTGACAACACCGACAGTTAAAAGACCGCTTTCACGCGCAATATCAGCAATAACAGGAGCTGCACCAGTTCCTGTTCCGCCACCCATACCCGCTGTTATGAAAACCATATCTGCATCTTCAAAAAGTTTCGCAATATTATTCCTACTCTCTTCAGCGCTTCTTTTTCCGATTTCAGGGTCACTACCGGCGCCTTGTCCGTGAGTTAGTTTTTCACCAATTTGTATTGTTTGGTCAGCACTTGAAATTGAAAGTGCTTGCTTGTCCGTATTTACGGCAATAAATTCAACACCTGTTGTACCTGAATTTACCATTCTGTTAACCACGTTATTACCTGCACCGCCAACACCTACAACTTTAAGTGTTACTACGTTCTCTGGGCCGGTTTCTAAATTAAATGCCATGTTTGTTGCCTCCCACATGTTTTTTTATTTCATATTCTTAATTCTCAAATTTTGTAAGTTCATAATTATCAAACTTTATTCTATAACTTTTTTGCTCACAGGTCAAGTCTTTTTCACAGATTATGTGAACCAATCCTAAAATTTATCATTTGTTAATATTATTATTGTGGATAAAAATGTACATTTTCGTCAATTGTCAAGTCAAGTTTCGCCCTATCTCCCTCGGCAAGTTTTGAAACCGCTGTTAAAAGTTTTCGAAAATTATAATCCAAATCGCCTCCAAGTGGCATAACAACGTCAAATCTGCCCTCATAGTCAAACTCAATTTCACCATCACCAGACGAGTCTATCCACGTCACGTCTTTAAGCATGTCATAGCGCACGAGCATGTCCACAACCATAACGATATCATCAGCCTTTATGCTTCCCAATTGTGTGCCGATGATAGGTGTAATTCCGCTCATACCACGAAGCTCGATTTTCCCTACAATGTCGGATTCTGAAATGTTTTCAAGCACACGCAAGCCCTTATCAACACTATAATAACTGTCGTCGATTCTTATATATGCAATCGCTTCGCTCTCCTCTACTGTGATTACGATTTTGTTCGGCATTTGCCTGTCCACTTCGACAAGACCGATTGCTGGCAATTCCGACGAGATACCGCTTGAAGCACCTGAAAGATTTAGAAACAGCAAACTGTCCCCATCTTGTATGCCCGAAGCGTTTATTATTTCTTCATCGGTATAAACCGTACTGCCCAATATTTCGAATTCTCCAACCCTAAAAATTAGGCTTATACTTAATATTATAACCGCACAGACAATTATAAAAGGTAAAGCAGAAATTTTTTGAATTTTCTTCTTTTTTCGCCTTCTTTTTTGCCCATGCGGTTTATTTTCATGTGTTTCTGCCATAATAATGAATCCTCTTTAACGTATTTTTGCCCCTAGTATGTTCAATGTTTCAACGGGTTTTTCGTATCCACGTCGTAAATGTCCTGTGTCCCTAAGGACTGTTTCGCCTTTTGCGCCCAGTGCCGCTATAATCATCGCCGCACTGCCTCTAAGGTCGGTTGCGGTGACATTTGCGCCTGTTAATTTTTTAACACCACGAACTATCGCAACTTTCCCCTCGGTTTTTATGTTCGCTCCCATGCGCAATAGTTCGGGAACGTGCCTAAATCTGCTCTCAAACATATTTTCGGTAAATGCAGAAGTACCCTCGGCTTTTAAGGTCGCCGCCATCAAAAGTGCCTGTGCATCAGTCGGAAAACCGGGGTAAGGTCTTGTCGCAATCGGCGATGGCGCACGTAGAATTTTCGGAGCTGAAATTTTTATAGTGTCGGGACTTAAATCAAATTCACAGCCCATTTCTGTCAGCGCTTTAATCGCCGGTGATATATGCCTGTGCCTAGTGCCTAAAAGAGTTACTTCCCCGCTCGCAGATGCAGTTGCACAAAGCCAAGTTGCGGCAACTATTCTATCGGGCATCACCTTATGTTTAACTGATTTTTTAGGAGAAAATCCAAAAATTTTAACAACACTACTTCCGTCTCCGACAATATCCGCACCGAGTTTCCTCAAAAAGTCCGCAAGGTCGCATATTTCCGGCTCTTTCGCCGCATTTGTGATTTCTGTGACACCTTTTGCACCACAGGCGGCAAGCATAATGTTTTCGGTTGCACCAACACTGGGCAATGCTAAATTAATTCTAGCCCCGTGAAGTCCATCGGTTCGGCAGATTATATTTCCTCCCTGTTCCTCAATTACTGCGCCCATTTCTCGTAATGCCGAAAGATGCAAATCTATAGGCCTCGGTCCAAGCTCGCATCCGCCGGGCATAGCCATTGTAGCCTCGCCACATCTAGCCAAAACTGCACCCAAAAATATAACCGACGAGCGCATCCCAGCCATAAGATCATGCGGAACTGTACTTTTCACCGCATTTTCTGAATTTATGTACACCCTACCACCGTCACGTTTAACTTCACAGCCAAGACAGCGCAAAATATCAACAGAACCCGAAACATCCATTAAGTCAGGGCAGTTTTCAAGCTCGGTAACGCAATCGGTAAGGACGGCAGCCGCCAAAATTGGCAACACTGCATTTTTCGCCCCTTGGGTCGTAACAGAGCCGTTAAGCTCCATTCCTCCCTCAATTCGCCAAATATCCATGAATTTTCCTCCGCATAGCTTATTTTACCCCATACTATGCAAAACAGGAGAAAAATGACAAACTTATTTACTTTTTCGCTGTTTCAAGGACAATATCTGTAATTTTTGCTGTGATATCTCCACGAGAAGTATTTTTCATATTTTTGCTCATGGTTGAAAGTGCGACTTTATCGGCTAATAATTTTGAAATTTCAGCAGAAAGGCTTTCCGCCGTGAACTCACCCTCGAGCATTACTTTTGCCGCTCCGACATTTTCCAGAACTCTCGCATTTTTTTCTTGGTGGTTATTTGTAACATTCGGTGATGGAATTAAAATCACAGGCTTTCCTAAAACCCCAAGTTCCGACAAAGTCGAAGCTCCCGCTCTACATAAAATCACATCAGCCGCCGCCATTGTCTCTTGCATATTATATATATATTCAAAAACTTTCGCATCGCCATTTAAAACTGCTTTACTGTCTTTTAGTGTATTACTTACTGTCTCAAAAGCACGTTTTCCTGTTGCATGGATAATTGTATAACCTGAGTTATCCATTTTGGATATTAACTCTGTCATTACCTTATTCATATGAACAGACCCAAGCGAACCCCAAACAGAGAGCACAAGCGGTCTATCGTTTGTAAACCCGATTTTCTCCCTAGCCGACTCCTTGTCACTTGCCGAAAAACCAAGTCTAACAGGCGTTCCTGTAACTGTGATTTTAGATGCATCTTTATAGTGCTTTACACTCTCATCAAAGCCAAGCAAAATTTTATCGACAACTGAGGCGAGCATTTTTGTAGTCAAACCAGGTACAGCATTCGACTCGTGTATTATAGTCGGAATTTTCAGAGACGCCGCCGCCTTTAAAACAGGATAACAGACATATCCACCTGTGCCCACAGCGATATCGGGTTTAAAATCTCGGATAATTTTCTTTGCATCAGAAGTCGCTGTGATTACATTTTTAATTGTATTCAAGTTATGTACTATCATTTTGGGCGACAGACTACGACTTAAATTTGTAATTGTAACCGTCTTGATTTCATAGCCCTCACGTGGCACAAGCTCAGTTTCCATGTTTCCTTTTGCGCCTACAAATAAAATTTCGCAGTCGGGCATTAGTTCACGCAGTTTTCCCGCAATTCCGACAGCAGGGTTTATATGTCCTGCCGTTCCACCGCAGGTGAATAAAATTTTCATTGTTTTTCCTCCTTAGGATTTCTGACGAGAAATGCCTAAAATTATGCCCATCAGCGACATTTGTATTAAAAGTGCCGTTCCGCCATAACTAAAAAACGGCAGTGATATTCCTGTATTCGGCACTAGATTAGTGCAAACCGCCATGTTTAGAAGCACTTGAACCGCAAGCAATGTCACAAGTCCAACACACACTAAATGGCTGTATTTATCCTTGCAATGTAGCGCTATCCAATAGCCTCTAGCAATTAGCATAGCGAAAAGAAGCACAAGCAAAAGCGAGCCAATAAAGCCCATTTCCTCGCTCCAAACCGAGAAAATAAAGTCGTTATGTTCCTCGGGTAAGTATAAATATTTTTGCCTACTCTGCCCTAAACCCAAACCAAGGAGTCCTCCAGAGCCGATGGCATAAAGCGACTGTATTGTTTGCCAACCCTTGCCAGTCATGTCCGCAAATGGGTCTAGCCATGCGGCAATTCTGGAGGAAGCGTGGGCAAATTGTGTCACGACAACAATTCCCGAAACGGCAAAAATCGCCGCCCCTCCAATATACCAATAAAGCCGAACACCCCCTACAAACATCATAACCGCACCTATTGTTAAAATAATAACAGATGCTGAAATATGCGGTTGAAGCAAAAGCAGTCCGACTATCGAAACCAAGATTAATAAAAAAGGTAAAATTCCATATTTGAAAGTTGCCATTTTTTCGTTCCCAAAACGGCAAATCATATTAGCAAAAACCAAGACAACTCCGACTTTTGCAATTTCTGACGGTTGAAACGTGACAAAACCCAAGCTAATCCAGCGTTGAGCTCCGCCTGAGTCCACTCCGATAAACGGCACTAAAATCAAAAGCACTATAGAGGCAGCCAAAACAAGCCCCGAAAGCCGTCTGAAAACTACAGTCGGAATTTGGGCACAAACCAACATAGAAAGTACACCCATGCCGGCAAAAATCGCCTGTCTGATGAAATAGTAGGCTGCATTTCCGCCTGTTTCGCCCTCTAAATCATAGTACGCTCTTGCAAAGGAAGACGAAAAAACGGTTATAAGCCCTAAACACAGGATAATAAGCGTTAAGATTGCAAAAGGCAAATCGACAGAGTTTTCTTTAATCGCAGTAACTTCCGTTAGTTTCGCTTGCGGTGTAGGTTTATAAATAACCGTTTTCTCTCTGTCGAAATTTTGCATAAGCACCTCCAAAAAATAAGAAAGTCTAAGCACTTGAAAATTTAATGTGTGTTTGCGGTGAATTATGACTTCAAGCTGTGAGCGTCAGAAACGCCGCAAGTCGAGGAAGCAAGTTTTTCAATGAGGGAGCATATTAGATATATGTGACCGAAATTGGAAAACGTAGCTGACGATGGAAGCAAAATTTATTTTGCGTTTGCGGTGAATTATGACGCTCACATTAGAAGTAGCGAGAATAAACACCCAAAAACGATATTATCCCCATTACTAGTGTAATGCCTGTAAACAGAGCAAAAAGTTCTTTTTCTTTCCACTTTTTACCTGACCACCCACCTAACTCGAGATGATGATGGAAGGGCGCCATTTTGAAAAATCTTTTTCCTTTGGTTGCTTTGAAATACATTACTTGAATGATTGTTGATAGTGTTTCTATGATGTACATAATTCCTAGTGGGACTAGGATTAGTGGCATATCTAACGCAAAAGCTACTGAGCAAACTGCACCACCTAAAAATAGCGAGCCTGTGTCGCCCATAAATACTTTTGCTGGGTTGAAGTTATAGATTAAAAATCCAAAAAGTCCGCCTGTTATTCCTGCACAAAAAATTCCGATTGCTGTGTATTCTTCGCCCCATGCAAAACAAATTGCTGTGTAGGCTAGAAAAACAGGTATACTTGTTCCTGTTGCAAGTCCGTCAACACCGTCTGTGAGGTTGACTGCATTTACAGTTCCGACGATTATAAATGCTGCAAAAATGAAATATACTGTTTCATTTATCGGAATGCTGATATCAGCAAATGGTATATATAGATTTGGAGTTAGGTAGCCAAAATTTCTTAGCAAGAATATGAACGCTATAGCAACCACCAGTTGAAGCAAAAACTTCTTTTTTGCTGTTAGTCCTAGATTTTGCTTTTTTCTAAGCTTTTCATAGTCATCGAGAAATCCTATAGCACCGTAAATCAAAGAAAACAATAGCACAAAGATATGCCCGAATTCAGCGTTTAGCATTTGGTCAAAGCCTGTTGTTAAACACACGACCGTAACGGCTACCATAAACATAATTCCGCCCATTGTCGGTGTTCCTGTTTTTGCCATATGCCATACAGGGCCATCTTTTCTGATTTCCTGTCCTGCCTTAATTTTCCTCAAAAACGGAACTAGGAAATGTCCCACACCGGCAGACATTATAAATGATATCACCAGTGCCATTATTAAATCTATTGTCATTTGTTTACTCCTCTTTCTTTTTGCGAACCTCTTAAAAACTCTTACCCTTTACGGCTTTTCAAATGTTCTGCGACTATATCTCTCTCGTCCATGTCATATTTTGTTTTACCTATAATTTGGTAAGTTTCATGACCTTTGCCGGCTAAGATTATAACATCACCCGACCTATGGTTGTCAATAGCAAATGCAATTGCCTCTTTGCGATTTTCAATTACAGTATAAGGTGTTCGGACATTTTTCACGCCTTTTACTATATCATCAATGATTTTTGATGGCTCTTCGGTTCTGGGATTATCCGAAGTTACGATAACAAAATCAGCATTTTTTGCCGCAATTTCGCCCATAATCGGACGTTTTTTGTTATCTCTATCACCACCGCAACCAAAAACTGCAACAACTCTTCCCTCTGCTGTTTCACGAACAGATTTCAAAACATTTTCAAGCGCGTCAGGTGTGTGTGCATAGTCAATTAATATGTGGTAATCGCCATCTGTTGGCACTGCCTCAACTCTGCCTTTAACTCCGCTGACATTTGCAAGCGATTGTGTACACGCTTCTAAATCCATGCCCAAAACAACACCGCAACTTAAAACCGCAAGTGAATTATAAACCGAGAATTTGCCTGTAATCGGCATTTTAACACGTGTTAAACCAGCCTCGTTATGAAGAGCAACATACTTAATCCCGCTCGGGTCTATCCTCAAATCTCTCGCCATAAAATCACTTTCGATATTGTCGACAGAGAAAGTCGTAATCGGGCATTTTGCACGTTCAATCATAAACTTTGCCCATTTATCATCGGCATTAATTATCCCCTTGTCACATATGGAAAATAGCTTCGCTTTTTCTTCTGCGTAGTTTTCCATTGTGCCATGAAAATCTAGGTGGTCTTGTGTCAAATTTGTAAAAATCCCAACCGCAAAACGTATGCCCTCAACCCTCGAAAGTGTCAGAGAATGCGATGAAACCTCCATGACAACATGTGTACAACCGCTGTCTGCCATGCGTTTTAATAGTTTTTGTAATTCGTATGATTCGGGAGTTGTGTGTTCTGTTGGAATTTCCTCTTCGCCTATCATATTTGCATTTGTGCCTATCAGCCCAACTTTTGCATTTTGTACTGTTTCAAGCATGTGTTTAATAAGGCTTGTTGTGGTTGTTTTGCCATTAGTGCCGGTGACGCCTATCATGGTCATTTTTTCTGATGGTGCGCCATAAAAAACCTTGGAAATTAGCGCAAGTGCAACCCTCGTATCGGCAACACGCACAAAATTTTCATCACCCTCAGGGCGCATTTGGCAGATAACGCAGGACGCACCTTGCCCCATCGCTTTTTCTATATACTTATGCCCATCGGTCTCAAATCCGACTATGGCGACAAATACATCACCTTTTTCAACCTTTCTTGAATCATATTGTATATCATTTATATCAATATCAAGGTTCATATTAGTTTCAAGAATTTCAACCGTTTCAAGCAATTTACTAAGCTTCACTGCCTAACCCCCTTATTATCGTCAATACCGACCGAGGTCGCTACTGTCTGTTAGTGTAACTTCTACGACACTGCCTTTCGGCGCAAGCACACCTGCCCTAAAACTTTGAGCAGAAACTGTACCCTCAAAACTGCCCGCAGTGCCTCTTCTTATAAAAAATCCTGATTTCGAAAGTTCAATTTCAGCATCTTCAAAGCTCATCCCCGATACATTCGGAACAATGGCTTCGCCATCTTCCGCTGTTTCCCCTAGGTATAAAATCACGGCGCTGTCGGGTGCTATCATCGCCCCCGCTTTTGGCATTTGCTCCGTAACTGTTTCGCCATCTCCAACCACCCTATTTGATAAGCCTGCTCGCTCTAAAGCACTTTGAGCCTCAGAAACACTCAATCCCTCAAGCACAGGCACAGTGCGAGTCAGTTCTTTCATCTCCTCAGGAGTATATACAGGCTCTACGCCCAAATAAGGAAGAGCATCGGCAAATATTTTCCCAGCCGTCGGTGCTGCCATTTGACCACCACTAATATAAATCCCTGTTTCGGTGCTTGGAGTATCAAGTAAAATCAAAAGTGCAATTTCGGGGTCATCTATAGGCGCAACTCCCAAAAATGAGACTATGTATTCTTTATCGCCTCCGGCAGCATCCTGTGCAACTTTTTCACTTGTTCCTGTTTTCCCACCAATTCTATAACCTGGTACATATGCATTTTTGCCTGTACCCTCAATTTTATCACCCACGACAGCCTCTAGTGCTTCACGGACAACCGCACTGGTTTCCTCGCTTACGACTTGCCTAATTTGACTAGGCTCTGTTATAGCGATTAATTCACCCTCCGAGCTCCAAACCTCTTTCAGAACAAAAGGCTCATATAAATACCCACCGTTAACAGCCGCACTAGCCGCCGTAATAAGTTGCAGTGGAGTTATATTAAAAGTCTGCCCGAAAGAAGCTGCTGCGAGTTGGCTTAAATTATCTTCGCTGTAAAAAATGCTCTCATCCCACCAAATACTGCCACTCTCTCCATATAAGTCTATGCCTGTTTTCTCGAAAAATCCAAAATCTTTGGCATATTTATAAAATGTCTCCGCGCCGACTTCCACGCCAATATTGACGAAAGCGACGTTACAAGAGTGTTGAAAAGATTGGATAAGATTTTGCGCTCCGTGCCCCTCAGTTTTCCAGCATTTCGCCGGAGTAGTTCTTCCCAAGACCGAAACACTTCCGCTACAATAATAGCTATCATCTTTAGAAACTAAGCCCTCTTCAAGCGCCATAGCCAGTGTGATAATTTTAAAAGTCGAACCCGGCTCATAAGTATCGCTGAGAGCCTTATTCCGCCACTGCAATTGCATGGCATCGGTGAGCATTTGGCTACGGTTTTCCGTTTCCGGCTCGGCTAAAATTTCCTCCATAATTTCATCGTCAACCGCTTGATAATTATTGAGGTCAAAATTGCCTAGACTTGCCATAGCAAGAATTTCACCTGTATTGACATTCATGATAATTCCGCCTGCGCCGTTTTGAATGTCATAGTCTATGACCGCTTGCTCTAAGTGTTTTTCAAGGTAATATTGAAGTCCAGAGTCTATGGTTAAAACGTGATTATTTCCGCTTTCCGCATCTCTATAGTCCTCAAAATTCGTGAACAACATATCTGTTCCGGCTGAGTTTTTCGCTCTGACCACAGAGCCGTTTGTTCCTGTAAGACTTTCGTTATAGAAAGACTCAATTCCGCTTAAACCCAAATTTTCAGCGCCGACAAAGCCAACCACGTGGGAGGCAAGTGTGCCGTTTGGGTAATAGCGTTTTGTGTCGGTTTCGATTTTAACACCGTTTAAGTCGTACTCGTTTTTAAACGCTCGAACTTGTTCCGCTGTTTCCTCGTCAACCTTTGTCGCTATGGTTTTATACCATGACGACCTGTCATTTGCCCTGTCGACTATGCTTTCATAGTCAACACCCAAAATTTCAGAGAGATTTTCTGCGATGAGGTCTATATCCTCCTCGTAAATTGCAATCTCCACAGGGCTTATGTATATCGTGTCGGCAGTTGCACTCATGGCGAGTACATTGCCGTTTGTATCAAAAATCGTCCCTCTGTGCGCAGTTATTGTTGTGCTACGCAATTGCTGTTCTATGGCTCGGCTTTCGTAAAATTCGTGGTCCATAATTTGAAGCTGATACAGCCTCACCGCCACAACTCCAAAGCCGAAAACTCCAAAAAACAACAATAAAAACAATGTTCGCCTGAGCATTCTACGCCCCGGCGGTCTGTTAAATCGTTCGTTTTTTTCCTCGGACATGCAAAATCCCTCCCAACAAAGCTTATCAATATAGCATACTGACAAGGTCGTCAAAAAATTCCCAAATAGATTTTGGCTTATCCGATTTTTTATATCCCGTTGAGATTGTCATGTCCTCTGTCGGCTTTTCGAAAAAAAGATGTCCGACTTCAGATGGTGAAATCATGTCAATTTCAAGCGCACGATTTTCAATCTCCGACGGACTGAAAACTTGCTCATATTCCGCTTCCAGCAATCTGCGCTCCGCTTCAAGCGTAGAGACTTCAACTTCAAGCAAAGCTGTTTCGTTGGCAAGTGCCGTTATTTCAGCCCTAACCGCCATGGTCGCAATTATGCAGATAGCAGAAAAAATTACCGCCAAACTCACAGTCGTGAGCCTGTTTATCCTATACCCTTTTTGTTTCGCTTTTCTCTTTTTTTGCCCGAGCGCAGGCACTAAATTCTCCTCGCAATACGAAGTTTCGCACTGCGTGAACGTGGATTTTCGTCCAGTTCTTTTTCTGACGCCGTTATGGGTTTACGGGATACATTTTTCACGCTCGGTACAAATCCACAGACGCAAACAGGAAAATCCCTAGGGCATGTACAGCCTTTTTCTCGGGAATTTATTGCGACTTTCACAAGTCTGTCTTCAAGCGAATGGAAGCTTATAACCGCCAAAATTCCGCCCTCATTCAACCTGTCCATCGCCGTGTCTAACATATCGGAAACCGAGCCTAGTTCGTCATTCACTGCAATTCTGATAGCCTGAAAACTTCTTTTTGCCGGATGTTGTTTCTCTCTCAGTGCCGCCGCAGGCATCGCTCTTTTTATGATGTCGACAAGTTCCAGTGTACTTTGAATATCTCCGTTTTGTCGACTTTTCGCAATTTCGGAGGCAATTCTGGGTGCGAATTTTTCCTCGCCATATTCGAAAAGGATTTTTTTAATCCTAGCCTCTTCCCAAGTGTTTATAACATCTTTTGCTGTCAAAGTGTCGGTTTCATTCATACGCATATCAAGCGGAGCGTCCTCCATATAAGAAAAACCGCGCTCTGCCTCGTCGAGTTGTGGCGAAGAAACACCGAGGTCAAAAAGCATACCATCGACCTTTTCTATGCCCAAATCGTCCAAAACAGCAGAAATCTCACGGAAATTTGCGTGAACCAGCGTTATCCTATCAAGATAATCTGCAAGTCTGACTTTTGCTCTTTCTATAGCTCTTAAATCACGGTCAATCGAAATAAGACGACCGCCTTCTGTTAGTCTCTTAGCAATTTCAATCGAATGTCCACCCATTCCAAGTGTTCCATCAACATAAATTCCGTTTGGCTTTATCTCCAAACCGTCTAAACATTCGTTTAGAAGTACAGAGTAGTGTCCGTATTCGTTCAAATCATCAACTCCTCCATAACAGCCGCAATATTTTCAGGGCTGATTTCAATTTCTGCAATCGCAGACCAAGTTTCGCTGTCCCAAAGTTCGACATGGTTATTACAGCCAACTATGGTAACATTTTTTGTAAGCTCAGCATGTGTCCTTAGTTGAAGAGGAAGTAAAACTCTCCCCTGTCCGTCAAGTTCCAGCTTCGAAGCTTTGGCAAACAGTGGTCGCATCATTCTCTGCTGAACATAGCTCATAGCGTTCACCCTCTCGGTGAAAACCGCCCAACTCTCCGACGAATAAACAGAGAGGCACTTGTCCATAGACACTGTGACATAAAATTCACTGCCAAGGTTTTCGCGGAGTTTTGCAGGCATGAACAGACGACCTTTAGCGTCAAGCGTATGCTGATATTCACCTGTCAAGCCAATCACCTCCACGAATTCATGGGTAATCAGTGTATTATCACACCACTTTTCCCCACCATGAAGTCAATTATAAGCTCTACAGGAAAAAAAATCAAGTATATATATTCTCTTTTTTATAGTGTTTTTCGACAAAAAGAAAGAGACTGCCACAAATAATGTAAATTATCCGCAACAGTCTGCATATAAATCATCAAATCAATCGTCCAAAAAATCGTTTTCGCTGAACTCTTCGTCGTCATATTCCACCAATTCATCAGGCATATCAGTGTTTTGATACTTTTGCACTTCTACAGGCGCAGGTGCGCTGATATGTGCAAACTTCGACCTCACTCCTTGTACGGAATTCAATGCATTCGAAACGACATTTTCAGTTTCTCTCAGCGAGCTATCGAGGTAGTCCCACGCAATTTTTTTAAGTTCCGCTGAGCGTTTTTGTGCATCATCAAGCATAGCCGATGATTTTAGCTGTGCATCGTCTAGCATTGCTCTGCTTTTTTCAGTTGCAACACGAACAATTTCTTGTTCATCAACCATAATTCTTGCGCTTTCCTCGGCTGCTTTTTTTATGGTTTCGCCCTCACGTTTGGAGTTGCTTATAAACTCTTCCTTTGCAGCAATCAGTCTTTTTGCTTCTGCAATTTCGACAGGAATTTTTGATTTTATCTCGTCAAGAGCACTCAAAACCTTGTCTCTCTCGACAATACATTTGTCATTTCCCAGAGGCACGCCCCACGCTTCGCTAACCATGGAATACAGCGATTCCAGCATTTCAAGTACATCTTTCTCCATCATAGATTTATTCCTTTCCTCAAAGTGTTCTTTTCGTCCGCTTTTGGACATCGTCTAATATTTGACTTGGCACAAAATCAGCCAAACTCGCCCCATACGAGCCAATTTCCTTGACAATCGTAGAGCTTAAGTAGGTGTATTTATCGCTTGAAGTCAAGAAAAAAGTATCAAGTTCAGGGTTCATTTTATGATTTATCGCAGCCATTTGAAATTCACTTTCAAAGTCGCTTATCGCTCTCAATCCTTTAACAATAACCGAATTTTCGGTTTTTCTCGCATATTCAGCCAAAAGTTCGTTCGAGCAATCCACAGTAACATTGTCCAAATGTTTCGTCACACGTTCAATTAACTCAACTCTCTCTTCTGTAGAAAACATCTGAGTTTTTTTAGTATTATTAACCATGACGCATACAATCAATTTGTCAAAAGTTTTCGCCGCGCGTTCAATAATTTCTAGGTGTCCCAGTGTAACAGGGTCAAAACTGCCAGGATAAATTGCTGTTTTCATTTTGCTTAAACCTCTCCGGTGTAAACTGTAAGGCAAATTTTGCCGTATTTATACGTTTTTCGAGCTAATCCCTCGTATTCAGGAGGCGCAGCTTCGCCTCTGCTCTCGCAAACAATTATACCACCTTTTGACAATATGTCAAACTCTAATATTTTTTTAATTGCGGTTTTATACAGGTCACTCTCGTATGGTGGGTCAATAAAAATTAGGTCAAACTGACTGCAATTATTTAAAAAAGCAATTGCGTCACCCTCGCGCACTATTCCCTCCAAACCACAGTGGTCAAGATTTTTTCGAATTAAGTTCAATGCATTTCTATTTTTGTCTATAAAAGTGACTGACTTTGCACCACGGCTTGCCGCTTCAATTCCAAGTTGACCTGTGCCCGCAAAAAGGTCAAGTACACGTCTGCCCTCGATATCAAACTGAATTATATTGAAAATTGATTCTTTAACTTTATCCGATGTCGGGCGAATGTCATTGCCTGTCACTTCAAGTAATTTTCTTCCTCTAGCTGTTCCTGTAATAACTCTCATTTTTCATCTTCCTTCCTGTCATGAAAGTGGTAGTAAATCGCCTCAGCCGTGTTCCTCGGAACAACTCGCATCAGCTCATTTATCTCCGCCTTTTTAATTGCGGAAACTTTTTTAAAGTGGTTTAAAAGCTCGTTTCTCCGCTTTTCTCCCACGCCTTTTATTTTATCCAGTTCTGAACCTATGGTTTTGGTTCTCAACGACCTGTGATATTCAATCGCAAACCTATGTGTCTCCTCTTGAATAGTTCCTATCATAGAGAACACCGACGGATTTCCGACTATTCCAATCTCAACGCCATTTGACTTTATAAGCGCCCTCGTCCTGTGTCTGTCATCCTTAACCATGCCAAAAATCGGCACTGCAAGTCCAAGCTCTTTCAAAACTGCCTCCGCAACAGAAGCATGAGTTGAGCCGCCGTCTATCAGAAGCAAATCCGGCAAATTCGAGAACTTTTCGTCCCCATCTTTGTAGCGTATAAACCTGCGTCTGACCGCTTCTCGCATTCCGCCATAATCGTCCTGACCTTTTGTTTCGGTTATTTTAAACTTTCTGTAATCTTTTTTAAACGGCCGTCCATCTTTAAAAACAACCATCGCCGCAACTATGCCAAAATCGCCCGTATTAGACACGTCAAACGCCTCTATACGTTGGGGTAGGTCGGATAGTTCCAAAGTCTTTTGAAGCCACTCTAAGGTCTTATTACGCCTCTCTTGCAGGCTTGTAATCCTAAGTGACTCCTCACGGGCATTAAGCTCCGCCGCTTTCACAAAGGCGACTCTGTCGCCACGCTTCGGCACTTCGACATAAACTCGCTTATTTCCCATCTCCGACAACAGCTGTTCAAGCTCTGTCATGTCGTCAGTATTACACGGTAGTAAAATATTTTTCGGAAAATGACCTCTAATCGCATAGTACTGGCGCACAAATTGCGAAAGAACTTCGCCATCGCTTTCCAAGGGGTCATCCATGATTTCATAGTTCTTACCAACCAAGTCACCATCGCGGTAATGAAGCACCGCAATGCAACTTTTTGCCCCCCTGAAAAAACCAAAAACGTCCGTATCGGCTCTCGATGCTGCTATAACTTTTTGCTTATTTCCAAGTGCAGTTAACGAACGCAACATGTCACGAAGGTCGGCTGCTCTTTCAAATCGCAATTCCTCTGCCGCAACCATCATATCGCTTTTTATCTGATTTTGCAAGTCATCACTTTTACCATCGAGGATTAAAATTGCATCAGAAACAGCCTTTCTATACTCTTCAGGGTTGCTATCTTTGAGGCAATATCCACGACAAACATGCATGTGATAGTTCAAACATGGTCGTTCTTTACCGATGTCCCTCGGAAAAACTCGACTGCAAGTTGGCAGTTTCAAGGTCTTTAAAACTGCATTAATAATGTCATGAGTTTGCCCTCTTCCGCCAAAAGGACCGAAATAATGTGCTCCATCTTCTTCGGTTTTATTTACGAATGTGAATTTTGGATATTCGGCTTTTAAATCTGCTTTCACAAATGGAAATCCTTTTCCATCTTTTAACAAAATATTGTAATGGGGTTGG
The DNA here is from genome assembly GCA_964370925.1 of uncultured Oscillospiraceae bacterium. Lineage (GTDB taxonomy): Bacteria > Bacillota > Clostridia > Oscillospirales > Oscillospiraceae > Heteroscillospira. The sequence goes on along the minus strand of CAYJLH010000003.1, from coordinate 29,330 downwards.
TGTCGCTTAATTAGAGAGTTTTCGAGCACTAAAGCTTCAAATTCTGATTGTGCAACGATAAAGTTAAAGTCTGATACCCTCGAAACCATGGCGGCAACTTTCGGCAAATGTTCGCCTCTGAAATAGCTTACAACACGGTTTTTAAGCGCTTTAGCTTTACCTACATAAATTACTTCATGTTTATCGTCCATCATAATATACACTCCGGGAAGCTGGGGCAACCTGTTTGCTTTTTCTCGGAGTTCATCAATTCTGTTACTCATAAACCTCTCCCCAAATATAAAAGAAGGGCGTGATAACACGCCCTAAGTACTACTTGATAATTCTGCTATTACATTGCGAAATCGGAAACAATCAATTCTGACAATGTTTTAATTGCATTGTCTTCATCATCGCCATCAGCGATAATTTTAATATCAGTTCCTTTAACAATGCCGAGTGATAAAACGCCCAAAAGACTTTTTGCATTTACACGTCTTTCTTCTTTTTCCACCCATATGCTACATGAAAACTCGTTTGCTTTTTGAATAAAGAATGTCGCTGGTCTCGCATATAAACCAACTTGATTATTTATTACTACATCTTTAACAACCATATTCGTCGCTCCTTCAAACATAGAAACAATTTAGTGCTTTGTATTAGTATTCTATCAAATTTTTATGCTAATCGTCAATCAATTTTACTAGTTTTGTCGCAATGCACAGTATTATAAATTTTTTACGATTATATTTATTTGAGTTCAACAACAGTTACACCCATTTCGCCCTCACCATATCGCCCAGCACGATAATTTTTTACCAATTTATTCCTTTTAAGACTTTCTTGAACTGCGGCTCTAAGTGCGCCTGTTCCCTTGCCATGTATTATTGTAACCGAATTTAACTTAGATAAAACGGCACTATCGACATATCTTTCGACCACAGGAATTGCCTCATCAGACATCATTCCTCGTATGTCAATTTCCGAACTTACACTCATTTGTCTTAAAGAATTTTCGTGTTTAGTGGCGGCGAATTTTGTCTCTTTTTTTGCAGTTTGTTCGACAATTTTCACTTCATTTTCTTTTGCAGTAACTTTCATAATACCTGCTTGTAGCATCAAAGTACCGTCATTTTTCACTTCGAAAACTTCGGCTTTTATGCCCATAGAAAGTAGTTCGACTGTATCTCCAACTTTTACAGGTCTGTCATTTCCTTTAAATTCTTCCCTGACTTTTTTGGGTGCAAATCCCTCTTCCGCATCGTTTAAAGAACGGCGAAGTTCCGCTCTTGCTTCATTGACAGCATGATGATCTTTGGAAGTTTTTTCAAGTTTTCGCATCTCGTCAAGTTCTTTAAAAGTCTGTTCCGCAGTTCTTCTCGCATCGGCAATAATCGCCTCAGCTTCCCGTCTGGCTCTCTCGCCCGACATTTCAAGGCGCACTTCAAGTTCTCTTTTCATGCGCTCGGATTTTTTCAGATTTTCCTCTGCATCTCGGAGTTTTCGCTCGGTTTCAGCTCTTTCACCTTCGGTTTTTTGTCTGAGTTTTTCCAGTTGTTCAAGTGAATCTTCAAAGCTTCTGCTCTCTGAATTTATCAGTTTAGAGGCTTCATTTATGATTCTTTCCGACAATCCCAAGCGCCTCGAGATAGCAAAAGCGTTAGATTTTCCGGGTACGCCTATCAGTAATTTATAGGTCGGTCGAAGTGTTTCAACATCAAATTCACAGGAAGCATTCTGCACTCCTGTAGTAGACGTTGCGTAAATTTTAAGCTCAGCATAGTGAGTAGTAGCTGCAACCATAGCGCCTCGCGCTCTTGCGTATTCTATAATTGATATAGCGAGCGCAGCGCCCTCAGTTGGATCTGTTCCTGCTCCAAGTTCATCGAATAGAAGCAAAGTTCCACCGCTACACTCGTCCAAAACTTGAACAATATTTGTCATATGCGAGGAAAAAGTCGACAGCGACTGTTCAATACTTTGCTCGTCACCGATATCGGCTAGCACTTTTTCAAAAATCGGAAGCGTACTACCATCAGCGGCAGGAATGTGTAATCCACACTGGTTCATGAGAGAAAATAGACCTAAGGTTTTGAGTGAAACCGTTTTACCACCAGTGTTTGGACCTGTGATAATCATAGTGTCAAACTCCGCACCAAGCTCTATACTAATCGGCACAACATCCTCTTTCGCAATCAGAGGATGCCTAGCCTTTTTGAGATTAATTTCCTTTTCGGAGATGACGGCTTCGCCACAATTCAATTTATAGCTCAATTTTGCTCTGGCAAAAACGCAGTCAAGTTCCGTCAAAACCGTAACATTACAGCTGATATCATCACGCTCTCTTGCGCAGTCAGCGGAAAGTTCCATCAAAATTCTGTCGATTTCAATTTTCTCTTTCGCTTTTAATTCACGCAGTTCGTTGTTTGCGTTGACAACGCCCATAGGCTCGACAAAAAGCGTCGCACCGCTGGAGCTGATATCGTGGACAAGCCCAGGGATTGCGCCCTTGTGCTCCGCCTTAACCGGCACAACATATCTGTCTGAGCGCTGAGTTATGATGCACTCTTGCAGTGATTTTTGATAAATCGGGGATGAAATAATTTTCTGTAAAACATCACGAACCCTAGCCGTCGCCGCTCTCATAAGTCTGCGAATTGTGGCAAGTTCCGAGCTTGCACCGTCGGCAATCTCATCCTCTGACGTTATACTTGTTGTAATTTTTTCTTCAAGTTGGCGGTTTGACATCAGCTGAGCAAAAAGGAAATTTATATCATTTCTTGTGACTTCTCCTCTGCCCTCGGAATATGCTCTAACTGTTCTCGCACAGCGCAAAACACTTGCAATATCAAGCAATTCTCTGGTGTTTAACATACCACCCATGTCAGCTCTTGATAGCGACGATCTAACATCACGAAGTCCTGAAAACGAGGGACTACCTTTTGTAATCATCATATCTTTGGCGGCGCTGGTTTCGCCCAAACGCCTTTTAACTTCATAGCTAATTATTGCCGGTTTTAAGGCAAGGCAAAATTCTTTCGCCGGTTGACTAACCGCCTCATGCGCAAGCATTTCGAGCACCGAGTGAAGCTCTAATGTGCGCATAGATTTTTCATAAAAATCCATAAGCTTTTTATAATACCTCTCCGTAATTATATAGTGATTTTCTTATAATAATCTAATGTGTTAAACGAGCGTTCAAGCTGTGCGGCGACATACGCCTCACAAACTCCGCTCAACCTTTTTGTTGCGTCACCTTCAGTAAGAAACGAAAAAACCTTTTTAGGATGCGCAGAAACTATAAACCGCATCGCCTCTAATGTCGGAGGACAGACAGGTAGTGACACACCATAAGACCCCGACGGGCAATTCGTACAGTGTAAATTTCCGCCATTTAAGCTGAATAACATCATTTCATTTTCGCACTGTTTTTCACATTCTGAACAGTGTTCCAAAAAAGGAGTGTAGCCCGAAAGACACATAATTCTAAGCTCAAAAACTGCCTTAATATGCGCATTTTCATACAGCCCACGACTGAGGGCAAAAAGGCTATTTAAACCCAAGCTTAACACTTCGGGATTGGGTGCATCCTCGTCTGAAACTATATCCAAAATTTCTGCAAAATAGGTGGCAAGCGCAAGTTTTTCTATATCGTTTCGCAGACCCAAAAATTGCTCAATGGGATTTCCCTCGTTTACGGTCATTTGGTTTTGTTTTCCAAAAAGTGTAAATTCTCCATAGCAAAGAGTCTGAGAAATCGCCGCAAGTTTTGAGTTCTTTTTCAGAGCATTTCTTGCAGAAACAGAGATTTTTCCGTCTTTTTCCGTCAAAATCGTCAGCATTTTATGTGCTTCCTTATATCTCGCTTCACGCAAAACAAGCCCATTCACCGTCAGATACATTATTCAGTATACCCAAAGTTGCGAAGTTGCGCTCCGCTGTCTCTCCAGTTTTCCTTGACTTTTACCCATGTTTGTAGGAAAACTTTTGTTCCCATAAACTCCTCGATATCCTCACGAGCCATTTCACCAATTCGCTTTAGCATTGCGCCTTTTTTGCCGATAATTATGCCCTTATGGCTTGATTTTTCACAGAAAATAGTAACGTCAAGGTCGATAATTTCATTGGGACGCTCTGTAAATTTTGTGACTTCAATCGCTGTTCCGTGTGGAATTTCTTTATCCAAGCATTTAAGCAATTTTTCACGGATAATTTCAGCACAAACTTGCTTTTCGGGTTGGTCACTAATCATTCCCTCAGGGAAAAGCGCCGGACCTACTTCGGCATATTTTTCCATTTCACTTAACAGATTTTCAACACCGTCACCATTTCTTGCAGAAATAGGTATGATGCTATCAAATTTATGCGCCTCAGAGTACATGGCGATAACGGGCAAAAGTTGCTCTTTCGTCACGCTGTCGATTTTGTTGATTACAAGCACAGATGGCGCGCGGTTTGCTTGAATTGTCTTGATTAATTCTTGTTCTTGTGGGCCAATATTCGCCACAGGCTCTACAAGCATAACCGCAAGGTCAACGCCTGCAACAGATTCTTTTACAACCTTAACCATGTAGTCACCAAGTCTTGTCCTTGCTTTGTGCAAACCCGGTGTGTCGACGATTACAAGTTGAGTTTCACCACGATTTAAAACCGCACAAATACGATTTCTTGTGGTCTGTGGTTTGTTTGAAACGATTGCGACTTTTTCGCCGACAATCCTATTTGTCAATGTTGATTTCCCCACGTTTGGTCTACCACAAATTGTAATCATGGCAGATTTTTTGATATTGCTCATTTTTTTGATCTCCTCTTAATTTGAAATATATATTTTATCCACAGCGGAACGGTGAGGACAATTAATCCGACCGCAGGGGGATATTTTCTGATAAATTCTAGGGCATTTTCTAGGCTTTTAGCGTCAAAAAACACTATAACTCCAACAATTGCGGACATAATCGCCATAATAAGCACTGCCCCTGCCGCAACATCTTTTGCCTGTTTTATTTTCTCGGAACGCTCTTTTGTTATGCTGTCGCAAATATTCTCAAGCGCCGTGTTAAAGCACTCCGCAGACAGCACAAAGGCTATGCAAAAAATCAGAGCAAAAAGCTCCTCACGCGAAACTTTGCATACAAAACACGCCGTCAATACATAAAATGCAGCGGCAAAATGTACGCGCATATTTCGCTCTGTTTTCAGGGCAGAACGAAGCCCCGACCATGCATAAACAAAGCTGTTGATTAAATTCCGAGCTTCTCGCATATCGACTTTTCTCTCTCACGCATTTTGGCTTTTTCCTCACCCTCGTCGAGGTGGTCATAGCCCAAAAGATGTAAAACTGAATGTATGGTTAAATATGAAATTTCCCTAGCCTCGCCGTGGGAAAATTCTTCCCCTTGTCGTCTGGCTTGTGGCAGTGAAATTATTATATCGCCAAGCATAATTTTTCCTGTTTCAAAATTTTCCTCGCAAATTTCGCTGTCAAATTCGCCGGCTATAAGCTCGTTTAGAGGGAACGACAGCACATCTGTGACTTTGTCAGTTTCACGAAAATCTCTGTTAATTTCACGAATTCCCTCGTCATCGGTTAGCAGTACGCTAATCTCGCACGGCAAAGCTATGCCCTGCGCATCAAGCGAAGCCATAACCGCTTTTTTTATCAAAATTGATGCTCTCGGCGAGCCTAAACCTGTTTTATCTCTAGTAATTAATATGTCATGCATTTATTGCCATTTCCTTCTATATTGTGGCCTTTGTGTCTTTTCAGGCTTCGCATTTTTGTCGTAAGCCTCTATGATTTTTTGCACCAAAACATGGCGAACAACGTCCGCACCTGTCAGCTTACAAATCGCTATATCATCAATATTTTTCAAGACATTCATAGCCTCTTTCAATCCGCTGGTCTTATTATCAGGCAAGTCGACCTGAGTGATATCTCCAGTGATGACCGCTTTAGAGCCAAAACCAAGCCTTGTTAAGAACATTTTCATCTGCTCTTTGGAAGTGTTTTGCGCTTCGTCAAGGATAATAAAACTGTCGTCCAAAGTGCGTCCACGCATATATGCGAGTGGTGCAACTTCGATATTTCCACGCTCCAAGTACTTATTATACGTCTCTGTGCCGAGCATGTCAAATAAACCGTCATAAAGCGGTCTTAAATAAGGGTCAACCTTACTTTGTAAGTCACCGGGCAAAAATCCAAGTCGCTCACCTGCCTCGACCGCCGGACGTGTTAAAATTATTCGATTAACTTCATTATTTCTAAAAGCTTTGACGGCGGCAGCAACCGCAAGATAGGTTTTTCCTGTACCGGCAGGGCCAATTCCAAGGGTTATCGTGTTGTCCATTATCGACTTCACATATTCCGACTGCCCAAGTGTTTTCGGGCGAATTGGCTTCCCCTTTGCAGTTATGCAAATCACATCAGATGCAATTTCAGAAATTTTCGCATCTTTCCCCTCAGACACTAATTTTATGATGTACCGCACATTTTGAGAGTCGATGTTTTCGCCTCTAGCAGCCAGCTGTAAAAGCCCCTCTATCGCCTTTTCGGCAATCATAACTTTTTCAGCTTCTCCCGAAATTTTGAACTCTTCGTCACGCCCCGTGACAAGCACACCGAGTTCAGATTCGATAATTCTGATATTCCTATCAAATGAGCCGAATACATTATAAATATGTTCCATTCTGTCAACCGTCATTATTTTTTCCAGCATCAATAGATATTTCCTCTCCGCTCTGTATTGAAAAGTTTTGGTAAGTTTTCTCTCCGATTTCTTCTTCACAAACCGCTTTCAAGGTCACATATACATTGTCATTTTCTACAATGGTTTCAAATTCAGTCGAAATTATTTCACCGTCAATATGCATCTCGGATTTCAATCTCTCTATTAAAATTTCCTCTAATCGTAAAATAACTTCGCCCTCATCTTTGGTAAATTCTTGCACTTCGTAGTGTCTACGAGTTTCAGTTGAAAGTGAAATCGGCAAAGTGAATAGGTCTGAAAATTCAAGCCTATGTTCCTTATAGATTGTATCACAAGTGCTTAGGTAAATTCCAGTGTTCAAATATAAATTTAACCTATTTTCTCCAAAATTTATCGCAAATTTTTTATTTTCTCTCCCAGAGTACACTTTTTCCTCGCCGACTAGGCTTTCTGTCGCCAAAAACTCATATTCAACCTTGGCTTTCACCTCGCCATAGGCACTAACAAAATTTGGAACTGCCTCTTCTCCGTAGCCAGAAACCACACCCGAAATCAACACATCACCCTCCATAATCGGGCTTCCGACTCCAACCAAGGGCGTGCCCCGAAATGCGTTTAGCTCGGTCACTACTCCACTTTTTTTCGATACTACATCGCACGGCAAAACATCATAAGACGGGTCTAGGGTTTCAATCCGCTCACGTACTATAACCGTAGCACGACTTCCGCTTACATTAACTGTCAAATAACTGAGCTCGGGTATATCAGCTAACACCTCTGAGCGTATTTGGTCAGAACTAAAACCCACCCAATTTGCGCCTATGTACACCCCATTTTCTTCCAGTACATTCAAAATTTCCGAGCTTTCTACATTGTCATTTCCTACAATATCGACATCCCATATGTACAAATTCGAAATTGTCAAAAGTAGTGTACACATCAAAATTCCGTTTATCAAAACATGCCTTTTTTTGAGCTTCGATGCCCTAAAACTCGCTCCTCTTTGTGCTAAAATTTTAATCTCACAAGAGCTTTCAGCTGCACATTTTCTGGCAATATTTAGGTATCTTCTGGGCATGATGCAGTTAAATTCCGCCATATTAACCGACTTGCATTTTGAAAGACACACCCCACGCACAGCGCATAAATTTATGAATTTCTCGGGTTCTGCACCTGTGATAGAAAGCTCGTAAATTCCACGAAAATTCTCAACCGCGTTTTGCATTTCCCCTCCTAGTCAAGCTCTGCATAAAGCAGTTTCCCTTTTATTTTCAGCTCGTCTTTGTCAATCTTTTTGAGGACAAAACCGCTTCCTCTAATGCGGAAAACTTGTTTTCCACAATTAATTTCAATCAAATCATCTGAAAAAGTACGGATACCACAGTGGTTTTCTATCATAATCCCACTACTTCCCGTAACCGTCAATTTCGGCACATTCGGGAGGGTCTCGGCGGGTATATCGAAGTAGGCGGCAATATTTTCAAGTCCTTTGCTCATAGTCACACACCTCCGCAATAAAATATATGCAGTAGTGTCAAATTTTAAACCAATTGAACATAGTATTTAGAACTAAGACTCAAACGAAAGGACAGTAAAAATGTTAAAATCTAAACTAAACAAGGCGCTACCTCTAGCCATAATCCTATCAACTTTCGTCTCCATGGCAATTTTTTCTGCGTCAGCAATCAGCGGAGCGAGCGCAGGTTTGGAGCTTTGTCTGCGTGTAATCATACCATCACTTTTGCCTTTTTTCGTGCTGTCAAACCTACTTTGTTCGCTTGGGCTTCCCTCGTATTTGGGGAGAATTGCAGAACCTTTTTCAAGGCAGCTTTTCGGAGTTGGTGGCAGCGGAATGACTGCATTTTTGCTTGGAATTACAGGAGGTTATCCTCTCGGTGCGTCGTCAATTGCGGATATGTACAGAGCTGGAGAATTAACAAAAAATGAGGCAAATAAGCTCCTCAAATTCACAAATAATTCAGGGCCGGCTTTTATCATAGGCATGGCAGGTGCCGGAATTTTCCATTCCTCAGGCATCGGAATACTACTTTACATTGTGCATGTTTTTTCTGCAATTTTGGTTGGAATTTTATTGTGCCGTGGTGAAAAAAATTCTCAAGCTGAAAATTTTTCTGTTAAAGCCATGAAACTAAGCCCCGCAATAACAGCCGCCATGCGAAAAGCCGTAACAAGCACCGCTATAATTTCGGGTTTTATCATTTTCTTTTCTATGTTGACATCAATTTTACAAGATATGGGTATTTTCACATTACTAGTTGGAATACTGACAGAAAAAACACCATTTGAAGTCGGGCAGAGCAGTAGTTTCATTTTAGGAATTTTAGAGCTTGGCAGCGGAATCGCAAACCTTGATGGTTTGCCCTCTGATGCGGAAAACATAGCTCTTGCCGCTTTTATCCTCGGTTGGGGAGGAATTTCCGTACATTTTCAGACATCGGCAGTCCTAGCCGAAACAGACTTGCACTGCGGTGGATGTGTTTTCGGGAAGTTTCTACATGCGATTATTTCTGCTGTTGTGGCATATATTCTCGCAAGTCTTTATTTAAGTTGACAAATAAAAAATCCGCCGTATGGCGGATTTTTATAGTTAAAAAACTTATTTCGCAGCCTTTGCTTTTTCAACCATAGTTGTGAAAGCAGCTGGGTTGTGGATCGCCATTTCAGAAAGCATTTTACGGTTCATTTCGATACCTGCTTTTTTAATGCCACACATGAATTGTGAATAGTTAATACCATTCATTTTGCATGCAGCGTTAATTCTTGTGATCCAAAGTCTGCGGAAGTCTCTCTTTTTACGTTTACGGCCGACATATGCATAACGACCTGACTTCATCATAGCTTGGTTAGCCATTTTAAAGTGCTTAGATTTAGCACCCCAATAACCCTTGGCCATGCCTAGGATTTTATTTCTTCTTTTGCGCGTAGTAGTTGCGCCTTTAATTCTAGCCATTTAAATTCCGTCCTCCTCTTATTTATAGGGAATCATACGCTTGATTGCAAACTCGTTTGTTACGTCTGCATAGGCGCTCTGACGGAGGCCTCTCTTGCGTTTGCTGTCTTTCTTTGTTAGAATGTGTCTTTTGTAAGCACTTGCGCGCTTAACTTTACCACTCTTTGTTAGGCTAAATCTTTTTTTAGCTCCACTGTGTGTCTTAATCTTCGGCATGAATTAACTCTCCTTTACTTGTTCTTTCTTTGCCACGGGCTGTGCCTTTGGCGACAGGAACATGGTCATATGTCTACCGTCAAGTTTCGGGTTTTTATCGACAGTTGCAATCTCTTCGCATTCTTCGGCAAAGCGTTTTAGCAAAATCTCACCCAAATTGGTATGAGCCATTTCACGTCCTCTAAAGCGGACAGTTGCCTTTACTCTATCGCCTTCCGTGAGAAACTTTTGAGCATTGCGAAGCTTTACGTTAAAGTCGTTTTCACCAATACTGGGTGACATACGAATTTCCTTAACTTCAATAACTCTTTGGTTTTTCTTAGCCTCTTTATCCCTTTTGCTCTGTTCGAAACGGAATTTACCGTAATCCATCAGTTTGCAAACGGGTGGCACTGAGCCAGGTGCGATTTTAACAAGGTCGAGATCCTGTTCCTCGGCAATAGCAAGAGCCGCCGCGGCAGTCATCACGCCAAGCTGTTCACCGCTGTCGCTAATAAGTCGAATTTCCTTGTCACGTATTTCATCGTTGATTTGATGCTCCATGTTCGCGATACCAATACACCTCCAAGCATATCGCATATGGGATTTTTCCCATATTATATACAAAGTGCGGACACACAAGGCATCCGCACATAAAAGTCATACTAAACCCCGTAAAAACGGAGTTAACTTTTATTGACCGAATCGCTAAATGCAATTACGGTGAGGACGGACACCACCATCCTTCTTTGTTTTCATCTTTGTTATTATAACAGCTACATATCTTCTTGTCAACACAAACTTCAAATTAATTTTATTTTTTTAATCACTTGTGATAATTATTTGAAAATCGGGAAATATATTCCTTGAGGTGATGAAGATGAGAACTGCCGAAACCAGCTGTATATTTATAACAGGCGCATTTATTTATTGGGCAATCGAGCTTTTATGGCAAGGTTTTACGCATTGGACTATGCCCATCACGGGCGGACTTTGCTTCATTTTGATTTATGCTATAGCAAATTTTATGTCCACTCCCCTGTGGCAAAAGTGGCTCATGTCCGCTTCGTGCATAACTGCCATCGAGTTTGTAATTGGGTCTGTTATAAATATACACCTCGGCTGGGATGTTTGGGATTATTCTTGGCAACCCTATAACCTTTACGGTCAGATTAGCCTAAACTTTTTCGGGCTTTGGCTTATGCTATCCGTCCCAGCCGTTTTATTGAGCAATATTTTACGCTATTTCGTTTTTATCCCATTATACAGAGAGGGTAAACACAGTCCTTAAAGTCCCATTGTGTTGTCTTCTTTAGAAACCATAATCTCAAGATTTCCGTTTCTGCATCTTAGTTCGTCGATAAATTCTTTTTCGAGTGAAGTATCTTTTAGTTCAACATCAAATCTGAGCTTGAAAAGGCTTCCCATGCTCATTGTTTTTGCGCTGACAAGGCTTGATTCATCTGTATACTTTGCCATTATATCGTCAAAAACTTCTGTGTAGTTTAGGTTTTCGGGAATAGTTATGCTAACAACTCTTGAGTTGGTTTTTGGTTCACCAAAGCTTGATATGCTTAAAACCATTGCAAATACTGATGCAATTATAGCAAACAAAACTGCAAAGCCGATATAACCCATACCAACTGTTAAGCCTGTACACATAGCTGTGAAAATCGCACTGATTTCTTTTGCAGTTCCGGGAACAGAGCGGAAGCGAACAAGGCTAAATGCGCCGGCAACAGCAACACCGGCTCCGATGTTTCCGTTGACCATCATGATAACAATGGATATTGCAAGTGGCAGAACTGCTAGAGTTAAAACAAAACCTTTAGTGCATTTTGTTTTGTAAGCGTACATTCTCGACATGAAAACACCTAAGCCCATAGAAGCGATGACGCAAATAAAAAAGTCTGATAATTGAATACTCATAGCAGAAGTTGTGTCGAGTATTCCTCCAAATAGTAAATCAAGCATGTCTTAATAATCCCCTTTGTTCATTTAATATATGTGGCAACAAAAATGTGTTGTAAGCAGTACCGTATTTAGAAAACGATGTTTTGTAGATATTTTGTTGGTTAAAGAATTCAATCAGCCAGAAAGGCAAGCCTTGAACAGTTTTAACTTCGAGCAAGACATAATCATCATCCAATACTTTCGTGTCATCAGCATCATCGTATAGTGAAACATTTGTGTCACGCATTTTGATGTTGAAGTCAAAAGTCATTCTGAAGTTATCGTCTTCTTCGCAATAATAAGCCTCACGTTCGTATGACAAGTAAACTCTTGGCATAAGTAGGTTATCATAGCTGTCTATAAAGTAATCTATTTCCTTATGTATCTGTGATGGGTGCTCTGCTTGTTTTCCATCAAACAGATATGAGATTGCTTCATTTTGGCTTGCAGAAATTCTTCTTTTGTAAACAACTCCATTAAATTTCTTTTTAAGCTCAATGAAAGCTGGTTTTTCTTCGTTAGGCGTTCCGTAAATACGAAGCCTCAACTTTTCTTTGTACTTTGGTTTTTCAAGTGATGCTCTGATTATCCTGTAGTCATCTGTATCGAAGTAAATATTCGAAATCTTATGCCTACCGTAAGAATCAAGCTTCATGTAGTCTTGCATGTAGTCGCATAAATCTGAGTGCTGTTGTCTTGTTAGCTTGTACTTTAACTCATACCTCTTAAAAACTGTTTGAACTGACATTTTTCATTCTCCTTCATATATATTTTTGTTGCAGCTGTTATATTAATGCACGAACATTGCATTTTATTGCATCGAATTTATATTTTTTTAAAAAAAATTTAACTTTGATTTTACAGACATGTTTCAAGATATTACTACATACGGCAACAAAAGTCAAGTTATATAAAAAATTTCTTTAAAATACGACATTTTAACTAATTACTGTCATCAATCAAATACATATTATGTCAATTTCTGATTAAATCTGGATAATATTCATTTTGAAACATTTTTACTTAGCACACATATAGTGTGTTTTTTTTGAATACAATTTCATATCAAACGTAACGAGGTGTACATATGGAATTTTTACGAGAATCTAACAGAGTAATATTATGTGGTTCGGTTTGCGAGCGTCCGCAGTTTTCACATGAAAGTCGTGAGGTGACATTTTATACATTCCCGCTTGAAATATCCCGTTTATCAGGAAATGTTGATAGGCTTAATGTCATCGTGCGACGTGATATTTTAGAACAAGTTGAAATTGACGAGGGGACTTGTGTTTCCGTCACAGGTGAGCTTCGCTCATTCAACAACAAAAGCGACAGTGGAAACAAGCTTATAATCACGATTTACGCTCGTGACATCCGAATTTCAGACGATGATGAGTGCAACCAAGTATTTTTAATAGGTACGCTTTGCAAAAAGCCAAACCTGCGTACAACTCCCATGGGGCGTGATATTTGTGATTTAATGCTCGCTGTTAACAGGCATTACGGACGCTCTGACTATCTCCCCTGCATCGCTTGGGGCGTTCGTGCGAGAGCAGCAACAGAATGGGACGTGGGCACTGTCGTCGAAATCGTTGGAAGAATTCAAAGCAGAAATTATATCAAAAATCTCGACGGCATCACCCTAGAAAAAACTGCTTTCGAAGTTTCTATCACAGATATCGAAAAATTTATAGAAGACTAAACGCAAAAAATCCGCTCAAATCGAGCGGATTTTTGAATTATTATTTAATGTAAAGCTGAAACATATAGCTTTGCATATTCAAAAGCCGAGAGTGTAAAGCTGAAATCAGCATTCATGCCACTTTTCATAAGGTGTTCCATTATAATAGAGTGGTCATAAACTTCAAGGGCTTTTTTAATGCAGTCGATAAGGTCATTCGGATGGAATTGAACAAATCCAAAGCCTGTGCCCTGCCCTGTGTGCCTGTTGTATGGCGAAACAGTATCACGAAGTCCGCCTGTTTCACGGACTATAGGAAGCGAACCGTAGCGCATAGCGAGCATTTGAGAAATTCCACATGGCTCGAATAGTGAGGGCATTAGGAAAAAGTCAGATGCGGCATAAATTTTGTGTGATAATTCCTCGTTGTATGCCAAAAATGCCTTGATATTTTTTGGAAAGCGAGTTTCTATATAACGCATGAAATCTTCATAATATCTGTCGCCACTGCCAAGCAGAACAAAGTTAACTTCCAAAGCCATCATTTTCTCCAAGGCACGCATGATGATATCAAAGCCTTTTTGGTTTGTCATACGTGTGACCATACCAAATAGTGGTAGCTCAGGGTCAAATCCTAGCTCTTCGCAGAAAGCTTTTTTGCAAGCTGTTTTTCCACTTAAGTCAGTGGAATCATAATTTGCAGGTATAAGGCTATCAGTTTTAGGGTCAAAGACTTCTGTATCAATGCCGTTTACTATGCCTGAAAGTTTGTATGAATATGTACGCAAAACATGTTGTAAACCTTCGCCATACTCGTCTGTCAAAATCTCACGGGCATAACTTGGGCTGACCGTATTTATCTTATCCGCAAATACAAATGCAGATTTCATGAGGTTAGCACAGCCGTCATACTGCATATATTCCCAAGTTGCATATTTCCAGTCTAGGGCGAGCAAATCGCACATTCTATCAATGCCATTTTTGCCTTGATACGCGATATTGTGAATTGTGAAAACAGTGCGAATTTTTTCAAGCGCTGTTCCGTTATACTGTGTGCGAAGTAGCATAGGAATCGCCGCAGTGTGCCAGTCGTTTGCGTGGATGATATCAGGCACAAAGTCGATTTTTTCTATAGCCGCAAGGACGGCACGGCAGAAGTAAGCATATTGCTCACACTCAAAGTCGCCACCCATGTAAATTTGATTTCCAAAATAATATTCGTTGTCAACAAGATAAACCGTAACATCGCCAAGCATTAGTTTTTCAATACCTATATACTGTGAACGCCAACCAAGATAGAGGTCAAAGTGGCACAAATGTTCCATTTGGTCGCCGAATTTTTCTTTTATAACCCTGTGGCAAGGGATAATAATTCTTGCGTCGACACCCATCTCTTTGAGTGATTGAGGAAGAGTTCCGACAACATCGGCTAATCCGCCTGTTTTTGCGTATGGAGCACATTCAGCACCAACAACCAAGACCGAAAGTGCTTTTCTCTTGCCTTTTTCTCTGCATAATGCTTTGATTTGCTTTTCTAATGCTGTTTGTTTCATAAACATACCTCCTTAGTCTTCGACAGTTAATTCGAAATACAGGCAACTCATAGGTGGAATTGCGATTTTTGCACTGTGGCTGTATCCATAAAAACCATCTTTTTGAATGTCTATATGCCCATCAATCAGGCAACCATAACCGCCGAAACGCTCTTCATCGCTGTTGACTTTAAGGTCAAGTTTTCCGGGGCAATTTATGCCTATCATATAATCTTCTCTGAAAACAGGTGTAAAGTTGCAAACGCAAACAATCGCTTTTTCGCCATCTGCTTTACGCATAAACGAGAGGCAACTTCTGTCGTTGTCCTCAACATTAAGCCACTCAAACCCAGCCCATGAGTCGTCATTTTTGAACAGCGCAGGGTGGTTTATATAGAATAGGTTAAGCTCTCTGAAATATGCTTTCATGCTGTCGTGGCTTGGGTATTGCAGCAAAAACCAATCGAGTTCGATTTTGGGATTCCACTCAATAAATTGACCGAATTCGCTACCCATAAAAATATGCTTTTTACCGGGATGTGCAAATTGATAGCCATACAGTGAGCGAAGTGAGAAGAATTTTTGTTCGTAATCACCGCTCATTTTATCAAGCATAGAGCGTTTTCCGTGAACCACTTCGTCGTGAGAATAAGCCAAAACGAAATTTTCATTAAATGCATACACCATGGAAAAAGTTAGCTTATTGTGCTCAAAACGTCTGTAAACAGGGTCAAGCTCGAAATAGTCAAGTGTATCGTGCATATAGCCCATGTCCCACTTGAATGTAAAGCCAAGGCCACCATGCTCAGTCGGTGCAGTTACGCCAGCATAAGCAGAGCTTTCTTCTGCAACAGTGATGCAGTTTATTTTATGCAGTCTTTCGTTAATTTCTTTTAAGAACGAAACCGCACCAAGGTCTATATCATAACCGAATGGGTTTGGCTCATAGCCACCCTCACGGCAATAACCGAGATAAAGCATAGAACTAACCGCATCAAAGCGCAGTCCGTCTATGTGATATTCTTCCGCGAAGAAGCAAGCCGATGAAAATAGAAAGCTTCTAACTTCGGGTTTTGAATATTCAAAAATAAGAGTCCCCCATTGTGGGTGAGCAGCCATTTCAGGGTTTAAACGCTCGTATTGAGCAGTGCCGTCAAAATAAGCCAAGCCATGGCTGTCCTTTGGAAAGTGAGCAGGCACCCAGTCAACTATAACCGCTATGCCCTTTTCATGCATTTTATCGACAAAATACTTAAAATCCTGAGGTGTGCCATATCTTGAAGTTGGTGCAAAAAATCCTGTAACTTGATATCCCCACGAACCCTCATAAGGGTATTCTGTAATCGGCATGAGTTCTACATGAGTAAAGCCCATATCTACGCAATAGTCTGCAAGTTCATCTGCAACATTGCGATAGTTTGGAAAAACTTCGCCCTCTTTTTTGCGCCATGAGCCGATATGCATTTCATATACGCTCATTGCGCTTCTTCTTGCATCGACTTTGGCATTAGCCTCTCTGAATTTTTCATCAGTCCATTCATAGCCCGAAATATCCCAGACTTTAGAGCCTGTTTTTGGGCCTGTTTCGCAGTGAAATGCAAATGGATCTGCCTTGTGAACAACTCCGCCACCGTTATAGGTCAAGGCGTACTTATAAATTGTTCCATTGCCAAGTCCACCAATATATGCGACGAAATCTCCACTGTCAAGGCGCTCCATAACATTGGCATTTATATCCCAATTGTTAAAGTCACCGATGACACTTATTTTTTCCGCATTCGGTGCCCAGACCAAAAAGCGGTGAGCATCACGTTCTGCAACATAATGGCAACCGTAAATTTTGTGCGCAGTTTGAGAGTTACCATTGTGAAAAAGATTTAGCTCATGAGTCAATGTTTCTTGCTCGGACCATACTTTGTTCTGCATAAAGTTACCTCCAAATTTTGGCTACTAAGTGTATTATAATAGAAAAGTTAACGCTTGTACATGAATAATTTCAAATTAAATGTAATTTTATAATAAAAATGTATTTGACCACGATTAATCAGCGTGTTATTATTAATAGTGTCGATAAAATAGCCTTATAATTATGAGTTTAGCATAAAGAAATTAAAATAAATGGTTTATTATGTCGAGAGAGGACAAAGAACTATGAAAAAGAGAATTGTTTGGTCTATGTGTTTGCTCGTTGCGGTTTGCACTGCAATCGGCACTTTACTGTGTCGCTTTTTGCACACAAGCGATGGGGGAATTTTAAACTTCGGAACACTTATGCTTTCGACAGTTTTGGTAACTTCAATTTCAATTCCAATTGCAATGTCACTTGCAAGCTCAATTGTAAAACCACTTGAAGAAAATAAAGACGATTATGTCGAGCTTGCACATTTGAAAAAAACCCTAAAAAATCAAAGCAATCAAATTTTAGACTCTATAGCAGAAATCAAGGAAAAAGAGCGTAATTTGAGTTTCATCGTCTCTAATATCACCGAGGGTCTGATACTACTTGACCGACGTGGTATAATAATGACAGTGAACGAAAGCGCCTGCCGACTTCTCGAAACTGAAGAAGTTCAACTATCAGGAAAACACATTTTTGCCGCTAACCATTCCCTCCCCGTACAAGTTGCGGTTAACGAGGCTATGGGTGGCAAGCTTGCAAGCTGTGTTATCGAAATATCGGGTCTTGTGGTTGAAGTTACTGTAAATCCTGTTTTAGTTTCAAATGTCATTCGCGGTGCGGTTGTCATGATACGTGATGTAACTGAAAAGCTTGCGGCAGAAAAAATGCGCAGAGAATTTTCCGCTAATGTGTCGCACGAATTAAAAACACCTCTCACATCAATTTCAGGCTATGCCGAGCTTATAAAAGAGGGCATGGCAAAGCCCGAGGACGTGGGCTGGATTTCCACTAAAATTTACGACGAGGCGCAGAGATTAATTTCACTCACAAACGACATTATAAGACTTTCACGGCTTGACGAGGGCGGCGGAGTTATTCCAAAAGAGCAAGTTTTAATTCTACCGATTATAGACGAAATCACCGACAGACTTCAAGATAAAGCACAGGAGTGTGCAGTTAAGATAGCTGTCAAAGGCGAGGGTGGCACTATATACGGAAACGTAAGCCTTTTGAACGAAATGATATATAATCTGTGCGAAAATGCGATAAAATACAACAAACCGGGCGGTAAGGTCGACATCACAGCAAATACTGTAGATGAAAAAGTAATAGTTACAATCACCGATACAGGTGTTGGAATTCCGGTCGAGCACCACGAAAGAGTTTTCGAGCGTTTTTACAGAGTTGACAAAAGTCACTCTAAAGAAACAGGTGGCACTGGACTGGGCTTATCTATTGTCAAAAATGGTGCTATGTTCCATAAGGCAGAGCTTAACCTACAGAGCAAAGCTGACATTGGAACTGCCATCACGCTTAAATTTGATACATATAAAAATGATATGAACTGAAAGGATGATTACCAATGAAAAAACCATTTGTGAGCCTCGAAAAGCTCAAAGAAATCGAAAAACAATACCCCACACCTTTTCACATTTATGATGAAAAAGGCATTCGTGAAAATGCGAGACGACTACACGAAGCTTTTTCATGGAACAAAGGTTTTAAGGAGTATTTTGCGGTTAAAGCAACACCAAATCCAACTCTTATGAAGATTTTACATGAAGAGGGTTGCGGTATGGACTGCTCTTCAAAGACAGAGCTAATGCTAAGCGAGCGTTGCGGAATTGTCGGTGATGAGATTATGTTCTCTTCAAATGCAACTCCTGCGGAAGATTTTGTGCTTGCGGCTAAACTCGGCGCAACAATAAACCTCGACGATATTACACATATTGATTTTCTTGAAAAAACCATAGGATACATCCCTGAAAAAATCAGTTGCCGTTATAATCCCGGCGGAAATTTCTCAATCAGCAATACAATTATGGATACCCCCGGCGATGCAAAATACGGCCTTACAACACCTCAAATGTTCCAAGCTTTCAAGATTTTGAAAGAAAAAGGCGCAAAAGTTTTCGGTATGCACGCATTTTTGGCATCAAATACGACAACAAATGATTATTACCCAACTTTAGCATCAAAACTTTTCCGCATGGCTGTTGAGCTTAAAGAGGAAACAGGCTGTAAAATCAGCTTCATAAACCTCTCAGGTGGTATAGGAATTCCTTACAGACCAGACCAAACAATGGCGGATATTGATTACATCGGCAACGCTGTCAGAAAAGCATTTGAAGAAATTTTAGTCCCTGCCGACATGGGTGATGTTGCGATTTTCACAGAGTTAGGTAGATTTATGCTCGCCCCATACGGACATCTTGTGACAAAATGCCTCCACCACAAACACACACATAAAAATTATGTTGGATTGGATGCTTGTGCTTGTAACCTTATGCGCCCAGCTATGTATGGTTCTTATCATCATATTACAGTCATGGGTAAAGAGGACGCACCTTGCGACCATCTCTATGATGTAACAGGCGGACTTTGTGAAAATAATGACAAATTCGCAATCGACCGTTGGTTGCCACGCATCGACAAAGGCGATTTTGTCGTTTTGCATGACACCGGCGCACATGGACATTCCATGGGATATAACTACAACGGCAAACTCAGAAGTGCGGAAATTTTGTTCTGCGAAGACGAGGGATTTAAATTAATTCGTCGTGCTGAAACTCCTGAGGACTATTTTGCAACATTAGATTTTTAATATCAAGCATAAAAGAGGCTGTGACACAATGCACACAGTGCCAAAATGCGAAAAACAGCTTAATTTTGAAGATTTAACCTAATTCCCATACTCTAACATGTAAAAAATCCGCCAAATGGCGGATTTTTCATTTCAATAAGCATTTTGGCTACGATTTAACTTCACCTCTCGCTGTACCTTTGTACAGCTTCGGGCAAGGAAAAAGCCAAAAAATTGACTTTTTCTTCAGTTAAACCGTTCTGCACTATTGTCTCGCAGCCTCACTCATGGTTTCTATTTCGTCACAGCTCCTTATTAAACCCTCACAGAGATTTCCCCTGTAGAGAGCAATAAAGTGCTCCCATCATCATGCCTCACTATTAAGCCACCGTCATAATCAACATGCTCCGCAGTGGCTAAGCGCTCTATACCATTTTTAGTATAGCTTATTTTTTTGCCCAAAACCAAACTTCTGTCCCGATAATCTTCAATAAACTCAACTTTTCCCTCAATAAAATCTATCAAATTCGAAACAATTTCTCCAATAAATTTGCAACGTGGAACGCCATTTCTATTAATAACTCCGACAATTTCCGACAATTCGTCGGGAATTTTTGCATTACCACAGTTTAATCCAATTCCTATAATCACAGAGCTAATTCGCCCTGTTTCGAAGTCACTTATCCCCTCAGTCAAAATTCCACAGATTTTTTTCCCATCAATAAAAACATCATTAACCCACTTAATTTGTGGCTTTTCACCGCAAAGTTTTTCGACCGCAAGGCAAACCGCAACCGCTGCCGAAGCCGTAAGCCTGAGTGCATTGGAGATATTTCCTCCGTCAACCCCAAACGCAAGACTCATATAAATCCCACCCTCAGGAGAGAAAAACGACCTGCCCATTCTGCCTCTTCCAAGGGTTTGCTTGTCAGCCACAACCAAGGTATAACCGCTTAAGCCCTCGGAAATAAGTCTTTTTGCATCATTATTTGTAGAGCTTGTCTCAGACAAGATGTTAATTTTTATATCATCATTTCTGCGCAAGCCTCTTTTAATTCCAACTGCTGTTAAAATATCACTCTCGCTCGTTAGGCAATAGCCTTGACGCGAAACTGTAACAATGTTATGCCCATCATTTTTCAGCGAGTTAATCGCCTTCCAAATGCCATTTCGGGTCACATTAAAACGCTCAGCCATCTCACTTCCCGACACAGCAGAGCCTCTATTTTGTTCTAGGATTTCAAAAATATCAGATTTTAAACTCATACGCTATCCTCTACTATAAAACTACGATAGTGACACCGTTATTATGTCTTTCTAAGTCCTCGTCTTTGCGCAAATCATCGCAATACATGAAAGCTTTTCTAGTGTTTTCATCAAAAATAGAGAACTTTTCGCCCTCAATAAAGAGCTTAATTTTACCGGAATTTAGCTCAGTACCAAGATATCTGCGAACTTCTGTTCTAAGTCTACCGCCCTTACCTGTAGAACCATAACCGTGAATAAATTTCAACGCAGTACAGCCCATACTTTTGCCATTTCTTAGATTGTAAGTGACACGTTTAATCGCCTCTTGCGCTGTTGGCATGTCGTGTTTTAGGTTAATTTCTCTTAAAGTACTCACCATTCACCTCGCATAATTTGTAAAAAGCGCACCTATATTGCTCTAATCAATACGAATATCTCAAAAGCATATAGGTGCGTTTTTGAATTTAATTAAACTTCTTGTATTTTTTTCTGAAGCTGTCTATAAGCTCCCTGAATTCGGGTTCATTTTGTATTTTTTCGTTATGGCTGTGCATATCAAGGCTTGATTTAGCAAGCTCTATTTGACCAATTGCCACATTGGAGCAGTGGTCGCTTATGCGTTCCATACTTGTCAAATACTCAGAGAACAAAAAGCCCAACTCTATAGTACATCCACCATTTTGCAGACGTGCAATATGACGTGATTTCGCTTCTGAAACAAGTTCGTCAATAACTTGCTCTAAAGGCTCAACATACTTACATCTATCAAGATCATTCTTCTCAAATGCATCAATAGTTATGTCTAAAATTTCTGAAACAGCACGATTAACGACATCTATATCACCCAAGGCATCTTTAGAAAATGACAGATTTTTTTCGAACAGACTTTGTGCAGTTTCCATGATATTCATGGAGTGGTCACCAATTCTCTCAAAATCACCGATTGAGTGAAGGCATTTTGTAATTTCTCGGCTTTGCCCTCCTGTGAGCTTCAAGCAAGAAAGTTTGACCAAGAATGTGCCCAACGCATCTTCATAACCGTCAAGGTCATGTTCTTTTTTGGTGAGTTCGCTTGATTTTTTCGCATCATATTTTTTGATTATTGACATTGAAAGAGCGAAGTTTTCTTTGGCAATATGTGCCATTTCAACAGTTCTTGCATTACATTCTGCAACCGCAATCGCAGGTGAAAGTAGCAAGCGCTCGTCAATCATGACAGATTTTTCTGATGGTTTATCATCTTTGATAACCATACAAGCAATTTTTTGTAGCATTCCAGTGAATGGTAGCAACATTACTGTTGTTGCAATATTAAACACAGAGTGATAAATTGCGATATCCATAACATTCATAACTTCGCCTAAAATCACAGGCTTAAGCGTTACAGAAATAATGTAGTACAAAATTAGGAAAACCGTTGTTCCGATTAAGTTAAACGTAACATGCACAGCCGCAACACGTTTTGCGCTTGTGTTTGCTCCTATACTTGATATAACCGCTGTTACACATGTACCGATATTTTGACCCATGATAATCGGTATTGCCGTCGAATACGTTATCGCGCCCGTCAATGCAAATGCCTGCAAAATACCGACAGAAGCCGAGGAACTTTGGATAACAGCTGTGAAAACAGCACCGATGATAACACCCAAAATTGGGTTGCTGAATAGCAGTAAAACATTTTGGAATTCTGGCATTTCTGCGAGTGGTTCAACCGCATCACCCATCATTTTCATACCATACATCAAAACCGCAAATGAAACCAAAGTTTCACCAATAGTTTGGTTTTTACTGCGTTTGGCATTCATAATTAGCAAAATACCAACAAGTGCGAAAACCATCGAGAAGTTTACTGGTTTAAGCATTTTCACGAATAAATTATCATTTTCAAGTCCTACAAGGCTCAAAATCCAAGCAGTTATTGTTGTACCAATGTTTGAACCCATGATAATTCCGATTGATTGTTTAAAGCTTAAAATAC
Source organism: uncultured Oscillospiraceae bacterium (assembly GCA_964370925.1). Lineage (GTDB taxonomy): Bacteria > Bacillota > Clostridia > Oscillospirales > Oscillospiraceae > Heteroscillospira. The sequence goes on along the minus strand of CAYJLH010000003.1, from coordinate 6,380 downwards.
TTGAGTTTACAAGTCCGACCAAAATAACAGTCAGTGCCGAGGAAGATTGAATTGCAGCTGTTGCAACTGCACCAAGCGCCAAACTATTGTAAGTGTTAGAGGTCATTTTACCCAACACTGATTCTAGTTGACCACCTGCAAGCTTAGTCAACCCGGAAGACATATTTTGCATACCATATAGGAAGAATGCAAGTCCTCCGAGTAGCGCTAATACTCCGAATAAGTCCATATCAAACCCTATCTTTCTTTTTTACGTTTATTTTTTTAAAAAGACTAAATGATTAACATTTTTACTATGGCAAGTAATTGCGGTACTTTTAATTGTAACGAAATTAAGTTGCCAAGCACAACACTTTCACCCTCCTCAAACGATATCGCGTTTCCCGAATAATCAGGATATTGCTGATAAAACATTTCAAGCCCAAAAGCGAAATCATTATCAGCCATTGTTTCTGCATATTTTTCAAAAATTGGATTATAATATTCAATTCTCTCAACCATGCCAACAATGCCTCTTTCATTAAACTCAGCATCGGAAATTCGTCCTCCAATGAAAGCAACAAAAATATGGCTATCCCATTCAATTTCAATTCCTAAAGCTTCCGACATCGCCCTAACAGGGGCAAAAATCGACCCATTTACTCTGTATATTTCTGCCGGATTTCCGTTTGCGTCCGTTGGAAAAAACTGTTCCCCATCAATATACATTGTAAATCCTGTTTCAGCCTCAACAGTGTCTTTATATGGCGATTTCAGTGGATTGCTAGAGCGTTCATACAAAACTTTTTCGCCACCTGTTGTGACAAAAATCTCCTTTGTCTCCTGATTTTCTTCAACTTCACAGCCAAGAAAATCAGTAATCGCCCTCAAAGGAAGATAAGTTTTTCCCTCATACAAAAATGGATGCACTTCGTTTCCATTTTCGTTGTATGGTATGACGGGTCCGATTTCGGTGTATATATTAACACCTTTATCAATCGTAAGTGATACGGCCTCTGCATTTTGTTGCAACGCAAAAAAGCCTACCAAAAACATCATTGCGGTAGACAAAACTAATCTCTTTATAAGTCCAGCTTTCGACATATCGAAGCCTCCCTTTCGGAATTTTCACTTTTATTATAACATATCATTCCCTGTATTTCCACAAAAAAATAAACAGATTTCTAGAAATTTTAAAAATCTGTTTATTATTTTTTCATAAATCACGGTCTTGCTGAGTTTAAATATCCCTCAAGTATAAGCGAGGCAGCAACTGCATCAACTTTCTTCTTATGTTTTTTCATTTTGTAACCTGAGTCATGTAAAATTCTGTGTGCGTCAACCGTGGTTCTTCTCTCATCCCAAAGCAAAACCTCAGGTGAGCCTGAATTTTCGAGCAAAGCCTTAAAATCATGACTTTTTTGCGCCCTCTCGCCCTCAGTTCCGTCCATATTTTTTGGAAGTCCTAAAATTATTTTCGAAACTTCACGCTCTTTGACTTCTATTAAAATTTTCTCAACCGCTTTTGTAGCATCTGCCTCGGTTAAAACCCAAGCCTCGCCACAAATGCTCCCTGTTAAGTCTGAGGTTGCAAGCCCTATTCGGGCATCGCCATAGTCTATCGCCATTACTCGCATTAAAAATTCTCCTGATTATGCTTTTACTTTTGCCTTTGTTCTTCTAACTGCAATTCCATGTTTTGAAAGTGATTGAGCTAGTTTTACAAGAGCCGGTATTAAAATTAGTTTTGCAACGCCAGCGCCAATCGCCTGTGGAATTCTTCCGATGAAAGTTACCATCCAGTCGAGTCCAAAAAGGTTTGATAGAATTGATGTGTTTATAACCAAGGTGAAAAATGCACCAATCAACACAACAGGAACGATGTGTAGGAAAAAGCGTGGATTTTCACGACATAAAATCAAAGCTTGAATAACTGCAAGAGCAACTGCTGAAAGTGTTAGAGAAGGTGTTACATATCCATAAAGAAGAAGTCCACCCAAAATATCAGCAACCAGTGCTGTTCCTGCTGTCCACATTGGGCCATAAAGCAGGCCGCAAATTACGATGGGGACAAATGAAAAACCAATTCTCACTGTGTCAGTATTGATTGAAAGATAGCGTGATAAAACTATTTGAAGAGCAGCAAGCATAGACACTTGCACTAAAATTCTCAAGTGATTATTCTGTTTCATATAAAATTCTCCTTTCGTGTGCATCACGAAAACATAATGTAATATGTATTTATAAGCCACGTAAGCAGAGTTAGACTCTCACCAATGCGGCAGCGGATGCGGACACGGCACCGTAGCGTTTCGCACTTGGCTGACTAATGCCAAGCTAGCTTCGTTCGGCGGCAACTTCCCATCCACCGACACTTAACGCACCGTTCCTACTCTGTCAAATTAATAAAAAGTCTGTATCACCTCGAAAATTAAAGTGGATTTTCGCCAAATGCGCCCTACTTCAAACTATGCTGGTTCAAAGCAATCCCTGATGGGGCCCGCCATATAGAGAGAGCCAACAGCAACAACTATGCCGTCTTTCCCTGCTAATTTGCGAGCTGTTTCAACGCCTAGGGGTATTTCACCGCAAACGGTGACTTCTTTGCCGTATTGTCTGATATATTCCGCATATTTTTCAGCGGAAAGTGCCCTGTAATAATCGGGCGTTATAGTGACATACTCGCTTGTTACCTCGTCGATAATTCTAATCAAGCTGTCATAGTCCTTGTCGTACATAATCCCCGTCAAAACTACGGCCTTTTTATTCGGAAAATATGCCTTTATATTGTTCACCACAGTTTCGGCGCATTGGGAATTATGCCCTCCGTCGACGATAAACCATGGGTCTTTGCCTACAATTTCAAATCGAGCCGGCCATTTTGCCTTTTTAAAGCCCGAAAGCACTTTGTCCTGTGGGATACTATATCCCATTTTTCTTAAAATTTCAATTGTTTCTATAGCGACTATTGCATTTTTTGCCTGATGCTCACCCAAAAGCGGTGTGCAATATCTCTCGCCTTTATACTCAAACTCCGTTCCCTCTATTCCATGTGGTAAAACCGTAAGTTTTGATAAGTCCGTAACCCTTAAATCTGAGTTTTTTTCGTCGCAGACAGATTTTATCACATCAATAACACTTTGAGCTTGACTATATAATATAGTAGGGCAGTTATCTTTTATAATTCCTGCCTTTTCAAAAGCAATTTTTTCAACCGTATCACCAAGTTCTGCCACATGGTCAAGTCCTATGTTCATGATGACCGAGCAAAGCGGTTTTTTAACTATATTTGTTGCATCCAGTCTTCCACCCAATCCGGCTTCGACAACGACTATGTCACATTCTTTTCTGCGAAAATATTCAAAAGTCATAGCACATACCAGTTCAAACTCTGTTGGGTTTTGTTGCATACTGTCTGCATGGGGTTTTATAAATTCGGTTATCTCACATAGTTCCTCGTCGGTAATTTCAACACCGTCACATTGCATACGCTCGTTAAATCTAAAAATATAAGGCGATGTGCAAAGCCCTGTTTTAAATCCGGCTTCTGTCAAAATAGACGATAAGGAAGCGGCGGTCGAGCCTTTTCCGTTTGTTCCGGCTATATGAATTACGGGCATTTTGTCCTGTGGATTACCAATTTTTTCTAAGAGTTCGCTGATACGCACAAGACCGGGTGTACAGCCCGTCCAAGATACGCTTGCAATATAATTTAAGGCTTCTGTTACATTCATCAAATATAGCTCCGATTGATACTATTAATTAAGATTTTACATAAATTTAAAACTAAGTTATTATACCATTACGCCAGAAGATTATCAAGAACAAAAACTATATAAAACTAAATTTTTTTGCAGAAAATTTGTTAATATAAAATAAAGATGTGATTATGCATTGACACATGGGTTATACTGTGTTATACTACATGCACCTGTGGCCGAATGGCCTCTATTTTTGCGTGTAAAAACGTAGAGTGCTTCTGCCGTCAGGGAGGCAACATGCCCTGCTATATAATGGGGCAAATACTACAAGGAGGTGCCGAAAAATGGCTAAAGTTGGTGCCAGAATTAAAATCACACTCAGATGCAGTGAGTGTAAGCAAAGAAACTACAACACAATGAAAAACAAGAAAAACGACCCAGACCGTCTTGAAATGAAAAAGCATTGCCCTTTCTGCCGTAAGCATACGGTTCATAACGAAACGAAGTAAGGGCTACGGAAAGGATGCTGAAAAATGGCTGAAGAGAAGAAGAACACAACTCCCGCCAAAGCTGAACACACTGCCGTCAAGAAGGTCGAGAACCAAAATCTGACAGGTGGCCAAAAAGTTAAAAAATGGTTTCGCGATATGAAAAGCGAACTCAAAAAAGTCGTTTGGCCAACTCGCCAGCAAACTGCAAACAACACAGGCGTTGCCCTTATTGTAATGGCAATCTCCGCAGTTGTTTTGTGGGGCTTTGACAAAGTTGCTCAAAGCATTGTATCGGCTCTCATCTCACTAGCAGGTTAAGAGCTATGACGGAAAATGCAAACTGGTATGTGGTACACACATATTCAGGCTATGAAAATACGGTATCCGCTGCCGTACTAAAAGCGGCTGAAAACAGAAGAATGCAAGATCTTATTATTGAGGTCAATGTACCTGTAGAAACTGTTGTTGAACATTCTGACAATGGCGAGAAGGAAGTTGAAAGAAAAACTTTCCCTGGATACGTCCTTGTAAAAATGGTCATGACAGACGAAAGCTGGTATCTCGTCCGCAACGTGCGTGGCGTAACAGGTTTCGTTGGAATGGACGGAAAAGCGATTCCGCTTTCCGAAGAAGAAGTTCTCGCTATGGGTGTTGAGCGTCGTGAGTATAACCTTGAGTTTGGCGTTGGTGACAGAGTTCGTGTCACAGACGGTCCTCTCGATGGTTTCCACGGTGTTGTCGAAGAGCTCGACGCCGAAAAATCTTACATTCGCGTAGTTGTTTCCATGTTTGGAAGAGAAACACCTGTCGATTTAACTCTCGATCAGGTAGAACCCGTAACAGAATAATCAGGAGGTGCACTAAATGGCACAGAAAGTTGTTGGATACGTCAGATTTCAGGTGCCCGCAGGCAAGGCGACTCCCGCCCCCCCTGTCGGACCTGCGCTAGGTCAATATGGTATCAATATCGCTCAGTTCACAAAGGACTTTAACGAGCGTACAAAAAACGATATGGGTATGATGATCCCTGTTGTTATTACTGTATATGCTGACCGTAGCTTTTCATTTATTACAAAAACACCACCCGCTGCTCTTCTTATCAAGAAAGCTTGCGGAATCGAAACAGCTTCAGGCGTTCCTCAAAGGGACAAGGTTGCTACAATCAGCCGTGAAGATGTTCGTAAAATCGCTGAGCAAAAAATGCCTGACCTCAACTGCACAGACATTGAGTCAGCTATGAGCATGATTGCCGGTACTTGCCGCAGCATGGGCGTTAACGTCGCTGCTGAGTAAGTTTTTGTCACTTTCAACATAGTTAAGAAAGTGTCGTCCACAGAGTTTTCAGCATTGCCCTGATTTCTCTGACGTGGGAGGATATGTCAACGAACAGTCATCCGACGAACCACATTACAAGGAGGATAAACAAATTGTTTAGAGGTAAGAATTACAAAGAGAGCGAAAAGCTCATTGATAAAGCAAATTTATATGATTCAACAGAAGCTTTTGAACTTGTCATCAAGGCTGCAAAAGCAAAATTCGACGAAACAGTTGAGCTTCACGTAAAGCTCGGTGTTGACTCACGTCACGCAGACCAACAGGTCCGTGGTGCTATTGTTCTTCCACACGGAACAGGTAAAACAGCACGCGTTCTTGTTTTCTGCAAAGAAGAGCGTCACCAAGAGGCTCTTGACGCTGGCGCTGACTTCGTTGGTGCAGCTGACATGGTTCAAAAAATTCAGTCAGAGAACTTCTTTGACTATGATGTTGTTATCGCAACACCCGACATGATGGGCGTTGTTGGTCGTTTGGGTAAGGTTCTAGGTCCTAAGGGTCTAATGCCATCACCAAAAGCTGGTACAGTTACACCTAACGTAGCTCAAGCTATTGCTGAAGTTAAAGCAGGTAAAATTGAGTACCGTCTTGACAAAACAAACATCATCCACTGCCCCATCGGCAAAGTTTCTTTTGGTGCTGAAAAGCTTCAAGAAAACTATTCTGCACTTTTGGGCGCAATCATCAAAGCAAAACCTTCTGCTGCAAAAGGTCAATACATTAAGAGCTGTGTTACAGCTTCAACAATGGGCCCTGGCGTTAAAATCAACGCTAACAAGCAGTAATTGTTTGATTTAAAAAGCTAGTCGCAAATGCGACTAGCTTTCAGCCTGAAGACAAAAGCACCTACTTTATGGTATAATAGAACCATAAGGTA
>CAYJLH010000002.1:17080-87270 GCA_964370925.1 uncultured Oscillospiraceae bacterium | reverse complement strand
TGTGACCAAGAGGGGACATTTAACCTCTATACCGATACGAGTAGCTTTAATCAGCTTTTTATGCCTTTGGTGTATGAAACTATGTTTGAGCTGGATTCAAGCTTTGTTGCAACTCCAAATCTTGTTCTCAGTTATTCAACCGAGGACGGCGTGAGTTGGTCATTTACTGTGGATACCACAGTTAAGTTTCAAGATGGCAGCTACTTAACAGCTGATGACGTTGCTTATTCGCTTGCAAGGGCGAGGAGTAGCGCAAAATATAGCGGTAGGCTTTCGGATGTTTACGGTGTGTCGGCTATAAGCGATGATGTTTTTATGGTAACACTGGCACAGCCGAATATGCTGTTTCCAAGTCTTTTGAGCCTTCCTGTTATTAAAGATGGCACTTTGGGAGATACTGCGCCTGCTGGCTCAGGCCCTTATAAATTCAACAGTGACCATTCAAAACTAGAACTTTGGCAAGAACATGAAGAGGCTTCGTTAATGCCGATAGATGCTATATATTTAAATCAATTTGATGAGGCGGAGGAGATTATCTCTGCTTTTGAGAGTGCAAAACTAGACCTTGTTAATAGCGAATATGGCGTTAATGCTTACGGCTATGGTAGCATGAGTGAAACCAGATATGTTAACACCACTAATATGCATTTTTTGGGATTTAACCAGAAAAGCGCATTTTTTGCCTATCCTAAATTTAGATATTTCGTGAGCTATGCGGTTAATAGAGAAACTATAGTAACTGAAATTCTGGGCGGCAGTGCAACGGCGACAACTATTCCAATTAATCCGACCTCTACATTATATAATGATGAGTTTGCCGCAAAGCTAAACTATAGCTTCGAAAATGCCACCATTTCACTTAAAAATGCCGGTGTAGAAAACATGGACACCGATATGGAACTCGAATTTGAAATGGGCACTGATATTGTCGATATAGAAATTGATTTTATAGTGTGCAGTGATTCAACCACCAAAGTTACGGCCGCGGAGCTAATCGCAGATGAAATGCGAGCTTTAGGACTTGGGGTTAACTTGAGGGTATTGAGTTGGGAAGCTTATAACTTGGCTCTTAACGAGGGTGACTTTGATATGTATTACGCAGAAGTTAAACTGTCGCCTGATTTTAATTTAAGACCTTTGGTAACACCTGACGGAGCTTTAAATCCCGGCGGAGTTACGGTTTTTTCTGACGAAAAAGTTTTGGATGACTTCTATTCCGCTACGGAAGAAGCAGACAGACAGTTGAAATGCGATTTGATGATTAAATATATATCTGATACATCGCCTATAGTCCCTATTTGTTTCGAAAAAGCAATTATTCAAACTCACAGGGGCGTAATTTCGAATATTAGTCCAACTCAAGACAATTTGTTTAATAATTTTGAGGAGTGGACAATTGATCTTGGTTAGGGGGACTTATACTTGGAGGCTTTCGTCCGTAAATACATGCGTATTTTGAAATTTGGCATGGTCGGATGCATAAATACAGCGGTTGACTTTTTGATTTTTACTGCTCTAAATGAATTTGTTGGACTTATGCCGGCAACGGCACAGGGGTTTAGCTACGTTGGCGGAATTATGTGCAGTTTTATTTTGAACAGAGCATTTACATTTAAAGACACAGAAAACAAAAATGTGGCCGGTGAATCGACACGCTTTGTAAAGTTCCTTGTTGTTAACGGAATTTCATTTGCTGCGAGCATTGGACTTATGAGTGCTTTGACTCTAGGCGGATTGAATGAATATATTGCAAAATTATTTGTAACAGGTGTTACGATGGTGATAAACTACTTGGGATATAAATTTTTAGTTTTTAATGTAAGAGGAGATTGACAGATGAAAGACAGAGAATTGCTTGATATTGCGGAAAAAGCATCAAAAAATGCATACATTCCGTATTCTAAATTCCCCGTAGGTGCGGCGCTTGAATGTGCCGATGGAACAGTTTACACAGGTTGCAATGTTGAAAATGCCGCCCTTGGAAGCACTATTTGTGCAGAGCGTTGCGCATTTCTTAAAGCAATCAGCGAAGGACAACGTGAATTTGTCAGAATTGCAATTCACGGAGAAAGTGAAAGTTACTGTATGCCATGTGGTGCATGTCTGCAATTTATGCACGAGTTTGCGCCAAAACTTGAAGTTATGTGTACAAAAGTGGGCGGCAGATATGTTAGCTATAAGCTGGATCAATTGCTGCCACATCCATTCCTGTTTTAACTAAGGAGGTAAATTTTGAAAAAAAGAATTTCCGCATTTGCGGTCGCGCTACTTATATTAATATCATGTATACCCGTTCCTGTTTCGGCTTTTGAATTTAAGGACTTTCCCGATGTACACGAGTCCGACTGGTTTTATAACAGTGTCGGCTGGCTTAGCGCTCTTGAAATCGTAAACGGTGATACTGATGGATATTATTACCCAAACAGACCTATTAAGCGCTCTGAATTTATCAAGATGATTTCGGTTGCTACGGAACTGAGACAGTCTGCAACTCCGCTCAGAAATATCCACTGGGTTGAGCCGTATTGGCTGATGGCTGTTGAAAACGGACTTATGGAGTATAACGACGGAAACGTAGTTGAACTCGAATTCGGAGCATTAGAGCAAGAAATAAGCCGTTATGAAATGGCGGTTATTGTTTCGAATGCTATGGGTGGAGTTATGCTTGAGGACACAGTTAAAATTACAAGCCCATCCGAAGCAATCACTGATTACGAATCTATTCCCGACACATTAAAGCCTTTTGTCGAACAAGCTTACGGTAAAGGTGTATTAACAGGATTTGACGATGGTAGCTTTATGGGTGACGAGAAATTAACTCGTGCTCAGGCGGCGACGGCGATTTACAGACTTTTATGGAACAACGAGCGTGTTGAACCGGATTTCAAACTAGAAATCATTAAAGCGCCAGAACCGGAAGTACCCGACGTTATTCCTGTCGGCGAGTCATTTGCGTTGTATGTCCGCGAGAACGGACTGATTAACGCTTACGGAACACCAAGTGCAGCATTTAAAGAAATGATGTTCGGTGACCGAAATAAGAGCTACTTCACAAGTGTCGCAGATGCCGCAGGCTATATTGTTGACCTTGAAATCGACATCTGGAAAATTAATTCGTCCGGCGAGAAGTATGCAACGAAAGCTTGGATACAAGTACATAAATTGCTTGAAGCGGACACGAGAGCGATTATGTCAGAAATTTTTAACTCACCTGAGCGATTCCCGATTAATGCAATTGGTGGCGCAAGATACACCGATACATTAAGACACAGCTGGGGTGCGGCGATTGACATCAACCCAGTAGAAAACGCATATGGTTACTATTCAAATGGACAACTTGTCTGCGTGGTCGGTAATGGTTGGTGGCCGGGGACAAACCAATATTCAATCACTCCTGAAGGAAGTGTTGTAACAGCGTTCAATCGCTATGGTTGGGGCTGGGGTGGTCAGGGCTGGCGTAATGGCTGGTATGACTACATGCATTTCTCGATTCTGGAGTCCGGCGGTTAATAGAAAAAAGAGTGCGAAACACTCGCGTATTGTAATATAATGTAATACAAGTCACCCGAATTTCCATATTATATGGGAATTCGGGTTGATTTCTGGGTGAATAAAAATTATTTTACGAAATCAACAAAAAATATAAAATAAATACTTGACATTTAACCAAAAAACTGCTATTCTATTGTGGCGACCAAGATAGGTATGTCCATTTTGAGTTGCAATGCGATGAAGCGGGAGATTGCGAACTAAGTTCGGTAACTTTCGTGGAGTATGTCCGACAATCGGGCGGCTGAGAGTTTTTTCTGTACTAGCGTATATCGCCTGTGCGGAGAAGTAACCGGCGCATGCGTCGGTTTGTTTTTCGAGCGGGGTTTGATACGCACGGAAGAGTGTATAGAAAAAATCTCATCCGCATGAGTAACCGTGACGACAAAAAGTCGCTGTATTATCGTGCGAAAGCGGAGGAATGAAAAAATGTCAACACCAAAAAAAATGATTCGTATCAGACTAAAGGCTTATGACCATCAGCTGATCGACAAAGCGGCGGAAACAATCGTTGAAACAGCAAAGCGCACAGACGCTAAAGTTTCAGGTCCGATTCCACTTCCTACAAGAAAAGAAATCGTTACAATTCTACGTGCTGTTCACAAATATAAAGACAGCCGTGAGCAATTTGAGCGCCGCACTCATAAACGTCTAATCGACATCATGAGCCCAACACAAAAAACTGTTGAAGCGCTTATGAGCCTCGAACTTCCCGCAGGCGTTGAAATCGAAATTAAACTATAAGTTTAAAGGATTTCTAAAGGGAATTTAAATCAGTTAACCCGTAGCCTGAACATTGAATACAGGCGGGTCAAGTCAACAACCTCTGCTTCGGTGCCAATGCCGTAAGTTAAGTGAGTTGACCAATAACCTAAAACAGGAGGAAATACCATGAAAAAAGCAATCATCGGTAAAAAGGTCGGCATGACGCAGATCTTCGATGAAGCCGGCAAAGTCGTACCGGTAACTGTCATTGAGGCAGGCCCATGCGTTGTTGTTCAGAAGAAGACAGAGGAAAAAGAAGGCTACTCTTCAGTTCAACTCGGCTACCAAGATCAAATCGAGCGTAAACTAACAAAACCTGAAAAAGGACATCTTGACAAAGCAGGCGTTTCACTTAAGAAATACCTTAAAGAGTTCCGTTTAGAGGGTGCTGGCGAAATGAACGTCGGCGACACAGTAAGCGTTGCTACGTTTGCTGAAGGTGACAAAATCGATGTCACAGGTATCAGTAAGGGTAAAGGTTTTGCCGGTGTTATTAAAAGACACGGTGCAAGAAGAACACCAATGAGCCATGGTGGTGGACCAGTTCACCGTCACGCAGGTTCAATGGGTTCAGGTACTGACCCCTCACGTATCTTTAAAGGAAAAATCGGTGCAGGTCACATGGGTGCTGAGCAAGTTACTGTTCAAAACCTAGACGTTGTTAAAGTTGATGAAGAGCTAAACATGATTGTTGTCCGTGGCGCAATCCCCGGCCCAAAAGGCGGAATTGTCTACATTAAAGATACAGTCAAAACTCACATCGAGAAGAAGGGTGCTGCAGGAAGCAGTGTAAACCCACAAAAGGCTTCTGCACGTGTAAATCCGCAGAAGGCTTCTGCAAGAAAAGGTTAAGGAAAGGAGAGAGTAGAACATGCCAAAAGCTAATATTTTTAACATGGCCGGTAAACAAGTCGGCGAAATTGCGCTCTCCGATGCTATTTTCGGCATAGAGCCTAACAGCAGTGTTGTTCACGAAGCTGTTAAAAACCACCTTGCGAATTGCCGCCAAGGCACACAAAGCGCTTTGACAAAATCAGAGGTCAGCTATACAACAAAGAAACCTTGGAGACAAAAAGGTACAGGACGTGCAAGAGCAGGTTATGCTGGTTCACCAGTATGGAGACACGGTGGTGTCGCATTTGCTCCAAAGCCACGCGATTACAGCTACTCACTTAACAAAAAAGTTAAGAGACTAGCTCTTAAAAGCGCACTTAGCGCAAAAGCAACTGAAGGCGAAATCATTGTTATTGACGACCTACAGTGCGATACAATTAAAACAGCAGCTTTCAAGAAATTCCTTGAGAGCATCGACGCAAACGGCAAAGCTCTTGTTATCACAAAAGATGTTAACGAGAACGTCGTAAAAAGCGCGCGCAACATCCCGGGAGTTAACACAACCATCGCTACAATTTTGAACACATATGATATTCTTAATTGCAAAAAGCTAGTGGTTGACAAGGCTGCTCTCGAGAAAATCGAGGAGGTCTACGCCTAATGAAAAGTGCTTACGATATAGTCATTCGTCCTGTAATCACTGAGCAGTCCATGGAAGATTTGGACATCAAAAAGTATGTATTTCAGGTGGCGAAAGACGCTAACAAAATTGAAATCAAAAAAGCGATTGAAGAAATCTTTGGCGTTACAGTCATCAAGGTTACAACTCTAATCGTTAAAGGTAAGGAAAAGCGCGTTGGTGCAAATCCTAAAGGCTACACTTCTGACTGGAAAAAAGCAGTTGTTAAACTCAGCCAAGAATCAAAAACCATCGAAATTTTCGAGGGCATGGTATAAGGGAGGAATTGAGCAATGTCAATAAAAACTTTTAAGCCTACCACGCCATCACGTAGACACATGACTGTGTCAGGATTCGATGGTGTTGATAAGCACGCTAAACCTGAAAAGAGCCTCGTTGAGCCTCTTAAAAAACACAGCGGACGTAACAGCTACGGTCGCATCACTGTTCGCCATAAAGGCGGCGGAAACAAGAAAAAATACCGTATTATCGACTTCAAACGCAACAAGCTTGACATGTTCGCAACTGTTTTGCGTTTAGAATACGATCCAAACCGTACAGCTAACATTGCTCTTCTTGAGTATGAAGACGGCGAACGCCGCTACATCTTAGCTCCTGTTGGAATCGGCGCTGGCGATAAAGTTATTTCTTCAACAAGTGCTGACATTAAGCCAGGTAACTGCCTACCAATCGCAAATATCCCTGTTGGTACAGTTATCCACAACATTGAAATGTACCCAGGCAAAGGCGCACAACTTGTTCGTTCAGCTGGTACATCAGCACAATTGATGGGTAAAGAAGGTGCTATGGCTCAACTTCGTATGCCATCAGGCGAATATCGCAAAATAAGAACAGAGTGCTTTGCTGTTATCGGTCAAGTCGGAAACACCGACCACGCTAACATCAAAATCGGTAAAGCTGGACGTAAACGTCACATGGGTATCCGCCCAACAGTTCGTGGTTCTGTCATGAACCCATGCGATCACCCCCACGGTGGTGGTGAAGGTAAAAGCCCAATCGGACGTAGCGGACCTGTTACTCCTTGGGGTAAACCAACACTCGGATATAAAACACGTAAAACTAAGAACCCAACTGATAAGTTCATAGTTAAACGTCGTAACGCTAAGTAAGGAGGGAAATTAGATGAGCAGAAGTGTTAAAAAAGGCCCTTTCGCACAACCTGTGCTACTAAAAAGAGTCGATGAAATGAACCAAGCTGGTGAAAAGAAGGTTATCAAAACTTGGAGCCGTGCTTCAACAATTTTCCCTTCTTTTGTAGGTCACACAATCGCTGTCCATGACGGACGCCGCCACATCCCAGTGTATGTCACTGAAGACATGGTTGGTCACAAACTTGGTGAATTTGCACCAACACGTACCTACCGTGGACACGCCGGCAGCAAAACCGGTAGATAAGGAGGAAATATGGAAGCTAAAGCACATTTAAAATATGCCCGCATATCTCCCCGTAAGGTCAAGATTGTCTGTGACCTTATCCGTGGCAAGGATGTAGGTACTGCAAGAGCTCTTCTAATGCACACACCAAAAGCTGCTAGCGAACTAATGCTAAAGCTATTGAACAGTGCAGTTGCTAATGCAGAAAACAACTTTGAGATGGACCCAGAAGCGCTTTTCATCAGTGAAACTTTCGCTAATCCTGGACCCATTCTAAAAAGAGGTATGCCCCGCGCTCAAGGTCGTATGTACCGCATCAATAAGAGAACCAGTCACATCACTATCGTTGTGGCTGAGAAGGAATAGGGAGGCAGAATATGGGACAGAAAGTTAATCCTCATGGCCTTCGTGTCGGCGTTATCAAAGACTGGGACAGTCGTTGGTATGCACGTAACGAAAAGGTTGGCGATCTAGTCGTCGAAGATTACAATATCAGAAAATATCTGAAGGAAACACTGTATTCCGCAGGCGTTCCCAAAATTGAAATCGAACGTGACAACTCAAAAGTTCGTATCTTTATCCATTGCTCACGCCCAGGCGTTGTAATCGGTAAAGGTGGCGCTGAAATTGAGCGTTTGCGTAAGGTTATGGAAAAACGTATCGGCAAGCCCGTTGCTCTTTCCATTGTTGAAGTCAGAACTCCTGACACAAACTCAACTCTAGTTGCCGAGAACATTGCTTCTCAACTAGAGCGCCGTATCGGTTTCCGCCGTGCAATGAAAAATGCAATCGGCAGAGCAATGCGCATGGGCGCACGTGGTATCAAAATCATGGTATCAGGTCGTCTTGGCGGTGCTGAAATCGCACGTAGCGAATGCTACCACGAGGGTACAATCCCACTTCAAACAATCAGAGCTGATATTGACTATGGTTTTGCTGAAGCAAACACAACCTACGGAAAAATCGGTATCAAAGTTTGGATTTATAAAGGCGAAGTTCTTTCACAAACATTGCGCACAACACCTCGCACAATGGACATGAACCGCCGTGATGATAAACGCAGAAACGATCGTCGTCGTGATGACAAAAGAGGCGGAGGCCAAAGACCACAAGGCGGATACAATCGCCGTGATGGTCAAGGCGGAGCACCTCGCCAAGGCGGTCAAGGTTCTTTTAACAACCGTCAAGGCGGTCAAGGTGGCTACCGTGCCCCCCGTCCTGCGACCGGTGCACCCAAGGAAGGAGGCAATGCATAATGCTGATGCCCAAAAGAGTTAAATACCGCAGAGTACACCGCGGTCGTTTAAAGGGCAAAGCTTCAAGAGGTAACTTTGTTGCTTACGGCGAGTTCGGTCTCGTCGCAACAGAGCCATGCTGGATTACAAGCAACCAAATAGAAGCAGCCCGTATCGCTATGACACGTTACACAAAACGTGGTGGTAAAGTTTGGATTAAAATTTTCCCAGATAAGCCTGTTACTGAAAAACCTGCTGAAACACGCATGGGTTCAGGTAAAGGTTCACCCGAATATTGGGTGGCAGTAGTAAAGCCCGGCAGAGTATTATTCGAAATTGCCGGTGTAAGTGAAGAAGTTGCACGTGAAGCTATGCGTCTTGCAATGCACAAATTGCCTTGCAAAACAAAGTTTATCAAACGTGAAACAGAGTCTGAGATTGGTGGTGAATAAGATGAAGGCAGCTGAAATCCGCAATATGTCTGCCGCAGAGCTTGAAACTAAGCTTGCAGACCTTAAGAAAGATTTGTTTATGCTCCGTATGCAGCATGCAACCAATCATCTTGACAACCCCGTTAAGATCTCCACCGTGCGACGTGACATTGCCCGTGTGAAAACAGTTATGCGCGAAAAGCTTGAGCACTAAGGAGGTAAGTGAGAATGAGTGAAATCAGAACAACTTCCAGAAAAACTAGGGTTGGTAAAGTAGTTTCCGATAAAATGGACAAAACAATTGTCGTTATCGTTGAAGATAGAGTTGCTCACCCTATTTATAAGAAGATTATTAAAAAGACATATCGTCTAAAAGCACACGATGAAAACAACGAGTGCGGCATCGGCGATAGAGTTAAAGTAATGGAAACACGTCCCCTCTCTAAAGATAAGAGATGGAGACTTGTCGAAATCATAGAAAAGGCTAAGTAAGGAGGCGACACCATGATACAACAAGAAACATATCTCAAGGTCGCCGACAATACCGGCGCCAAAGAACTAAAATGCATCCGTGTGCTAGGCGGCTCAAAGCGTAAATATGGTAACATCGGCGATGTTATCGTTTGCTCAGTCCGTAAAGCAGCACCCGGCGGCGTTGTAAAAAAAGGTGATGTTGTCCGTGCGGTTATCGTTCGTACAGCAAAAGGCGTTCGCCGTACAGACGGAACTTATGTCCGTTTTGACGAAAACGCTGCAGTTATCATCAAAGAAGACAAAAACCCACGCGGCACCCGTATCTTCGGGCCAGTCGCTCGTGAGCTACGTGATAAGGATTACATGAAAATCCTTTCTCTTGCTCCTGAAGTAATATAGGAGGACAGACTATTTATGAATATCAGAAAAGACGATACAGTTCTAGTTCTGTCTGGTAAGGACAAGGGCAAACAAGGCAAAGTTGTTAGAGCTATGCCTAAAGACGGAAAAGTTGTTGTTGAAGGCGTTTCAGTTGCAACTCGTCACAAAAAAGCAAGAAAACAAGGTGATGCAAGCGGAATTATCCAAGTTGAAACACCTATCTACACTTGCAAAGTTCAAGTTGTATGCCCAAAATGCGGCAAAGCAACTCGTGTCGCTCACAAAATGGACGGCGACAAAAAAGTTCGTGCTTGCAAAAAATGCAACGCGGCACTTTAAGGGAGGGTGAGTAAATGACTAGAATGAAGAAAAAGTACAACGAGGAAGTTGCTCCCGCCCTAATGACAAAATACGCTTACAAGAGTGTTATGCAAGTACCAAGAATTGACAAAGTTGTTATCTCTGTCGGTTGCGGTGACTGCAAAGAAAACGCTAAAGCTCTTGACGCTGTTATCAAAGATATCACTGCAATCGCAGGTCAAAAAGCTGTTGCAACTAAGGCTAAAAAGTCTGTTGCTAACTTTAAACTTCGTGAAGGCATGAATATCGGTGTTAAAGTTACACTAAGAGCTGATAGAATGTGGGAGTTCTTGGACAGATTGTTCAACATAGCTCTTCCACGTGTTCGTGACTTCCGTGGTATTTCCGCTGACGCTTTTGACGGCCGTGGAAACTACAGCCTAGGTCTTAAAGAACAAATCATTTTCCCTGAAATTGATTACGATAAGATTGAAAAGCTAAGAGGCATGAACATTTCTGTTATCACAACAGCACAAACAGACGAAGAAGCACGTGAGCTATTAAAGCAACTCGGCGCTCCTTTCATCCAAGCGTAAGGGGAGGATTTTAAAACATGGCTAAAAAGGCAATGATATTAAAGCAGCAAGCTCCGGCTAAATTCTCATCTCGCAGATATAACCGCTGCAAAATCTGCGGACGTCCTCACGCTTACTTGCGTGACTACGGTGTATGCCGTATCTGCTTCCGTGAATTGGCTTACAAAGGTCAAATTCCTGGAGTTAGAAAAGCTTCTTGGTAAAAAATGTTTAAGGGCGAGTCTAGGCTCGCCCCTAAAGAGTATGAAGAAGCAGGGGCTATTATGCTCCAAACATTGGTTTTTACAGTTACAAACTGAAAAACATATATTTTATGGACGCCGAAAGGTCGTAGTCAATCATGTATTGATATGAAACCTCGTCGCCAAAACAGACAAAGTCTGTAACTCTAATAAGGAGGAAACACACATGCAAATCACAGATCCGATAGCGGATATGCTTACTCGTATCAGAAATGCGGGAAGCGCAAAGCACGAAACAGTTGACGTGCCTGCAAGCAAGATGAAAAAAGCTATTGCAGAAATTCTACTGGAAGAGGGCTACATTAAGTCCTTCCAAATGGTTGAGGGTAACACTCAAGGTATTATCCGTATCAGCCTAAAGTATCTCCCCGGTAAGGAGAAAGCAATCACAGGTCTACGCAGAGTATCAAAGCCAGGTCTTCGTGTATACGCAGGCTCAGGTGAACTACCCCAAGTTCTTCGTGGAATGGGTATTGCCATTATCTCTACTTCAAAAGGAATCATGACAGACAAGAAAGCTCGTAAAGCCCACGTTGGCGGCGAAGTTCTTGCGTTTGTCTGGTAGGGAGGAGAGAATATGTCAAGAATAGGAAGAGCACCAATCGAAGTTCCAGCTGGCGTTGATTTCAAAATCGACGAAGCAAACCACGTTGTGGTTAAGGGACCCAAAGGCAGCCTTGAATTAGACGCTGCTAAAACGATGAAAATCGAACTAAATGACGGTAATATTACGGTATGCCGCCCGAACGATGAAGCTGAAAATCGTGCAATGCATGGTCTAACACGTTCACTTATCAACAACATGGTTGTAGGTGTAACAGAGGGCTTCACAAAAACTCTCGAAGTTAACGGTGTCGGTTACCGTGTAGCGAAAGAGGGAAAGAAGCTTGTCATGAACCTTGGTTTCTCACATCAAGTGGTTGTTGAGGAAAATGATGAGATTTCAATAGATGTTCCAAACCCAAATACCATTGTTATCAGCGGTATTGACAAACAAAAGGTTGGCCAATTTGCAGCAGAAGTTCGTGAGAAAAGACCACCAGAACCCTATAAGGGCAAAGGTATCAAATACTCATACGAAGTTATCCGCCGCAAAGAAGGCAAAACCGGTAAGTAATAGGAGGTGTGCCTAAATGATTAAAAGACCCGATACTAAGGGACAGCGCGCAAGGCGCCACACCAGAGTCCGTGGAAAAATCTCCGGCACTCCCGAGAGACCCAGACTTTGTGTTTATAGAAGCCAGAGCAACATTTATGCTCAGGTTATCGATGATGTTGCAGGTGTAACAATTGTTTCTGCATCAACAGTTGAAAAAGAATTTGATGGTTTCGGCGGAAACGCAGAAGCTGCAAAGAAAATTGGTATGGCTATCGCTGAACGCGCTATTAAAAAGGGCGTTGAAACGGTTGTTTTCGACCGTGGCGGTTATGTTTATCACGGAAGAGTTAAGGAACTTGCTGAGGGTGCCCGCGAGGGCGGCCTTAAGTTCTAAGGCAGGAGGAGACGAAAATGGCTTATAATGATAACAGAAACAGACGCGAGGAAGCTCCGTCAGAGTTCACAGAAAAGGTCGTTTCCCTAAACCGTGTTTCAAAAACCGTTAAGGGCGGCCGTATCTTCAAATTCTCAGCTCTTTGCGTTGTCGGCGACGGCAAAGGCAGAGTTGGTTTCGGACTTGGTAAAGCTGGCGAAGTCAGTGAAGCTATCCGTAAGGGAATTGAAGATGCTAAGAAAAACATCGTAACAATCACTCTCACAGGAACAACTATCCCACATGAAGTCATCGGACTTTTCGGTGCGGGTAAAGTTCTTATGAAACCTGCAGCTCCTGGTACTGGTGTTATCGCCGGCGGTGCTGTTCGTGCAGTAGTTGAAGCGGCTGGCATTAAAGACATCAGAACTAAATGCCTTCGCTCAAATAACCCCCAAAACGTTGTTGCTGCAACTATGGTTGGTCTTCGTTCACTTCGTGACGCGAAACAAATCGCAGCCGTTAGGGGTAAAACACCTGAAGAGATTCAGGGTTAAGGAGGTAGTAGCATGGCAAATCTAAAGATTACGCTCGTAAAGAGCCTAAACGGTAGACTCGACAAGCACATAGCTACTGCTGAGTCACTCGGTCTGCACAAGATTGGTAACACAACAGTTCAGCCCGATAACCCCCAGACAAGAGGTAAGATCGCTAAAATCGGCTATCTGCTGAATGTCATCGAAGAATAAGGAGGGAAGCTTTATGAAACTTAATGAGCTTTCACCAGCAGTTGGTTCTACTCACGCTAAAAAGCGTGTAGGTAGAGGTCACGCAACAGGTAACGGTAAAACAGCAGGTAAAGGACACAAAGGTCAAAACTCACGTAGTGGTGGCGGTGTTCGTATCGGCTTTGAAGGTGGACAAATGCCACTAGCTCGCCGCGTGCCAAAACGTGGATTTAACAATATTTTCGCTAAACCTCTTGAAGCTATCAACGTATCAGCTCTTGAGAAATTCGAAGATGGTGCAGTTGTAACTGCGGAAGCTTTGCTTGAAAAAGGAATTCTTTCAAAGTGCACTTATGGCGTAAAAATACTCGGAAACGGTGAGATCACAAAAAAACTTACTGTAAAAGTATCCGCCTTCTCTGAATCTGCTAAGCAAAAAATAGAAGCAGCAGGCGGAAAGACAGAGGTGGTATAAGTGCTTCAAACAATTCGTAACGCATGGAAGATTGATGAACTCCGTAGCAAGATTTTGTTCACATTGTTTATGATCCTTCTATACAGATTAGGTAACTCCATTCCCGTCCCATATGTTAATACAGCAGCTTTGCAAAGCTACTTTGAGAGCCTTTCAAACACTGTTTTGGGACTGTACAACGTAATGTCGGGTGGCGCCTTTTCCAGTGCGACGATTTTTGCCTTATCCATCCAACCGTATATTAACGCATCAATCATCATGCAACTCTTGTGCATAGCAATCCCAGCACTTGAGAGAATGCAAAAAGAAGGCGGCGAAGAGGGCAAGAAAAAAATTGCCTCAATCACACGTTTTGCAACAGTAGGCATAGGCCTTCTACAAGGTTTCGCTTACTATGTTCTAATTAACAACCAAGGTCTACTTGCTCAATCAGGTGTTTGGGAAGCTATTGTTATAGTTTTGACATTCACTGCAGGTAGTGCCCTTCTAATGTGGATGGGTGAGCAAATTACAGAATTCGGTATCGGTAACGGTATTTCCATGATTCTATTTGCAAGCATCATCTCAGGTCTACCAACAAGCTTCGGCAACACAATCATGGGCGTAGCAAACGGAACAATGCCTTGGTACGTTGCAGCTATCATGGTCATCGGTGCTCTAGCTATCGTAGTCCTAATCGTAATCGTAACAAACGCAGAGAGACGTATTCCTGTTCAATACTCAAAAAGAGTTGTCGGACGTAAGGTTTATGGCGGTCAATCAACACATCTGCCCATGAAAGTTAACATGTCAGGTGTTCTTCCCGTTATCTTTGCGCAATCAATCGCTTCACTTCCTGCAACTATTGCAATGCTTTTCGGCATCACAGAAGAGAGCGGCGGATTCTGGGGTGGATTCCTAAGCGTATTTAACTTCAACAGTATTTTATATGCTTTCATCTATCTACTTCTAATCATTTTCTTCGCATATTTCTATTCAACTATCCAGTTTAATCCAATAGAGATTGCGAATAATCTAAAACGCAATGGTGGCTTTATCCCCGGCTTCCGTGCCGGTCGCCCCACAAGCGAGTTTATCGCTAAAGTTCTAAACAAGATAACCCTTTTTGGTGCAATTTATCTTGCGATTATCGCTGTAACTCCAATTTTGGTCGGTGTTTTCTCAGAGTCTGCTGCTGCAAGTGGCATAACTTTGGGCGGAACTTCCATCATCATCGTTGTCGGCGTTGCGCTTGAAACTGTAAAAGCTTTGGAAAACCAAATGCTAATGCGCCACTACAAGGGCTTTCTTGAATAATAGAGGGCCTAAGCATTGAAAGTATTTAAACGATATCCAAACCTAGCTGCTTACACAAAAAAACTAGCAATTAAGGAATAAATCTTCGTATACACTTCGTATGGTTTATTGAATTTGAAAGGAATGGTCGTTATATGAAATTGATACTTTTAGGCGCTCCAGGAGCTGGAAAAGGCACACAAGCAGAGATTTTGTGCCAAAAGCTGTCGGTTCCTACTATCTCAACTGGAAACATTTTGAGAGCTGCCATCAAAAATGGCACGCCTGTAGGCAAGATGGCTAAAGATTATATTGATAAAGGCGAACTCGTTCCTGATGATGTCATAATCGGCATCATCAAGGAGCGACTAGCAGAGGACGATTGTAAAAACGGATATATCTTGGATGGTGTTCCACGCACTATTCCACAGGCTGAGGCAATTGAGAATGCTGGAATCGAAATCGATTGCGCACTTTTGATTGACATCGACGATGAAGTTATTATAAACCGCATGGGAGGAAGAGTTTGCTGCCGTAATTGTAGCACAACTTTCCATAAAGTTACTAAACCACCAAAGCAAGAAGGCAAATGCGATCTTTGCGATGGCGAACTTTTCGTTAGACCTGACGACGCCCCCGAAACAGTAAAGTCAAGGCTTGAAGTTTACCACAAGGAAACTTCGCCACTAATCGACTTTTACTCTAAAAGAGGCAAGCTGAAAACAGTTGACAATCAGCCAACTGTAGAAGCGACAACTGTGGTAATTTTTGAGGCTCTGGGTATTTAATTATGATAACAATAAAGTCCCCAAAAGAAATCGAACACATGCGAAAAGCCGGAAGAATTGCTGCACAAGCAAGAGCGCTGGTGGGGCAAATGGCTAATGTAGGTGTAAAAACCTCAGAAATTAATAAAGAACTACACAAGTTTATCTTGAAATCAGGGGCAAAACCAAGTTTCTTGGGATATGGCGGTTTTCCTGCCAGCTCTTGTATTTCGATTAACGAGCAAGTTATACACGGTATACCCGGTAAACGAATCCTTTTGGATGGCGACGTTCTAAGTGTTGATGTCGGTGCGCAAGTCGGTGGCTATCATGGAGACTGTGCGGCAACCTTTCTGGTTGGCAACTGTTCAGATGAAGCTAAAAAGCTTGTAGACGTCACAAAACAATCGTTTTTCGAAGGAATCAAATTTGCTCGACAAGGAAACCGTATCTCCGATATTTCATGCGCAATTCAACAACATGTTGAAAAGCACGGTTTTTCTGTGGTGCGAAGTTTTGTCGGACACGGTATTGGAGCTAACATGCATGAAGCTCCTGAGGTTCCAAACTACGGCTCTGCTGGGCACGGTCCCCGATTAGTGAAGGGAATGACGATAGCAGTCGAACCAATGGTAAACATTGGTGGACACGAGGTTAATGTGCTAGGCGATAATTGGACAGTAGTAACAGCCGATGGAAGCCTGTCGTCACACTATGAGAATACAATTCTTATAACAGACGGCGAGCCCGAAATACTGACATGGGCAGACGATATGTAGTGAACTGCATAAAGCAGTACGATATTGTCCACTCCCTAAGAGGACACGATACAGGTAGTTTGTATTTAGTTATCGGACGAGAAAACAACAGAGTTTTGTTGGTAGACGGGAAAATTCGTAAGGCTATAAACCCTAAGAAAAAAAGTGAAAAACACTTAAAAGTATTGGGAAATAGCGCAGACCGATTGGCTGATACAATCGGCAGAGAAGAAATTTCAAACAAAGAAATAAGAATGCTGCTGGCGGAATACCGCACTAGCGCCAAGTAAAAAACGTAGGAGGGAATACTCTTGGCAAAAGACGACGTTATTGAGCTTGAGGGCACAGTGATAGAATCATTGCCCAACACCATGTTTCAGGTGGATATAGGCCACGGCCATGTAATCCTGGCACATATTTCCGGAAAGCTCCGGATGAATTTTATACGAATCCTCCCCGGTGATAAAGTAACGGTTCAAATGTCTCCTTATGACATGAGCCGTGGAAGAATCACCTGGAGAAGCAAGTAACAGGAGGTTTTACAGAAATGAAAGTTAGACCATCCGTCAAGCCCATGTGCGAGAGATGCAAAATCATAAGACGTAAGGGCAAAGTAATGGTGATTTGCGAAAATCCCAAACACAAACAACGTCAGGGTTAATCCCTGAGAAGAATCCTTAGACGGAGATTCATTAACAAAACGCACTAAAAGTGCAACGAAACAAAAGCAGAAAGGAATGATCGACAAATATGGCACGTATCGCCGGCGTTGACCTGCCCAAAGATAAGAGAATCGAAATAGGGCTCACCTATGTATTTGGCATAGGCAAAACCAGCGCAAAAAAGATACTCGATGAAACCGGAATTAGTCCGGATACGAGAGTGAAAAACTTGACCGAAGAAGAAGAGGGCAAGTTGCGCGAGTGCATTGACGCTCACTTTGTTGTCGAAGGAGACCTTCGTCGTAGAACAGCGCTTGACATCAAGCGTTTGAGCGAAATTGGATGCTATCGCGGCCTGCGCCATCGTCGTGGTCTGCCCGTTCGCGGACAAAGAACCAAGACAAACGCACGTACCCGTAAGGGTCCAAAACGCACAATTGCGAATAAGAAGAAGTAAGGGAGGGATATGTAATGGCAGCACCTAAGAAAAAGGTCAGAACTCGCAGAAGAGAACGCAAAAACATTGAAAAAGGAGCCGTGCATATCAGCTCGTCCTTCAACAACACAATGGTTACAATTACAGACGTGCACGGAAACGCTCTATCATGGGCATCTTCCGGTGGAATGGGCTTCAGAGGAAGCAAAAAGTCAACTCCTTTTGCTGCACAAACTGCAGCAGAAACAGCTGCAAAAGCAGCTATGGAGCATGGCCTAAAATCTGTTGAAGTTTTTGTTAAAGGACCAGGTTCAGGACGTGAAGCAGCTATTCGCGCGCTACAAACAGCAGGACTTGAAGTCACTATGATCAAAGACGTAACACCAATTCCACACAACGGTTGCCGTCCGCCAAAACGTCGCCGCGTATAATCTTAAAGGAGGAAATTTTTTAATATGGCTAAGAATATGCAGCCCATAGTTAAGCGTTGCAAAGCGCTGGGCATTTCTCCTGCAGCAATGGGATATACTGGCAGGACTAAAGCGGATACAATTAGAAATCCGAAAGGCCAAATGCGTAGAAAGCAAAGTGAATATGCACTACAGCTAAACGAAAAGCAAAAGGTCAAATTTGTATACGGAATTTTGGAAAAACAGTTTCGTATGTACTATGAAAGAGCAGCTAAACACCCTGGCGTAACAGGTGAAAATCTGCTAACAACAATCGAGCGCCGCCTCGATAACGTAATCTACCGTCTAGGCTTTGCTATGACACGCCGCGAGGCTCGTCAAGCAGTTAACCACGGTCACTTTACAATTAACGGTAAGAGAGTTAACATCCCATCTTACCTTGTAAGCCCCGGAGATGTTATTGAAGTTCGCGAAAAAAGTCGTTCTTCAGTGATGTTTAAGCGCCTCCTTTCTGAGGATGCTGTGCTTATTACTCCACCACAATGGCTAACACGTGAGAAAAACACTCTAAAAGGTGTTGTCGCCAAAATGCCTGCGCGTGAAGATATCGATCTACCAATCGAAGAACATCTAATCGTCGAGCTGTACTCCAAGTAACAGATATACCGGCATAAATTGGATAGCTGACCAAAGCATAGTGTCATGAGACACGACGACATCAAAGGAGGGAACCCCCATGATTGAAATAGAAAAGCCACGCATTGAATGCATCGAAAACCCATCAGACACATCATATGGTAAGTATGTTGTTGAACCATTAGAGCGCGGCTATGGCACGACCTTAGGAAACTCTCTCCGTAGGGTGCTACTGTCATCTCTCCCTGGAACCGCAGTCACTGCTATTAAGATAGCCGGTGTGCAACACGAGTTTTCTGTGATACCCGGAGTAAAAGAAGATGTAACAGAGATAGTTTTAAACGTAAAAAACATTATAGCTAGGCTACATTGCGATGAGCCAAAAACCGTGTACATTGAAATGTCCGGCGAGTGCGAAGTCACCGCCGGAGACATAAAGTCCGATGCGGAAGTCGAAATCCTAAATCCTGATATGCATATTGCAACATTAGGACCTGACGGAGCGCTAAGCATGGAACTTACAATCAGCCACGGAAGAGGCTATGTATCTGCCGAAAAGAATAAGCCTGCACAGCCGATTATCGGAACAATTCCTGTTGATTCGATTTACACTCCTGTTCTGAAAGTGAATTACACTGTCGAGAACACTCGTGTCGGTAACCAGACTGACTTTGACAAGCTGACAATTGAAGTTTGGACAGATAAAACAATTTCATCAAAGGACGCTGTTTCTCTTGGTGCGAAAATTTTATGTGACCACTTCACATTATTCACTGACCTCAGTGACAGTATCGGCAGTCGCTCGACTGTTGTGGAAAAAGTTGAAACTCAAAGAGATAAAGTTTTGGAGATGACCATCGAAGAGCTTGATCTTTCTGTAAGAAGTTTTAACTGCCTAAAGAGAGCTAATATTAACACAGTAGAAGACCTTATCAACAAAACTCAAGACGAGATGATTAAGGTCAGAAATCTTGGCAGAAAGTCACTTGAAGAAGTTGAGCATAAGCTCACTATGATGGGACTTTCACTTGCCAGCGAAGATAAGAGCTAGGCTAATAGCGAGTATATCTCGTTTGCCTGCCACACTCTAACAAGGAGGAAAAGCGTAAATGCCCGGAACAAGAAAGCTCGGCAAACCTACCGATCAACGTATGGCTATGCTACGCCAGCAAGTCACAGACTTTCTGGATAAAGGTCGCATGGAAACAACCATTACACGTGCAAAAGAAATCGGTCCTTTAGCCGAGAAAATGATAACACTAGGCAAGAACAATTCTCTTGCTAACTACCGTCAGGCTTTGAGCTTCATCACAAGAGAGGATGTCGCAAAGAAATTGTTTGACGAAATTGCTCCTAAATATGCAGAGCGTAACGGTGGTTACACTCGTATAACTCGCATCGGACCACGTCGTGGTGACGCTGCTGAGCTTGCTATTATTGAGCTAGTGTAATAAAAATAAAAAGACTATCGCTTTTGCGGTAGTCTTTTTTTCGTATTTAAGAAATAGCAAACCTACTAATAAAACAAAGTGATAATAAAAAGGGTAAAAAAATAATATATCGCCATCCGCACTGCTAAACGGTTGGCGATATATCAATAAAGAAAAAGGAGAGTAGTGTAGGAGTATCTAGTATGTTAAGCACTCTGTCTGCTTGATATTATAATAACACATTCAAAATAAAAGTGATGTATAGAATAAAAATAAAATGTTAAGAAACTTTGTACAAAACATAGGTCGAAAATTCTACACCAATTCCGCCATTGCTCTAACTCTTCTAAGAATTAACCCAGCAACATACCAAACTGTTTCATATTTTAGGTGTGAAAGTGTTGTTTCATCCCATAATATGCGTAAATTTGCAGGAAATTCGTCATCACCCTCCCAAAGTTGAACGGTAACTTTTAGACAGTCGAACAGTGGAAATGTATAAGACAAATCACCGACTGGGAATTTTTCGCCACCAAGCTGCAAATAAACTTTTTCAATCTTGTCCATGTTTTTTTCGAAGTACTCAGTCATTTCTGTGTAAATCATGTCCTCGCCAACACCTGGGTGCTTCATAGAGCTCAAAGCGTTCACAGGAGAATATTTTCCCGCTGCCTTTGGTGGGGTTTCCGTACGGCATATAAAATCAAAGATTGAAAGATGTTCGAGTTGTTCTGCAATTGTGCCGTCGGGGCGTGTTATAATTCCTGTTTCTCGTTCAATCGCAAAACGCTCTCCAATCATGTTTACATAGATGTATTGAACATCACTTTCAAGGCTTAATCTTTTAATCAAATCTGTTTGATTGTAAGTAGCGAAAATTTTTCTCGCTGCCTCTGTAATTTGTAAATCTCTCTCTGTCATAAAATTTTACCTTTCACAAGTATTTATTGCACTAATTTATTAGATATGTTACAATATAAAAGTATACCTATTATAAACCGCAAATGCGGTCTTGTAAATGAAAAATTAAAAAAGTCTATTATAAATTAAGGGAAGTGAAAGATTGAAACAGTTAATGACGGGAAACGAAGCCATCGCCCGTGGCGCATGGGAAGCAGGCGTTAGATTTGCCTCGGCTTACCCCGGAACTCCCAGTACAGAAATTTTGGAAAATATCACAGCATATAAGGATATTTATTCTGAATGGGCACCAAATGAAAAGGTTGCTCTTGAGGCAGTTATCGGCGCATCTATGGGTGGCGGACGTGCATTGGCTTCTATGAAGCATGTTGGCGTCAATGTCGCAGCTGACCCACTATTTACATTTGCTTACACAGGCGTTAATGGTGGTATGGTTCTGATTTCGGCGGACGAACCAGGGCAACACTCATCTCAAAATGAGCAAGACAACAGAAACTATGCGAAACACGCTAAAATTCCTATGCTAGAGCCATCAAATAGCCAAGAAGCAAAGGATTATATAGCTAAAGCATTTGACTTGAGCGAAGAATTTGACACTCCTGTTATGGTTCGTGTTACAACAAGACTATGTCACTCAAAGAGCCTTGTAAATTGCGAGGACAGAAAAAATGTTGAGATAAAACCATATGTCAAAAATGTTCAAAAATACCTTGCTGTTCCAGCGATTGCACGTGTTATGCGTGCGAGAGTTGAAGAACGTATGGAAAAACTTGCGCAATTTTCTGAAACTACAGAACTCAACCAAGTATTTGAAGGTGGGAAAATCGGTGTCATCTGCGCTGGTATGACTTATTGCTATGCTCGTGAAGTTTTTGGCGATGATGCAAGCTACCTAAAACTAGGCTTTACATATCCAATGCCAGCTGAAAAAGTTAAAAATTTCTGTGAAGGCAAGGAGAAAATCTACATAATTGAAGAAAATGATCCGTTTATTGAAGAGTTTGTAAAAGGTCTTGGAATTAAATGCCACGGCAGTGATACATTCCCACATTTCGGTGAATTGCTACCCGATGTTCTTAGAAAAGCCATCAGCGGTGAAGAACTCCCCTCTCTTGACTATGATAAGTCCATGGTTGTTCCTCGCCCTCCCCTACTTTGTGCCGGATGTCCGCACAGAGGGTTCTTCTATGAGCTTGGTAAAAGAAAAAATGTCGTTGTTTCTGGTGATATCGGTTGCTATACTCTAGCATTTGCTGCGCCATATAATGCCATGGATTCAACTATTTGCATGGGTTCAGGTTTTAGTGCTGCTCACGGTATTCAAAAAGTACTCGATATGGTTGAGGGCAATGAAAAACGTGTACTTGGTGTAATGGGTGACTCCACATTCTTCCACACGGGCATAAACTCTCTCACAGAGGTTTTATACAACGGTGGTAGAACTGTCAGCGTTATTTTGGATAACAGAATTACAGGCATGACAGGGCATCAAGAGAACCCTGGTTCTGGCTATCACGCAGACCAAAGCGACGCACCTATTATCGAAATCGAGCCTGTTGTACGTGCCTTGGGTGCGAAAAATATTCGTGTTATCAATCCAAATGAGCTGAGCGAAGTTAAAGAAGCGCTTGACTGGGCATTTTCACTCAACGAGCCATCAGTTATCATCACAAGATGGCCTTGCGTATTGAAGAGAATTCGTCCAGAGGACACAGAAGAATTTGGCTCACTATTCAAGGAAAAATATACAGTATGCGAGGACAAATGCATAGGTTGCAAACTATGCCTAAAATGCGGTTGCCCTGCTGTTTCTATGAAAGATACTGAGAAAAAATCAGAAATCGACAAAGTTCAATGTGTCGGTTGCGGTGTTTGCTCACAAATTTGCCCCAAAAAAGCTATAGAAAAGGAGGCAAAATAATATGAACAGCATTTTACTTGTCGGTGTTGGCGGTCAAGGTACTATCCTTGCCAGTAAACTTTTGACAATCGGTTTGATGGAAGCCGGTTATGATGTCAAAATGAGCGAAATCCATGGCATGAGTCAGCGTGGGGGCTCTGTTTCATCTCAAATTCGTTACGGCGATGTAGTTTACTCACCTGTTATCGAAAAAGGTGGAGCGGATATTTTGGTTGCATTCGAAAGAATGGAAGCACTTAGATGGCTTGAATATCTAAAACCAAACGGAAAAGTTATTGTAAATGACTATCGTATAAATCCAATGCCTGTCATTATGCAAGCGGCTGAGTACAGCGAAAATATCATGGCAGAGATAAAAAAATCCGCCGAAACAATTTCTATAAATGCAACTGATGAAGCTGTTGCACTTGGAAATGCAAAGGCGATGAATATTATCTTGCTTGGTGCGACTGTGAAAAGTATGGGACTGCTCGATATTGAGTGGGAGCGCATCATAAAGGAAAATGTCAAACCTGCGTTTGCTGAACTTAATATTTCGGCGTTTAAAAAGGGTAGCAGCCTAATATAACGGCATAATAAAAATCCGCTCAATTTTGAGCGGATTTTTGATATTAAATTACATCTTCCACTGTAGAATATTCGATAAAAATGTTTTCAATTCATCAGTTTGCGGATTGTTGAAAAGCACTTTGCTTTCGCCATATTCTGAAATTTTACTCTCGTCCATAAATGCGAGTTTTTCACAGGAGTGTAGAGCAAAACCCATCTCATGTGTTGCGATAATAAAAGACAAATCCTCACTTTTAAGCTCGTTTATAACATTTAAAACCTCAGTGGTATATTCAGGGTCGAGTGCGCTTGTAGGCTCGTCCAGAAGCAAAATTTTCGGCTTTGGGGCAACAGCACGAGCTATTGAAACCCTTTGCTTTTGTCCACCTGAGAGTTGCGAGGGGAGCTTATTAGCTTCCAATGCCAAACCGAAACGCTCTAACAGTTCCATAGCACGTGAGTTTGCTTCATTTTCAAATAAATTGTGGACTTTGATAAGTGGTAAAGTAATATTTTCGATTGCACTTAAATGAGAAAAAAGTCCAGCATGTTGAAATACAAATCCGATTTTTCGTCTATACTCAGCACTATCGCTGACGGCGACACCATCGAGGAGCGCTGTTCCACTGCTTTGTGCAATAAGCCCGCCTAAAATGCGAAGTAAGGTCGATTTTCCACAGCCGGAACGACCGATAAGCGCGAGAGTTTTTACCTCGTCTGTCAAATTTACATTGTCTAAAACATGACGGTCAAAAGATTTTGAGAGATTATTAATCTCGATTTTCATATGAAAACCTCCTCTCAATGCGCTTGCTGAAATAAGAAATCGGTAAAGTCAAAATGAGATATAGCAGACCGAGTACAAAATAACCCTCAAATAACTTGAAGTTTAATGCGGTGATTTCTCTTGTAGTTTGTGTCAGTTCTATTAAAGAAATTAGGGATAAAAGCGATGAATCTTTGATTATAGATGCAAATTGTCCTGTTAATGCAGGAAGAGTTCTGGCAATCATCTGTGGTAGGATAACGTATCTTGCTGTTTGTTGCCTTGTGAAGCCGACAGCCTTTGCCGCCTCTAATTGAGTTTGGTCTAGGGAAAGTAGACTACCCCTGATAATTTCGCTGATATACGCACCTTCAAAGGCGGATAAAATCAACACTCCGCTTATAAATCTATCGGTCAAACCCAGTGCCGTACCGACAATATAAAATAGCAAATAAATTTGAACAATAAGCGGTGTTCCGCGGATAACAGCGACGTAAAGCTTTGCAAAATACTGTAAAATCAATATTTTACTACCGTGCATAACAGCGCTTAAAGTTCCTAAAATAAGGCTCAAAACTAAGCTACATAGACTTATTGATAAGGTCATTAAAAAGCCATCAATAAGCCTGTTTTTTTCAGTTAACACAAAAGAAAAATCAAAGCTCACCCCTACTCGTATCAGTGCAAACCAAAAGAAAACAAGTATGGCGACTGTTAATATCAAAATATTAACAGCCGCTTTTATAGGTGAGGTTTTTTCTGTGTTGCTTACAAAAATGTTCATTAAGTTAAATCAAAAAACCACTTGAAGCCAAGTTCCTCAAATGCTTCTTTCTCCTCGCTTAGATAGGTTGCGCTTAAAGTATCAAATCCGCCCTCGGCAGTATATGAAGCAATGAAATCGTTTAACTCGTTCAAAAGCTCGGTGTTACCTTTTTTAACAGCAATGCCCCAGTTGTCAACATCTTGGAATGGGATGAAAACCGCTATAGTTGTGTCGAGGTTTTCTTGGTTGTTTCTGTAAATTGTCAACTGGTCATAAATAAAACCATCAACTTTTCCTTGTGCTACTTCTGTAACACAGGCGCTTTCATCGGGAAGAGAGATTATTTCTGCATTAGTCAGATTTTTTTGAGCATATAAATGCCCTGTTGAACCTGTTTTAACAGCGATTTTTTTACCCTCAACATTTAGGTCGTCGACTGATTCGATTCCAGAGTCCTTGTTTGCCAAAATAGCAAGCATTGCATTTGCATATGGATCTGAGAAATCAACGACTTGTTGACGTTCTTCTGTGATTGTCATGGATGAAATAATTATGTCGGCACGCCCTGTTTCAAGCGATGGAATAAGCCCGTCCCAAGCAGTATTTTCAATGACAATTTCATAGCTGGCATATTCACCGAATGCACGGATTAAGTCGGCGCTCACGCCTGTAGCTTCGCCGTTATCATCACTCATTTCAAAGGGTGGATAGGCAAGCTCCATGGCAACTGTTAAGGTTTCGCCACCCTCGGGGGTTTCGGGAGAAACTTCCGGAGTTGTAACTGCTGAGGAAGCTTCCGGTGGAGTTTCCGCTTCGGGTGAAGCAGTTGGAGTTGTTTCTGAGCTGCCACAACCTGTCGCAAAGATAGAGAAGCTCATCATAGCCGCAAGGCATAGTGAAGTGATTTTTTTCATAATTCCTCCTAATGTGTGTTGAATTTTTTGCTTGTATGCATTATTATAGTATCATTAGATAATATATACAAGTACGATATTTTGTGATACTGATATCAAAGGAGATACCTATATGGAAATGAAAGATCTATTCGGAGTTTGCCCATTTGTAACCGTTCAAAAACTACTTTCAGGAAAATGGTCTATATACATTTTACACTTGCTTTCTCAAAAACCAACTCGCTTTAATGAACTTCTGCGAATGATGCCTGAAGAAATGACGCATACCACACTTTCGCGTCAGCTAAAATTTTTGGAGAACGAGGGCTTGATAATAAGACGCGAATATAAGCAGATTCCACCAAAAGTTGAATACTCATTAAGTGAAATAGGCGAGGCGTTTAGACCTATTCTATTGGAGCTGAAAAAATGGGGTGAAGTATACATAAGCCATAAGAAAAGTCAAGAAAACTGCGATTTCCAAAACTAGGATATTTTCTAATTATATGGTTAAATTAGTATATTGTAAAGTAAAAAACTGTAATCATGACAAAACATCTCTGTTTTATTGAAAAAACACTGCATATATTCGACCATTATAGTGTAATTCGGCAAAATAAGTGTTTACAAATCAATGAATTATTTGATATAATTATATACTATTATTTTTGGAGGCGGGTTTATGGGAAACAGTTTTGGCACTAATTTGGCCGAAATCCGTCGTGAGAGAGGATTGAGCCAAAGGCAGGCGGCACAAGAGCTTAAGGTGAGTCAAGCACTTTTGTCGCATTACGAAAACGAGGCGAGAGAGCCTGGGATTCCGTTTATTTGTCGTGTATGTGAGTATTATGGCATATCGGCAGATTACCTATTGGGAAGGGACACGGAAAGAACATCTGAGATAGTGGCAATATCTCAACTGATTGAAACTAGCGAAAAAACCGAAAGCAAAGTAATTACAGCGGCGGTAAACAAATACCTTAGAGCCGTTAATTCAAAGCTTTGCAGTCAAATAAGAAACGAAATCAACCCGACGGAATTTACAAAATATAATCTCAAAATGGCAGAGGCAGAAAACGAGATATTAAAGTATGTAAATAGGAATGAAGAAATCTGATAGCCCTTGAGGAGAGCATTAATCTATGACAGAACAATCAAAAATTAGAAACTTTTCCATAATTGCACATATTGACCATGGTAAGTCAACGCTTGCCGACAGATTGCTTGAAATATGCAATGCAGTTGACCAAAGAAATATGGAAAATCAACTGCTTGACAGCATGGACCTAGAGCGTGAGCGCGGTATTACAATAAAAAGCCGTGCGGTGCGTTTGAGTTATAAAGCCGACGACGGCGAAACTTACGTTTTAAACCTTATCGACACACCTGGGCATGTTGACTTCAACTACGAGGTCTCACGCTCTTTGGCGGCGTGTGAGGGCGCTGTATTGGTTGTTGACTCCACACAAGGTGTTGAAGCACAAACATTGGCAAACACATACCTTGCAATGGAACATGACCTTGAAATTCGCCCTGTTTTCAATAAAATCGACCTTCCTGCGGCTGACCCTATAAAGTCTAAGCACGAAGTTGAGGATATTATTGGACTTATGGCGATGGAATCGCCTGAAATTTCGGCGAAAATGGGTGTTAATATACGTGACGTTTTAGAAGATGTTGTAAAACATGTTCCAGCGCCTAACGGTGATGTTAATGCACCATTGAGAGCCTTGGTTTTCGACAGCCAGTATGACCCTTATGTTGGCGTTATTGTTTATTTTCGTATTATCGACGGCAGTATTTCTGTTGGAGATAATGTCATGCTTATGGCTTCGAATGCGAAATATCAAGTGGTTGATTGCGGACACTTAAAACCACTTGGAATGGAAAGTACAAAAACTTTAATCGCCGGTGAGGTTGGATACTTCACTGCAAGTATAAAAAATGTTGCCGACACTCGTGTTGGTGATACATTGACATCTGCGACTAACCCAGCAAGTGAAGCGCTTCCGGGTTATCGCCCTGTGCAGTCTATGGTTTATTGTGGTGTTTACACGGCTGACGGCTCAAAATACTCTGATTTGCGTGAAGCTCTTGAAAAGCTCGAGCTTAATGACGCAGCACTTTCTTTCGAGCCTGAATCCTCGGTTGCGCTTGGATTTGGTTTCCGTTGCGGATTTTTGGGTCTGCTTCATATGGAAATTATTCAAGAGCGCTTGGAGAGGGAATTTGACCTTGATCTTGTTACGACTCTCCCATCAGTTATATATGAAGTCACAAAAACTGATGGTGAACAATTGTTGGTCGACAACCCTCATAATTATCCAAATCCTATGAATATTGCCGAGGCAAAAGAGCCATATGTTAAGGTTTCTATAATTACTCCACCCGATTATGTCGGAAACATTATGCCACTCTGTCAGGATAAACGTGGCGAATATAAAGACATGCAATACCTTGATACAAACCTTGTTGAGCTTCATTATGACATGCCGTTGAATGAAATTATTTATGATTTCTTCGACCAGTTGAAAGCTAAAACTAAAGGTTATGCATCTTTGGATTATGAGATATCAGACTATCGCTCAAGCGACCTTGTAAAGGTCAATGTTCTTCTTAATGGTGACCAAGTTGACGCACTTTCATTCATTGCACATAGGGACAAAGCCTATGGACGTGCGAGAAGAATTTGCGAAAAACTAAAAGAAAATATCCCACGTCAACTGTTTGAAATCCCAATTCAAGCGGCTATTGGCGGTAAAGTTATTGCACGTGAAACTGTTAAGGCTATGCGTAAAGACGTTTTGGCTAAGTGTTACGGCGGTGACATCACACGTAAAAAGAAACTTCTTGAAAAACAAAAAGAAGGTAAGAAAAAAATGCGTACTCTCGGAACGGTTCAACTTCCGACAGAAGCATTTATGGCAGTCCTCAAACTCGACGATTAAAAAAACTGTCGCAAATGATTTTTCATTTGCGACAGTTTTTATTTTAATATTATATCATTTTTAGTGTTTGCAAATCATCGAGTTTGTAAAGCAGTAAAAGCCTCAATCTCTGGCTATGGTCGTCAAGATTAAGTTCAAAAATATCGCAAATTCTGCCTATGTGATAGATGACATTGTTGCGGTGCATGTGTAGCAATGTTGAGGTCTTTGTAAATTGCCTGTCAAAGCTCAAAAATGCGTACAAAATTCTGTAATAATCGGTGTTATTGTCGATGTCATGACGCTTTATTCTTTCTAAAACACCTAATTCGTGGTGGTCATTTTGTAAAAGCATATACACATGATATTCAGAAAAATGATAAATTCTTTTTTCGTCTGAACTCGTGGATAAAATATCTACAGAACGCCCAGAAACATTGAGCTTACGTCCAATTGCAAGGCTGTCTCGGGCTTGTTTATAACTATCAAGGAAAAAATCTATGCCCACAAAACCATCGCTCACACCGGCGAAGGCTCTGTTAATTTGCAAATAGTTGTCAAGAATATCAAAAAATGAATTATTTTTCTCTTTGCTGGAATGGTTTGTAGGGAAAAGTAAAATCACTTTTTCAAGCAATATAATATGCATACCGGGGAAAAGCGTTGCAAGGTTTTGAATTGCGTGTTCAAGATAAAGGGCAGTGCTACTTTCATGGGAGATTAAAACTGTAAAATGCCCTGTTTGAAACATAGGTGGATAAACAAGGCTGCGTTCTAAAATATCACGGCTGTTAACTATGCGCTCTTGAATAATGTCTATGATAAAATTATCAAACTGACTTTTGTAATAGTCGCCTGAGTTAATGTTTGGTCGAAGATAAGTGCATAATTTTTCAACAAAAAAGTTGTAAATTTGCTTAGTTCCCGAGGTCATGGGATTGTTTGCACATAGCATGAGGGCTATATAACATGTGGTGGTTTCGTCGTTGATTGCAGTTATAGCTACGGGACTTGAATTTAAATCGTCGGCTTCAAACAAATGAGTTTCACCGTTCATGATATCTGCCTCGAGATAGCCACGCTCTTTTAATTTGCGATAACTGTCATTGGTCAAATATCCAAGAGATAAAAGCTCCCAAAAAACTATGTCCGCAGGTTCATATTCCCATGTGGCGGCAATTGTTTTGAATGCTGAGGTCATGACTGCGATTGGATTTCCGAAAACTCTTGCACTTATGTCCAAAAGCATTTGGACGCCTTCATTACGGCTTAGTGAAAGCTCAACTTCATAAACCCAAGAGTTTACAAGGTTTATTGCTCCGAAAAGCTCGTTGAAAACTGCTGAAAGTGACATGTCTGTGTTTAAAATTACACAGTTGTCTTTGTGTATTTCTGTGGTATCGTTTGGTGGTTTGATGTACACGATTGGTGGGTGGTCGGGAGGTAAAACGACAGAGACTGGCGCTGAAAGATAAAGAAAACCCGTATCAAGTTTATGATTTTCGGGCATGAGCTTTACACCGCTTATCCACATGTTTCTATCGCTTAGATAGAATTCAGGATTTAAATACGACACGTAGTCAAGTATTGTTTCCAATGGGATGTTCAAAATTTCACCTACTCACTTTATAATATATTACAATAATATCATATTGAAAAATAAAATTCTAGCTCAAAAGCAAACAAAAAAGAGGAAAATATTTGTAATAAATGAAAAATTAGACAAATAAGCAATAAAATGAGGATGCCGTAAAGCATCCTCGTTTTTGTATGTCATTGTAATAATATACAATTAAGCTTTGTGCTCGTCACAACCGCAGTCACATGAAGCAGGAGCTTCCTCTGTTTTTTCTGGTGTGCAGTCGCAGTTTGCACCGCCACAGCAAGTAGCTTCTTCAGCAGGAGCTGCGTCTGGTGTGTTGCAATCACAATCATCGCCACAGCAGCAGTCAGCGCTAGCTGCCTCAGGTGTGCAGTTGCAACCCTCTTCAGTGCCACCACAGCAGTTTTCGAAATCAATCAAGTCAGAATCACCATTGCAACCACAACCGCAGCTGCATTCGCCATCGTCAACGATTTCTTCGAATTCAACAACAATGCTGTCGTCGTCTTCGCCTTCGCTTGCTTTTAACTTTGTGATTTCAGCTTCTTTTGCAGAGATGTTCTCTGTTGCAAGGCTGACTTCATCGCAAAGTTGAATGAAAAGTCCGTCGGGATTATCCTTGTAAGTGTCGTAATAAAGCTTGCCTATGTCAGAATAAGCCTTACGGATAACGTCTTTTTCAGTGTTAATCTCAAGAGTTAGTTTTGCAATGCGACCAACGTCTTTTGCTTTGTCTCCGGCTTTGTCAGCTAAATCTTTTGCAGTTAGTGCTGCACGGCTAAGAGAAACTTTAGCCTTATCCTT
The DNA here is from genome assembly GCA_964370925.1 of uncultured Oscillospiraceae bacterium. Taxonomy (GTDB): domain Bacteria; phylum Bacillota; class Clostridia; order Oscillospirales; family Oscillospiraceae; genus Heteroscillospira. The sequence goes on along the minus strand of CAYJLH010000002.1, from coordinate 56,190 downwards.
CAAGTTGTCAAAATCAAACATGTGTTATACCTCCAATAATTTGTAATTAAAAACCAATACATTTATTTTAAACCTCAAAACAGCGTTTGTCTATACTATTTTCGGTTTTTCCAAAGTTTTTCTGGCGGATTTTCTCTCCTGAGCAATACAATCAGCGTAATAACTGCCACAACGAAGGAGAGTAGCGCAAGAGCCTGAGAAACTCTTATGGTTTCTGTCAAGTAAAGGCTGTCTGTGCGAAGACCCTCTGTGAATGTGCGACCCAAGCCATACCACGCTATGTACATCAAAAATAACTGTCCGTCAAATTTTCTCTCGACTTTCTTCGAGAAAACGTGTAGTAAAATAAATCCTAAAAAGTTCCAAGCGGATTCATAGAAAAATGTTGGGTGAACATAGCTTGTAACACCCGTCGCTGTGTTTGTCAGTCCCATTCTGAGGAATGAGTCTGTCTCTGTTCCAAAAGCTTCACGATTTATGAAATTTCCCCATCTGCCGATGCATTGACCGATTAAAAGTCCCATGCCTCCGAGGTCGAGCATAGCCGCCGCCGAAAATTTGTTGCGCTTTGCGGAAATAAAAAGTCCGATAACGGCAAAAATTATACCACCGTAGATTGCAAGTCCTCCGTCGCGAAACCTAAAAATTCCCATTAAATCATCTTCGTATAAGGAAAAATTAAATGCGACATAGTATAGCCTTGCGCCGATAATAGCAAGCGGAGTTGCAAAAATCAGCATATCCAGTAAATTATCCTGAGTGAGTCCGAAATCTTTGCTTCTCCTTGCGCAATATAAAACCGCAAGGAGAAAGCCAAATGCAATAATTACACCATAAAAATAAATCGGCAAACCAAAAAGCTCAAAATAATGGGGTGGGTTTATTGAGAAATCTTCTCCAAAAATCGGGAATGAAATTACGGGTTTAGTCATCAATGTCGCACTCCATTCCGACGTTTGTGGGGTTAACCGTTGACAAAGTCAATTTCTCGGGATTTAGAACGGTTTTGATAAAGTTTTTCACATCGTCAAAAGTAATTTCTTCAATAATTTCATAGCCAACCAGTGGTTCGTAGCCCTCAAGGGCGGACTCGGCTAGAATAAAGCAAAGTCCCTCAAAAGAGTCTAAAGTGCGTAAGCTTCCGCCGAAGTAAGCCTTTTTATTGCGCTCAAATGTCTCTTCGGTCATGCTGTCGACTTCTTCCACTGCTTTTTTAAATCTCTCTAAAATCGTCTGTGGCTCACGGCTCTCACCGCCTGCCATAAATACAGCACTGCCTGCTGAGTAAGAAACATCACCGCCGAAGTCTTTGTCGAGAAGTCCCTCGGCATATAGCTCGGTGTAAAACGGTGAAGCTCTTCCGATTAAGCAACGCAAAGCAAGACTTCCAACAAGTTCTTCTTTGTGTTTTTCTCTGCCTAAGGGTGCTGGGTTAAAGCGTGAGCTTATCAAAAACTGAGGAGCGGAAACTTCCATATTAACCTCAACACTAGCCTTATGCGGAATTTCTTTTTCTTCTTTGCCGTAGTCTCTTTGCGGTACTTCTCCAGCTTCTTTGGGGAGAATTTCAAAGGCGATGTCCCTGACTCTTTGGGGATCGACATCACCAACAACAGCAAGCGTCATATTAGATGGATTATAGAAAATTTTGTGGCAGTCATAGAGAGTTTGCGCCGAAATCTCGGCTATGCTCTCGACAGTACCGGCGACCGAATCCTTGACAGGGTTGTGCTCATAAAGGCATTTCATGGCATTGACATAAACCGCAAAGTCGGGATTGTCCTCAACCATTTTGATTTCCTGAGCAATTATCCCCTGTTCTTTTGCAACGCTTTCTTCTGTGAAATAAGGAGTTGAGACAAAATTTAAAAGTGTTCTTAAATTTTCCTCAAAGCCCTCGGTGCTCTCAAAGTAATAAGCGGTAACGGATGCGCTTGTAAAGGCATTTGGACTAGCGCCGTTTGCGGATAAAATCGCCAAGGCATTTTCTCCGTCCGGCATGTCGAAAAGTTTATGCTCCAAAAAGTGAGCAATTCCGGCGGGAGTGTCTTTCCATTCGCCATCTATAAAAAAACGTCTGTCAGCACCGCCGTAGTTTGTCATAAAAACAGCATAGCTTTTATTAAACCCACGCTTGGGTAGAACATTGATTTTAAGCCCATTTGGCAGAGTATCGGCAAAAACTGTTTCGCCTATTTTTTCAAAAACTTTAGTTTCCATTGTTATCCTCCTTGCCTGTCCCTTTTAGGAAGTAAACCGCATCACATTCGACACCGCTTGCAATTTCTATGACCTCTTCACGAGTTACGGTTTCGACAAGGGCGGCAAGCTCTTCAGGGTCGTAGTCTAGCCCTCTGATAATCTGACTGAGAGTGAAATCAAGTATAGAATGAGGTCTGTCCATGTCAGCGCGATAGTCACTGGAAACAGATTTTTTTGCTGCAATTAGCTCATCTTCGGTGAAATCACCTGTTTTTATAGCGTCTAATTGTGCTAAAATTTCATTTAATGCCTCGTCATATTTGTCGAATTCTATGCCCGAAGAAACGAGCATAACAGCCTTATGACTGTCCAGTCCCGAACCGGCAAAATAGCAAAGCGAGAGTTTTTCTCGGACGTTCATAAAGAGTTTTGATGTGACGCTTCCGCCGTAAACTGCATTGAAAACCAAGGCTTGCGGAATTTTTTCCTCGTCGAATGTTTCGCCAAGTCGGAAGCCTAGGGCGAGTTTTCCCTGTGTGACATCAAGCTCTTCTGTGAAATGTCTTGCGGTTTCGTCGACGGTGTTCATTCTGATATCGGTGTATAAATCAGGGACTTCGCCCGAACGTGGAAGTGGCTCGAAATGTGATTTAAAAATCTTTTCGACATCTTCTGGTTTTCTGCTACCACAGTATAAAATTTCGATTGGAGCATCGGTCAGAAGCTCTCTCCAACGGCGTGTTAGACTTTGATAATTTGCCGATTCTGCTTCGGCTTCGCTACCCAATCTGTCTATAGAATATGCCTCGCCATAGCACATGAGTTCACGAAGTCTGTGCATGGAGTATGAGCGTTTTTCGTTGATAATTGAGCGAATTCTGTCGAGTATTTTTTCTTTTTCGCTGTCCACATAACTAGGGAGGAAAAGCCCACCTTTAGTGTTTGGATTTAAAAGAAGCTCGCAAGTCAAAGTTGAAATTTGTTCCAAAATATTCTCGCCATTTGGGGCAATTCTGTCGTCGATAAACGAGCTTGTAAATCCGACGATTTGGATTTCGCCTTTTTTACCCACATAAGGCTCTATGCCTGAACCGTATAAATTATCAAGAGCTTTCGTGATGCTCTCCATATCTGGGTGAAGGGTAGAGCCACGGCGGAGAACTTGAGGGATGAGTGCATTTTGAGATGCATTTTCTCTCGAAAGTCTGTCAAGCATACCAATAAATAAACAGCCTGTTTTAAACTTCTCGGTAGTAACGCAATTTAGAAAAATCATAGGGGCGATTTCTGTACGTGTTATTTTCAAGGGTTTCACCTCGGTTTTAAAATTAAGAATACTATTTTAAATAATATACAACAACCATTGTAGCATATTTTGTCTTATAAGGGCAAGCCTTTTCCGTTATATGGCACTCCGTTCACAGTTATTTTACTTTTTATTACTGTAACTGTGTGGTTTTTTCCGCTTGAATCCTCCCATGTGAAAGAATAATCTGAAAACTTTGAAAATTTCGGCGGACGAATTTTTAGAAATCCATCTTCTGGATAAACTCCAAGCAATTCCTCCGTCACTACCCTATAATACCAACCAGCCGAGCCTGTATACCAAGTCCAGCCCGCCGTGCCGAAGTGATTTTCGTTAGCGCTGACATCAGCCGAGAGCACAAAAGGCTCACCGCCATAGGTCAAGCAATCATGATTTTCGGGGAGGGTGTCGAGCAAAATTTCCAATGCTTCTTCATATTTTTCCGTTTTCAAAAGTGCCATAGCAAGCCAAATTGAAGCATGGGTATATTGACCGCCGTTTTCACGAAAACCTGCTCCATAGCTTTGGATATAACCAGGCGAGGGGGCGAAATCTTCAAAAGGAGGGGTGAAAAGTTTTGTCACTTTTCCGTCTTTTAGCTCGGAAAAAGCTGTTTTTAAAGCGGTATTAACCTTAGTTTTATCGACTCCTGAAACAAAGGCGGAAAAACTTTGGGCTATAGAATCCACTTTGCAACACTCTGAATTTTTAGAGCCAATCGCCTCGCCATTTTTGAAGTATGCCCTGATAAATCTGTCCTCGTCCCAAGCTTCCGAAGCTGAACTTATGCAAGCTTGCTCGACCTTTTTGAATTCATTTTTCTCAGTGATTTTTGCATATTTTTCACATACAAATGCAAAGAACCAAGTTAGCCAAACGCTTTCGCCGTCAATTTTGTCAAAGCCATCATTCCAGTCACAACTGCCAATTTTCAGCAGTCCATGCACACCAAAACCACGCTCTACAACAAGTCGTAGTGCTCTTTCACAATGTTCGGAAACGGTTTCGCGGTAACTTGTGACAGTCGGGGTTTCGTATCTGTCGTCCTCGTTATTATGCAAAATTGGGGAGCTTAAAAATGGGATTTTTTCATCTAAAATACTGCGGTCGCCTGTTTTCTCCACGTATTCACAAACTGCCCAAGGTAGCCAAACTAAGTCGTCGCTACAGCGTGTGCGAACTCCCCTGTCGCCTGTCTCGAAAATGTGCCACCAGTGCATGACATCGCCCTCCTCGTATTGGTGAGCACAGGACCTTAAAATATGCTCACGACAATTCTGCGGATGCATAGCGATGAGCGCGACCACGTCTTGAAGTTGGTCACGAAAACCGACAGCGCCACCGCTTTGATAAATTGAACTTCTGCTCAGAATTCTGCAAGCATGAACTTGGTATGGAATCCAGTGGCTGATTGCTCGGTCAAGCTCGGGATAAGGGGTGTGGATTTTTAGTCTTGAGGTCAGTTTTTGCTGATTTTCCAAGGTGTTTTTGAGCGTAGTGTTTGCAGTTTCAAAGTCTGTAAGAGTCTTTAGTTTTTCGTTTTCATCACAACCACAGACTAAAACTAAGCTCTCAAAAACTGAATATTTTGCGGAAAAACATGGCTTAAATCCAGCGCCGAATTTACTATCAAATTCATTTTTTATAGCACTTTCAACACTGCAAGTAAAGCCGTCAGGAGTGCGACTGGCTAGGCATTTGAAGTCGAAATTCAGCTCCGAACGGGCATTGTTTGCGGTGAACATGCCGTCCTTGAAATCGGTAACAACAAAGGGCGAATTAGCACTTGAAGAGCCCATCACAAGAGGGCAAAACCAGTGCAAAACAAACTCTGTTTCGGACTCGATTATCACAACTCTTGCATCTGTTTCTGTGGGGACAAATGCCGTCAATTTCACCATTCCAAATGGTAAAAAGCTCTCCCAAATTGCCGAGCCGGTTTGATAGGTCACTTTAGTTTTGTGCTCGCCTGTTGAAAAAAGTGAGTAGAATTTTCCATCATGTTCCGCAACAAAATTTTCAATTGGAATTGTCGAAATCGGGTCGTTTTGCCAAGGGGTAATTGCAAATTCTCTGGCATTTTCCATGAACATGAAACCTGTTCCACACTCTGTCGCAAGGTAGGAAAAACTGCCGTTTGTTAGAGTGTTTGCCCATGCTCGTGGGGTGAGTTTTTCGCCAGTTTCGAAGCAAAACGAGCCGTTTTTGTCAAAGTTATATTCTGCGGTATCAAGGTGATATTTGCTTGGGACTTCCGAAGCCTTGCTGTGGATTTTTGACCGATTGGATTCTGAAATTTCACCACTTGCGTCGAGTATTAGACAAGCCGAGGCGATGAGAGCCGAGTGGTCTTTTGTCGAGTCGATAACATGAATTCCCGAGGCTTTTCCCAGTTGAGATTCCAGTCCCAATCCGGCTAAAATTTCAGTGACTATTCCGGCGTTTTTTCTATGATAATCACCGGAGTCGTTGACTATAATCACAAGGTCAAATGCTACAGAAAGACTGTGCAAATAGGCACAAGTTTTAATCACAGATTCTAAAATTTGAATGTCCGCACCATCTTTTGCGCTGAAAAAAACTATGGGATAATCGCCTGAAATTCCAAAACTCCAAAGTGCTTTTATGCCTCCGACTTCACGGAATTTATCGGCATTTTTGATTTTTTGCTCCAATATAAACGGCAAAATATCCATGGCTTTTGTGACATCACTACCGTTTAATTTTAACAACGCTTCGCTGAGTTCGGGGAGATATGCGGAATCGTTTTCACTGAGTTTTAAGGCGGAATTTGCAGTTTTTATTGCAAGCTCTTCACTTGCCCCGAAGCCGAGAGAGATGTTGAGGAAAAATTCAGTTTTTGCCACTAGATTTTTTTCAAAATCCATGCGCAAAACAGGTCGAAGCAGAAAACCATCGATTTGTTTTTCTCTCTGTGGTCGGGGAGAAGTCGAAGTTTCCGAGAGGTCAAAATCGCAGTCGCTGTCGGTTTTGATGCATAGAAAACATTCATCGAGAGAATGACGTTTTAAACGCTTTAAAACTATGCCGTTTTCTATTTTTCTCGATTTAATTCCTAAGCCAAAAAAGGCGGGGTGGTCTGCGAAATTTTTCTCAAATGCAAGGGCGGGCTTAAATGATGAAATCAGCTTGATTTCACTGTCAAAATCTCGGTCTGACGAGAGCTTGATTTTCCTCAGTTCACCAGCTCCGTCAGGGCAAACACAGGTGCTGATTTCGAAAGTTAAGCCATCGCCGTGGCTGTAAATTGTGGCGTGTTTTTGGGTATAGAAAAAGCCGTTTTGTGAATTTTCGAGGTCAAGCGCATTTGTGGTTTTTCCATTATACTCAAGGAAAAACTCAAATCCTGAGCTGTTTTTCTTGTCGTAACTTGGCTTTGCATACATTAAGATGTCACCACATTTTGAGTAGCTTTTGCCGTCATTTGATAGAGTGAGAGTATAAGTTCCGTTGCTCAAAACACAGTATCGGCGCTCGCTGTCGACGTTTGCCATGCCACGCTCAGACCACGAGCCTTTTTGTCTTTCGGGGCGGATGAATTCCTCTGTTATGCTCTCGAATTTTCGCAAAATCGGAGTACCGACAGGTATTCGCTCTTCTAGTAAACATCTGTGCGAATTGAGGTAGGGCGAGCGCATAAATCGCCTTTGCCATAGGTTAGACCTCACGCAGTTTGCTGAGGCGATTATGCTCATTCCGATGTGGTGAGCCATGACACATTTTACGATTTCAGGGCTGTTGCTTCTTGTTCGGCTGGGTGTGAAATCCAGTGCTTCCCAGAAACCATATTTAGAATACATGTTGAAACTTTCGAGTTTTGAAAGGTTTCTTACCGCCTCTTTTGGAGCTAAACAAAGAGCAAGAAAACTGCTATATGGCGAGATTACAAGCTCAGAATCCATGTTCGGTTTTAGTGCTGTTGCCTGACAGCCGTGTGCCTTGTAGCGGTAACTCAAACTCGGGTCAAGTGCGCTGTATGCACTCTCCGAAATGCCCCACGGTTGCTTTTTAGAACGCTTCATTTGAGCATAAATACAAAATGAATGTGATTCATAAATGAGTGAACCATAGCTGAGTGGCAGAAAAAGTTCGGGCATCAAATATTCAAACATTGTGCCCGTCCATGACACAAGGCCACGTCGCCCGTTTTGAGAAACCAGTGAGCGACTCATGTTTTCCCAGAGTTTTTTAGGCACATCTCCACGAGCGACCGCAAGATAGGCTGTCAGTCTTGTTTCGCCTGCGAGAAGGTCGTAACAGGCATCGTCAGGGGAATTGCTCTCGGTGTTTATTCCTATGCGAAGAAGCTTTTTGCGGCTGTTATATAGTGAGGTGAAACTCATGCCGTTTGAAAGAGCTTCACAGCGCAAAGCGAGGCTCGTGAAGCCGTATTCTCGCAAACCCGAGGCAAGCGCGACAAGGCTTGCGCAGAGATTTCCGCTGTCTACGGTTGAGACATATCGAGGGCTTAAAACTTCGCCTGTTTCGGTGCTGTACCAGTTGTACAAATGGCCATTCCACTTTGGAAGTTTTTCTATGCTTGCTATGGTTTTTTCTATGCGATTTATAGTCTCGTCAGGTTCAGAAATTCCCAAATCCGCCGATGTTAAAAGACTGACAAGGCACAAACCAATATTGGTCGGAGAGGTGCGTTTTGCAAGCCCGACGGGTGGACTTTCCTGAAAATTGTCAGGGGGTAAATAGTGATTTTCTTCCGTCAAAAAGTCATCAAAATACTTTAACATCTCACGGATATAGGCTAGTAATTTGCACCTGTCTTTGTGGCTTAGAAGCTTGGAATGAGCTGTTATTTTTCGGCTCAGTAAAAAGGAAATGATAGGAGAAAAAACCCAAATTACGCCCAAGGTTTTGCCAGCGATTAAATCAGAAAAAATGATAAAAACCGTCGCAATAAGCAAAACAGCAAACATTTTTACATAGTGGCTGAAAACTGAAAAGGTGTTTGCGCTTTGTGATGCAGTTGTCCATTCAAGCAAATTTTTTCGTGAAATTACCATGCGATAAACCGAGCATAGCACAGCCGAAAACGTAACATATGCCTCATATGGTAAGATGATGAGAGACACCAAACATTGGGATAATGCGCCCGAAAAACCACTTATAACTGTGCAGTGATATCGCTCTTTCCCCTCGGGTCTTTTTATTATATATTGTATGCATATGACGATTAAGTTTATAAAAAAGCATGATAGGGCGATTATCGCCACCGAGGGCATAGGTGCAAAAAATCCGAATGCAAGCGAGAAAATTGTAAAAATAGGAACTAGGCTTCGCCTCATGCTGTCGAAAAGCTTGAATTTTGAAATTTCGGAGAACTTTTTTGCTATGCCCATAAATAGCGGTAGGTTTTGCCAGTCGCCTCTCACCCAACGGTGTGCCCTTTTAAAGTAAGACAAAATCCCCTCGGGGAAAGTTTCGGTCAGTTCGACATCGCCCATGTAACCAACGCGTAAAAGCGCCCCCTCAGGTGCATCATGTGATAAAATCAAATTCTGGGGAAGCTGAGAGGCACATTTTAAAAATGCCTTTATATCAATGATTCCTTTGCCTGAAAAATTTCCTGTTCCTGTTAAATCCATGTACACATCGCCGTGTGAGCGTGTGTATGGGTCTGTTCCGCCCTGACCAGCAAAAAGCCTTGTGAAAGAGGTTTTGACGGCAGAGGAAAGTGCAACAGACATTCTTGGCTGGATAATTCCATGGCCTTTTATTACTATATTGTGCTTTTCGTCTACGATAGGACGGTTTAGGGGATGTAACATTGCGCCAATTAAATTCGAAATGCTGTCGGGTGTTAATCCAGTGTCGCTGTCTAAAGTCAAGATGAATTTTGTATTTTCAAGCACAGATTTGTCACAGCCTAAACAGGAAATTACAGAATCCCTACCGCTTAAAAGTTTGCATAAATCCAAAATCGCCCCACGCTTGCGCTCTTTGCCCATGTATTTTCCACCAAGCTCAACCCTCGGTCGAACGAAAAGTGCAAAATGAGCATCATATTTGCTGTTGAGTTTTGCAAGGGCGATGGTGGTTTTCTCTATCCAAATATCCGAGCCGTCAATTACAGGGGAATTTGTCTCCGGTAGGTCGGCAAGTATGCCGTAAATTAGATTTTTGCCGACATTTTTATTTAGCCAATAAAATTCCTCGAGCTTTGAAACCATCTGCTCGCCACTTTTTTCATCAGTCAAAAGCGTGGAAATCACGCAAACGGTTTTTCCCTCGGGCGGAACTCCGTCAGAAATATCCATTCTAGGTATGTGCGAGGGTGCAAGCCGTTTTAAAAGGACGGTGTCTATTACCGTTTTGACAGCTGTGGAAATGGGTAGGAGCAACAGCAAAGCTGCAAAATAATGCACAGTGAAAAAACAGAGCAAAGCAAAAAATAGCGAGCCAAGTACATTGGCAGCTATATATCCAGTGCCCAAACTTTTTCGCTTGGAAAAAATTCTCGCTCCGACGTGCTTCTCATTGCCGTGCGATTCGGAGCAAATTCTGATAATTCGCCTTGCATAAAGATGCTCGGGTATGTCTTGTTTGTCTGCCAAGAGAGAAAGTCTGTATCTATAATATCTACGAGTTTCCTGTGCCATTTTGGGGTAAACTCCTGAGGGGTCATTTAAAAGAGCCAGCTCAGTCAAGTCCAGTTCCTCAATAAGCTCAGTGAAATCGAAATCTGAAAAAAATCTCAAAGTTGTTATGAGGTTTTTTGCAAGTTCTCCATTATTAAATTGGTGTATTGCGTGGGATAACCTCGAGATAATCGTGATTTTAACGGCTGTGGTGAACAAATAAAGCTCTCGACCTGCTAGGGGCATACTGCGCTGAAAGCCTGATAAAAACAGTCTTAACCTGTCGTTTGTGCTCGTATTGTTCCCCGAATCGAGAAAAAGCTCCGACGCTCGCAAAATAAGCGCTTCGCCCGAAACGGCATAGAGCTTTTTTTCATGCCTTAGTCTGGCGGACGCACTTATCCCCTCTTTGCGGATTAAATGCCAGTTGTCGAAAATCCATTCGTTGAAGCTTCCCGACTCTGCGGATTTTATAGAGAGTGAATATTTTTGAATTAATTTCAAATCTTTTAAAATATCTCGTGAGATGTTTTTTCCATCCACAACACCCGTGACAGATAAGGCTCTTGCACTGTTTTCTGCAAAGGCTGTCAGGTGGCTTTCGTTAATAAACATGCTGTTTTCCATGCTTTTCCTCCGACTTGATAAGGATAGTATTACAAACAATTTTTCCCGAAAACAAAAAAATTATACTTAAGGTGGATGCTATCAAGATAAAACACTTGACAGAGGGGTTTTATTGTAGTATAATCACAGTCTGTAAAGCGAAAATAGTTGACAGAGGGAGTGAGGGTGCTTTGGAAGACAATACTTTACACCTCACGATGCTCTATGATTTTTATGGAGAGCTTCTAACGTCAAAACAAAGAGAATATTACGATTTATATTATAATGACGACCTGTCACTTGGCGAAATTGCCGAGCAAGCAGGGATTTCACGTCAAGGCGTGTGGGACATTATCCGCCGAGCGGAAAAACTCATGCGTGGATATGAGGACAAAACAGGGCTAATCGAAAGACAAAAGAAAACTCTCGACGAGTTAAGCGAGATTGAAGACATTGTCAAAAAAATTCGTAGCTTGTCCGAAAATACAACGGCAGAACTTGCCGATGAGGTTTTGGCAAAATTGCAAAATCTTAAATAAAATTTTAACCGATAACAATATTTCGGTTTTCATATAGGCTAATCGAAAGGAGCGGATTATGGCATTTGAATCTTTGGCGGATAAATTAAACAACACCTTTAAAAAATTGCGTGGCAAAGGTAGAATAAGCGAAGCAGACATCAAAGAAGCGATGCGTGAAGTTAAGATGGCTCTTTTGGAGGCGGACGTTAGCTTTAAAGTCGTTCGTGATTTCGTCAAAACAGTTGGCGAAAAAGCAAGCGGTGCTGAGGTTTTAGAGAGTCTGACTCCTGCGCAAATGGTTATTAAAATTGTTAACGACGAATTGTGCGCTCTTATGGGCAGCGAAAGTACAAAATTAAATATAAGTTCAAAATCACCAAGCGTTGTTATGCTAGTCGGCTTGCAAGGTGCGGGTAAAACTACAAACGGCGCAAAACTTGCCGCTTTTATGAAAAAAAGTGGTAAAAGACCACTACTTGTCGCATGTGACATATACAGACCAGCGGCTATAAAACAGCTTGAAACAGTCGGTGCAAAGCTTGAAATCCCAGTTTTCCAAATGGGAACAGCAAACCCTGTTGATATCGCAACAGCGGCTATTGCCCACGCAAAAGCACACGGAAACGACATGGTTTTCTTAGATACAGCGGGTAGACTTCATATAGATGAGGCACTTATGGACGAGCTTCGTGCCGTCAAAGAAGTGACAGAACCGGCTGAAATTATGCTTGTTGTCGATGCGATGACAGGTCAAGATGCGGTTAATGCCGCAACAGCTTTCGACAATGCGCTGGGCATTGACGGAATTATGCTTACAAAACTTGACGGTGACGCCCGTGGTGGTGCGGCGCTTTCGGTTAAAGCGGTTACGGGCAAACCAATTAAGTTTGCCGGTATAGGCGAAAAACTCGATGCAATCGAAGTTTTCCACCCTGACCGCATGGCTTCTCGAATTCTCGGCATGGGCGATGTTTTGACCTTGATTGAAAAAGCGGAGCAGAGTTTTGACGAGAAAAAAGCGGCGGAACTTGCCGACAAAATCAAAAAAAATAAGTTTACTCTAAGCGATTATTATGACCAACTCATTCAGATGAAATCCATGGGTTCAATTCAAGATATCGCTGGAATGATACCGGGTGTTGATGCGAAAGCACTAGCCGGTGCTCAAATTGATGAAAAAGCGCTGTTGCATACAGAGGCAATTATTCAATCTATGACAGTTTTCGAGAGAGAAAATCCCTCGTCTTTAAATAGCAGTAGAAAAAAACGTATTGCCGCCGGTAGCGGAACTACTGTTGTTGAGATTAATAAACTTCTAAAGCAGTTTGAAATGGCTCAAACCGTTATGAAGCAAGTTTCGGGCAAAAAAATGCGCCGATTTGCTAAAGGCGGTAAGGGCGGCGGACTTTTCGGAATGTAATCCGAGGGACTAAAAATTTTTCAAGTACAATCTAAAGGTTCACTGTTAACTAAACAAGAATAAAACCTAAGATTTTACTATAAATTAAGCAAAAAATTTATGGAGGTGAATATAAATGGTTAAAATCAGACTTCGCAGAATGGGTGCTAAGAAAAAGCCTTTTTACAGAATTGTAGTTGCTGATTCACGTAATGCTCGTGATGGAAAATGCATCGAAGAGATCGGAACATACGATCCCCTTGCTGACAACGCAGTTACTGTTAATGCAGAGCGCGCAAAATACTGGATTTCTAACGGCGCACAGCCCACAGATACAGCAAGAGCACTGTTGAAAAAATCAGGCGCAATTTAAGGAGAAGCATATTCAATGAAGGAACTTCTGACCTATATTGTACAGAATCTTGTGGATAATCCTTCTGAAGTAAGTGTTACGGAAATTGCGAAAGATTCTGAAACCGTGCTTCAAGTGCGTGTCGCTGATGGCGATATGGGCAAAGTTATCGGTCGTCAAGGCAGAATTGTGAAGGAAATCCGTATTCTAATGAAAGCCGTTGCACAACGCAAAGGCACAAAAGTGTCCGTTGATATAATGGACTGATACAAAACGAGGGAAATTCCCCTCGGTTAAGCCTCGGGGAAATGCTTTTGTAAGCACACCTCGAGGTTTTTATAATTAGGAGGCAAAATTGTCAAATTTAAAAAAATATCTTGAAATAGGAAAAATCGTCAACACCCACGGCATACGTGGCGACGTTAAAATACAAGTGTGGGCAGACTCTCCAAACTTTTTGACAGAGTTTAACAGGGTTTTTGTGGATGGAGCAGAAGTAAAAATTTTAAGCTCCAGAGTTCATAAAAACTGCGTTATTGCAACACTAAATGGCGTTTCAGACGTAAACGCTGCAATGAGCATGAAAGGAAAAGTTGTATACATCGATAGAAGCGATGCAAAACTACCGAAAGGTGACTTTTTCATACAGGACATTTTGGGTGCTGAGGTAAGCGATGTTGACGGAAATGTCTTGGGCGAACTTGTAGACATATTGAATATGCCGGCTTCTGACATTTATGTCGTAAAAGGTGAGAGGGAAATTATGATACCCGCAGTTCCGGAATTTATAGTTAAAACTGACCTTGAAAACAAAAAAATTGTAGTCAAAATGATTGAGGGATTATAAGAAATGCGCATAGATATAATGACACTTTTTCCTGATTCTGTAGGCAATGTTTTGGGCGAAAGTATTATAGGAAGAGCGGCAAAAAAAGGTATTATTGAAATAAATGCCGTACAAATTCGCGATTTTACAGTGAATAAGCAGTGCCAAGTCGACGACTACCCATATGGCGGTGGCTGGGGTTGTGTCATGATGGCGCAACCACTTAAGTCATGTCTTGAACACATCAAAAATGACGCCGGAGAGCGCCGTAGAAGAGTTATATATATGTCGCCTCAAGGAGCGCCGTTTAATCAAGATTGTGCGAGGCGATTGCTTTCGGATTATGACCACTTAGTTTTAGTCTGTGGACATTATGAGGGCATTGACGAGCGCTTTATAGAGGAATGCGTGGACGAAGAAATTTCGCTTGGCGATTTCGTGCTCACAGGCGGAGAAATTGCCGCAACAGCCATTGCGGACTCAGTTTGTAGAATGGTCCCCGGTGTGCTTTCTAATGAGGAATGCTACATGGGAGAGAGCCACTGGGACGGACTATTGGAGTATCCACAATATACCAGACCAGAAGTTTGGGAGGGCATTTCTGTGCCCGATGTCCTTAAAACAGGAAATCATGAAAATATACGCAAATGGCGAAGAAAAAAGAGCATAGAGAGAACCATGGATAAACGCCCCGATATGTTTGAAAAACTTGATTTAAGCTCAAAAGAGGACAAAAAAATTCTCGCTCAGATTAAAGAAGAACGCACTCCCCCAGAACGAGTTTTTGATTGCCGTAGGGCGAGAACTTCGGACATTCCCGAGATTGTTAAAATAGCTGAGGGCGCAAAAAAATACCTGAAAGCACAGGGTTTAAGCCAGTGGCAAGACGGATACCCCAATGATGAGAGTTTTGAAGATGATATCAAAAACGGCTATTTGTGGACATTTTCCGAAGATGAAAAAGTAGTTTCGCTGATGGCGATTATCGCTGGAGACGATGCCTCCTATGCAAAAATTGACGGCAAATGGCTGACAGATGTTTCAAATTATGCTGCCATTCATCGTGTGGCAGTCGATGAAAGTATGCGTGGCAGTGGAATTTCTGTGCAAATGATTGAATTTGCAGAGGACTTGGTGCGTGGGCTTGGTCGTGATAGCATCAGAATTGACACTCACCCGAACAATTTACCCATGAGAAAACTGCTTGAAAAATGCGGTTTTACACATTGCGGAGAAATCATGTTGCTCCGTGGAGAAATGCACGATAGACTTCGTGTAGCTTATGAAAAGGTGCTTTAATGGAACTTACAAATATAAATGTTATAAAGGCTTTGCTCGGTCGCCATGGATTTAGATTTTCGAAATCCATGGGACAAAATTTCCTTATAGAATCTTGGGTGCCTCAAGAAATAGCGGATGAGTGCATGGCAGATGAAAACACTGTTGTTTTAGAAGTCGGACCTGGAATTGGGTGTTTGACGACAGAGCTTGCAACACGTTCAAAAGCTGTTTTGTCTGTTGAACTCGATAGGTCACTCGAGCCAATTTTGGCGGAAACTATGTCGGAACACGATAATGTAGAAATTTTCTTTGCTGACGCATTGAAAACCGACTTAAAAGCGGTTTTAGACGAGCGTTTTCCCGATACTCGCCGTGTTGTCTGTGCAAACCTGCCATACAACATCACAACTCCTGCGATTGCTCACTTTGTCGAGAGCGGTGCGTTTGATTATATAACCATCATGATTCAAAAAGAAGTTGCAAAAAGACTTTGCGCAAAACCATCAACATCAGATTACGGTGCGTTTTCTATCTATACTCAATGGCATACAGAGCCTGAAATTTTGTTCGACGTTGAAAGAACATGTTTTATGCCTGAACCAAAAGTTACGTCCAGTGTTGTTAGATTGAAACTGCGAAAAAAACCACCATACGAGGTGCTTGACGAGGGGCTGTTTTTCCGATTGGTCAGAGCGTCGTTCAACCAAAGAAGAAAGACACTTTTGAACGGAGTAGCGCCGATTTTGGGCACTATGGATAAGGCTGGATTTGAGGCGATTTTGATAGAACTTGGCATTAATCCTAAAATCAGAGGAGAAGCTCTTGGGTTGGAAGAATTTGCAAAAATTTCCAATAAAATGAAAGAAATTTTAGGCTAATAAGTTAAAAAAGTTCTGTTCATTTAACTTGAAATGTGATAAAATGGAGTTGACATGGATAGAGCTATACCATGGTTTAGTTAACATGTACAAAATCAATAAAAGGAGGATGTTTTTGATTGGCTGATTTATTCGAAAGAGAGCAGGCGTTTATCAAAGAGATGAAACAATATGTTTCTGAGCTAGACGGTGTGCCTGACGATTATGTGAAAAAAATGTCCTCAGTTGTCAAGGAATATGACAGACTGCTAAGGCAGTTAAGACGAGTTACAAAGCTGACGGACAAAACGACAGACAAGTTAAATTCCGACAGGCTTGTACTTTTGGACAAAGTGCATATTGACCCTCTTACAAATGTTTATAATAGGCGATATCTTGAGTCCAGTCTCGAAGCCATTATGAAGTCACTAACGCTTACTGATGGTCATTTGGCTATTTTGATGCTTGATATAGACTACTTTAAGAAATATAACGACACTTATGGCCACGGTATGGGCGACAAATGCTTGGTTAAAGTCGCAAATGCGATAAAATCAAGTATAGAGAGACCTGGGGATTTTGTTGCACGATATGGCGGAGAAGAATTTACAATTGTTCTTCCAAATACAAATTTACGCGGTGGTGTTACCATTGCAAAGAAAATTATGCAAAACCTAGCGAATTTACATATCACGCACGAGGCGAGTGAAATTTGCCAATATGTAACCGCATCTATCGGCATAACTTCAAGCGCCATAGACGAAGAAACTACATCAAAAGATATTTTCCTATTAGCCGACAAAGCGCTGTATAAAGCGAAGGCAGATGGGAGAAATAGGTTTGCGATTAGCGATATTGAGGAGTGATATAAATTGATTTCAAATATGCTTGATTATTATAAATTGCTTAAAGAAAATGAAATTAACGTAATTTATTCAGGTCCGGTTTGGGCGAACGGAATCGAAAGTGTCGGCGGACTGCTCAAAACCAGAATGGAGCTTGATGAGCTTCCATTGAAAAATTCCATGTCCGTTTTTTCTGTTTTTGTCGAGCAAATGAATAATATTTTGATGTATTCTGCTGATAAAAGGCAATTTGAAAAAGAGGATGGAAAACATGAGCTCTATACTTCTACGGGTGTTTTTATCCTTGGGACTAAGGGCAAGCAATATTATCTTCAATCGGGAAATATTGTCAACGAATCACAGCGTGAGCTTATTAGCGGAAAAATTGAGCATGTCAATTCACTGGATAAGCTTGAACTTAGAAAATACTATAAAGAGCGACTAAAGGCGGAAAATGACAACCCAGAAAGTCGTGGTGCTGGTCTTGGACTTATAGAGATTGCGAGAAGAGCAAGCTCTAAAATAGAGTACAGCTTTGAGGAATTTGATGAAAAACACTCATTCTTCAACATGTACGTAACTATAGGTTAGGCGGTGACAGAAAGATGAGTTTATTTTTAGAAAAAAGGCGCACTCGTTCAACGCCTTATATACTTTTTGATGCCGAGAAAAACTACATGCGGCTTGAGGGCGAGTCTTTCCACGAGAACGTAATCGAGTTCTACGGTGAACTTGACGAACTGCTCGGTGAATATATATACAGCGACTTTGAAGTGTTTACATTTGATTGTGAGCTTATATACTTTAACAGCTCGACTGCAAAGCTTTTGCTTAATATGCTCTTTCAAATGGACGAGGCGATTGAAGACACAGACAAGCAAATTATTATAAATTGGATAACAACCGAGGACAATGACATTGTAATTGAATTTGGGGAAGATTTTTGCGAAGAAATTGAAAATGTCCAGTTTAACATGGTTATTAAAGATAATTGAATTATAAGGGAGTATTCTCTTGAAAACAAGAAGCAAACTATGTATGGGTTGCAATAAATGTATATTTTATTGCCCGACACATGCAAATAATGCCATTTTAGATGAAAAAAATGATAATAAAATACATGTTGAACAAAGATTTTGCATACACTGCGGAGAGTGCATAATTAGTTGCGACCATGACGCGAGAGAGTATACCGACGATACAGAAAAATTTTTTGAAGACTTAGCAAAAGGCAAAAAAATTAATGTCGTCGCAGCTCCCGCTATACGTCACAATATTCCCGAATATAGACGACTTTTCGGGTATCTTGCAAGCCTGGGTGCATGTGATTTTTATGACGTGTCTTTTGGCGCAAACATAACCACTTGGGGTTATATGCGAGCGATTGAAAAATTCGGCATAGATTCCCTGATTGCTCAACCATGTCCGGTTATTGTCACTTACATAGAAAATTTTAAGAACGAACTGGTAGATAGGCTTTCGCCGGTTCATAGTCCTGTTTTATGCACAGCGATTTACATGAAAAAATATGCTAATATTGAGGGAGAAATCGCTTTTTTATCGCCATGTATTGCGAAAAAGGTCGAGTTTTCAGATCCAAACACTCACGGAAATATTAGCTATAATGTTACCTATGATAAGCTGATAAAATATTTACAGCTTAATAATATAGATATTTCGGCATACGATGCCATTGAATACAAAAATTTGGGCGGTGGATTAGGTTTTGCTTACTCTCGTCCCGGTGGGCTTGCGGAAAATGTCAAGATGTATCTTGGCGAAAATGTTTGGATAAAGCAAGTCGAGGGGATACGACGTGTTATGCGATACCTTGATTCCTATGCGGATAGGTTGAAGGAAAATAAGCCTGTTCCTATGATTATTGACGCATTGAACTGCTTCGAGGGATGTAACAACGGAACTGCAACAGAAAAAAGTTTAGAAACTGATCAAATTGACTATAATACTGATACGATGAAGAAAGATGTTGACAAAGAAGCTTCCTTAAAATTGC
The DNA here is from genome assembly GCA_964370925.1 of uncultured Oscillospiraceae bacterium. Taxonomy (GTDB): domain Bacteria; phylum Bacillota; class Clostridia; order Oscillospirales; family Oscillospiraceae; genus Heteroscillospira. The sequence goes on along the minus strand of CAYJLH010000002.1, from coordinate 37,367 downwards.
TTAACTATTTTGATGAAACTTTAAATCTTGATGACTTTATCAGAAAATATACAACTCAACGCTTTAGAAAACCGAAGATTACAGAAGAAATGCTTGATGAAGTTTTCAATGAACTTGGAAAAATCACTGAAGCTGATAGAAATTACAACTGCTTTTCCTGTGGTTTTGGAAACTGCAAAGGTTTTGCTGAGGCAATTGTCCTCAAACAAAATCACAAAGAAAATTGCTTTCAATACACTAAAAAACAGCTTGCGTCTAAGGCGAAAGAACTTCAACACAGCCAAGATGAAATTGTGTCAAGCCTTAATTATGCAAGCAAAATCCAGAAGAATATGCTACCAAGCGAAAAAGAAATGGGCACGACATTTTCTGCCTACGATGTTCTTTGGAGTCCGAAAGACATAGTCGGCGGTGATATTTACTGGATTAAAAAATTCAAAGACGGCGCGCTTTTGTGTGTGAGCGACTGCACAGGTCATGGCACTCCGGGTGCTCTTTTGACTATGCTTGTTGTCTCGTCACTTGAAACGTCTGTCAATGATGAAAATTATAAAAATCCAACTGCAATTGTTCGAGAACTCAATGCAAAAATTTGCACTGCGCTTAATGCGAAGATGAGCTCGGGCAAGGGTGCGTGGCGAAGCAGCACAGAGATTAATGACGGTGCCGATTTGGCACTTATGTACATCTCTGAGAGTGGCGAGGTGCGCATGGTGGTGACGGGTGGTGTCCGTGTGCTCGTCTGTAACGGCGAGGATGTGACCGACGTTAAGGGGCAGAGAATTCATATCGGTGACGGGTCTTTGAATGATGAAACTAAGATTAAAGAAGTTACCATAGAATATGATGATAGAAATAAATTTTATATAGCAACCGATGGATTATTCGATCAAATCGGTGGCGAAAAACATAAGCCCTTTGGTTATAGAGTGGTCAAACAAATGGTCATGGATAACCACGACAAAGCTATGGAGGAAATATTTAATATTGTCGTAGATGCGTTTGAGGCGCATTGCGTTGGTGAAAATCGACGTGACGATTTGACATTTTTAGGATTTAATCCATAATTATACTGGAAATTCGCTTTAGTAAAAAAAGCGTAAGGAAAGGAATGAACTTGAATGGCTGATTACAAAGATATGTACCTTAAGCTATTTCGAGCCACTGAAGAGGCCATTAACATATTAGTTGAAGCACAAAAAGAATGTGAAGAAATGTTCATTAAAGATGGCGGAGAAGAGCCGAGATTGATTTCTTTATTGGAAGAAATGAAAGCGAAAAACGGAGGCTAAAACTTAAAAATTACACCAAAATATAATTTAGCACTTGTTTTAGGCAATCAAAATTTAATATAAAATTTTTGAGGAGAGCTGATGCTCTCCTCAAATTTATTTTATAGAAAAAGTAGGCGCAAAAAAAGCTGCGATAACAAAGTCGCAGCTTTTTTTATATTCGACATCTATGATGCCAAAACGTCAGCGTTTAAATCCTTTGCACAAGAAGTGCAAACTTTTTTATCACGATAAATCATAATATCGCTGGTTGTACCACAAAAAACACATGATGGGTCGTGTTTACGTAACATAATTGTGTCGTCGTCAACATAAATTTCGATAGGGTCTTTAACATCTATTCCCAAAGATCTTCTTAACTCGATAGGTAAGACGATACGGCCTAAATCATCAACTTTTCTAACAATACCTGTAGCCTTCATCATTATCACTCCTTTTCGCTCTTTGGCGTAAAATTATTATATCCAACCGAAATAATTAATTTTATGACGCTAAAATAATATAATTCGGAAAGTCATAACTTAATGGAAGTTAATTGGAAGTTATATCCAATTTAAGCTAACCATTTACAGTCATATTATAACATATTCTATGGAAATGTCAACCGTTTTTACAAAAATAATTAGTAAACCTAAAAATAGTTTTTTCATGATGGTAAGAAGACAGAATTTTCCAATCTTCAAAAATGTAAAAAAACGACTGGAAATTAGTCCAGTCGTTTTTTTAAAAATCACATTAAAATGTGTGTTATACAGTTGTTGTTGAAGACTCGAATTTGTTCTTATACATTCTAACAACAGGGATCACAAGGCCACCTACAGAGTTTCCAAGTGTCATGACCAAAATGTATAGCATTGAAGTTGGATTCCATAGAACGTCAGCCATAGCGAAATAATACATATTAGCAACACAGTGCTCAAATCCGGCAAAGATAAAGGCAGGAACTGCAATCATCGCCATGTATTTTCCAAGCTCGTGCTTGTTGTTATTGAAGTTATCAACAGCCATAAAAATAAGCATGTTGCAGAAGAAAGCAAGAATAAAGATACTTAAAAGGTCGTCATTCAATTTCTTATCAACAATGCCTTCAGCTTTTTCGATAAGTGCAGGTGCAACTCTTGTTGCTCTTATCATGACTGCGCCAAGCCAAGCGCCGATTATGTTACCAACCCAGATGATGGGGACATTAATAACAAAATCTTTGTCTTTTTCAAATATGTAACATACTTTTCCTGTGAATAGATTTAATCCTAATGTCAAAATCATGAACAAGCCAACTGTGAAGAATAATGCGCCGACAATAGGACTTTCTTGAGATAGCAAAACAGTTCCTCCGACTGCAATTGCAAGACCCGCAAAAACTGCGTAGATAAATGGGTACACTCTTTTCATTTGTACTACTTTCCTTTCTTTTTTGAACTTTTTTATGTGTTCAAATTAAAATTATCACATCTGAATACTTTTGTCAACGATATTAAGCAATTAAGAAAAATCATTGTAATTTTACACAAAAAAGATATTACTATATTTACAATTGGTACATTAAAAAATTTAACAAAATTTGCTTATCATTGACAAATCTAATTTGTAGGTTTAAAATTAAATACATATTATATTAATAATGTCATTAAAGGGAGAAAAATATGCGTTGGATAGAAGCAATAGTGAAAACTGAGAGCGAAAAAATAGATGATGTATGTATAAATTTGGAGATTGCGGGCGTTGGCGGAATGGTCGTTGAGGACGAAAAAGATTTTTGTAACTTCCTACAAAACAACAAGCAGTACTGGGACTATGTGGCCGAGGATTTAGAGCAAAAGTTCAAAGGAAAAAGCCTTATTAAGTTCTACTTATCAGACGACAGCGAGGGCGAAGCAATACTATCAAAAGTAACGGAGCTTGGCATTGAATTCGAGCGCTCATATGTCGAGGATAGCGACTGGGAAAACAATTGGAGAGAGCATTATAAGCCCATAGAAATTGGCGAAAAGTTGACTGTCATTCCTGAATGGGATGATAGCGAAATTGGCGATAGAGTGGCTTTGAGGCTTGACCCTGGTTTGATATTTGGGACAGGCTCACATGCAACCACAAGAATGTGCCTTGAGTTTTTACAAGAATATGCTGTTAATGACAAAAAAGTGCTAGACCTTGGATGTGGCAGTGGAATACTCGGAATTGGGGCGATTGTGCTCGGAGCAAACTATGTTTGCGGTTGCGACATAGACCCTAAAGCACCGGACGTGGCACTGGAAAATGCAAAACTAAATCAAATTGAAGAGGAAGTTTTTAAAATTTATGCAGGCGATATTTTGTCGGATAAGAGCTTGAGAAAAAATATGGGCAATAATTATGACATTGTTCTTGCAAATATTGTCTCTGATGTTATTATTCCGCTTTCTTCGCTTGTGTCTGAATTTATTGCTGAGGACGGTATTTTCATATGCTCAGGCATAATAGAGGGTAGACAAGCTGAAGTTGAGCAGGCGATTAAAAATGCGGGATTTGAAATTTTGTGCCATAAAAATTCCGAGGAATGGCACAGCTTTGCGTCAAAACTTAAACGCTAAAAAGTAAGGTGGTTGAAATGAAACAACTGTTGTTACCATTATTTACAATTTTAATTTCATTTACATTAATAGCATGTGGAGCGACTGGGGAGATTGCAGAAACAGAAGAACCAAAAGAAAGCTTTTATTTGACAGAAATATTTTTTCCGTCTACAAGCAATAGACTTGAGTTCCCTGAGGTAAGCAAAGAACCTGAGGAGAGCGAAGCTCCGAAAGAAAGCGATGCTCCCGAGGAGAGTGAAATTCCAGAGGAGAGCAAAGCACCTATTCCGACTGTGCGACCAACTGCAAATCCGTCAAGCTCCGAAGTGCCCGAGCTACCCGAAGTTGTTGACGGGGAAAAACCGATAGAAACAGTCACACCGACAGCGAGCATTGCACCCACGCCTTTTATCGAACACAGACCGGAAGAGGTCTACAACATAAATGGCGAATGGGTTTTTGAAGAAAATCCAGATATTGGCTCGTATTTACTAGAGGCAGACGGCGCTGTGTATGCCAAAGACGGTGTTGGTGCGGTTTATGCGAGAGGTACATATATTTGGGATGGCTCTAATGGTGAAATGAACCTTGAAGATTATGGAACTATTGGAATTGAAAGAATTGACGACGTGATTTATTTCATAAATCCAAGTGATAACGTGAAATACGTTGCGATTTTAGAGGAATAAATTTTGAGTTGTTGAAATTCTCTTGCCTTTGTGATAGAATTAAGCGAAATTACTGGGAGGTAAGTTTTATGAATTCTATAATTAAAAAATTGACAGTGGGTGTGCTAACAGCGAGCTATGTTTTGTCTATGTCGGCATTTGCTCAATCGTCAAGTAATGAAACGGTAGAAATTACAGCGCCCCCTACAGAGCAAAACTATGAAACAGGTTTTAGCGATGTAAAATCAGACGATTGGTTTAACGAAGATTTGCAAATGATGGTTGAATTTGGAATTATAAACGGCTACGAGGACGGAAGCTTTAGACCAGCTGACTCAGTAACCAAAGGTGCAATTCTAAAAATGCTCTGCATTCATCGTGGAACAGGTGAGATTGCTTCTGCTGATGGACAGCATTGGGCGCAAGGATATAGCAATTATGCGTATAACTATAGCTGGACTGATAGCATAGTTTATGACCTAGACGAGCCGGCAACTAGGAGCTTTGTAGCTGAATTAATTTTTGCATCCTTGAGAATGGTCCCTGACACAAGACTTCAAACACCATTTGCCGATGCAAATATTCCTATAGTGAATACATTGTACGACATGGGCATTGTTTCGGGCAGTATTGACTATGAAAGCGGAGCTACATATTTTAAGCCCGATGATTCAATTTCACGTGCTGAAACATGTGTAATTCTTGGAAATGTCAGTGAGTACTTTTTTGAAGATTATGGAGTAACTGATTTTAGATATCAGAAGCCTCTGGCAGAAAGACCTTCAAATCTTGCAGAACCAACACAAGATGGCTATATAGATTTGTTTGAGTACATGATTGTCCATGATGTTTTTGATTATGAGATTGTGTATTCAAATCTAGGGTCAGATACTTTTAACAACTTGCAAGCGGTTTATGATTATCGCACAATTATGTTTGAAGCTTTTGAATATGTTCAAGATAAATACCACGAATTGGGAGGATTTTACTACACAATAGGCGACACAACTTCCGGAAATACGCAATCAGCAACGGTTACAATTTCTATAGCTAATGAACAAATTACAAGTTCAGACCAGCAGTTTGTAAGCTATAAAAATGATTTCATTTTGATGGCACAGGATTACTGCGAAGACCTCTATGAATATGGAATTGTTAGCGCTGATATGAGCCAAACCGATAAAGCGTATGCGATTTATGAGCAAATTGCCTATGACTTTGCTTATGACACAAATTATCAAGCAATGGGATACAATGGTTATGGATTTATGACCAATGGCGTTGGTGTTTGCCAAGCTTATGTTGGGCTTTATAATACGCTTTGCAAAATGTCAGGAATAGAAGCTGTTGGCGTAAGTGGTGTGTCAAGCGGAGAGAACCATATTTGGAGTTATATTACTGTGGACGGCATTAACACATATGTAGACCCAACATGGGCAGACCCAGTTCCTGATACTGCTGGCTATCATGACCCCGCATGGTTTGGTCTTTCAAGAGAGCAAATGTCTGCAACGCACACTTTTGATGAGATTTATAATGGCAAAATAATAAACTTAACAAGATAGACAAGGGCGTAATAAAGTGAGAAAATTAAAATGAGTGGACATAGTATTTATGCATTTAGCTATAATGAAATGTACAAGCTTTATACAGCGAAAGCGGAGAAAAAAGGAAGAACTTCCGATGAAGTCGACGAGATTATCAGTTGGTTGACAGGCTATACAAAGGAAGAACTCAGGGCATTTGATGACAGCGTTGATATGACAAATTTCTTTAAGTCAGCGCCGCAACCAAATCCAAATAGAAGCCTTATCAAAGGCTCAATCTGCGGTGTTAAAATTCAAGAGATTGAAGAACCGATTATGAAAGAAATTCGATATCTTGATAAGCTTGTGGATGAGCTTGCAAAAGGAAAAACTATGGAAAAAATCCTAAGAAAATAATAGCAACTTAACTACAAAAAACGACACTACTTAATCGCAAGTAGTGTCGTTTTTTTATCTGTATTCAAGTGTTTTTTCGCTTGGGATTAAGGATTAATACTCTGTAGTTCCCTCGTAAACAAGTTTTGCATTACCTGTCAAAGTAATTCTCTCGTCCGTATAGTTAACCACTAAGTCGCCTCCGATAAGCTTAACTGTTATGTCCTCTCCCTTGGGGCAGAAGCCGTTCTCGGTTGCAGCGACGACCGCTGCGCAAGCGCCAGTGCCACAAGCCCAAGTTTCGCCGTTGCCACGCTCCCAAACACGCATTTTTATAGTAGTTTTGTTTAAAACTCTGATGAATTCTGTGTTCACGCGCTCAGGGAAAATTTCTGAGTTTTCGAAAATCGGACCTATGGTCGCAACGTCGGTTTTCGTGACGCTAGGCACAAATACAACACAATGAGGATTGCCTATTGTACAGCAAGTTATGCGGTAATCTTCGCCACCGATATTTGTCGGATAGTCGATGATTTTTTCGGCTTCTATAGTTGTTGGTAGTGCTTTTGGGTCGAGAATAACTTTGCCCATGTCGGCAGTTACGGAGCTTACTTTTCCGTTTCTGATATAAAGTTTTAGCTTAACTATAGTAGAATCGCACTCAATGCTCAGCTTGTCCTTGCAAGTAAAACCGTTATCGTATAGGTATTTTCCGACACAACGTATGCTGTTGCCAGCCATTTTTCCAAGGCTGCCGTCTTTGTTGAAAATTCGCATTTTTGCATCTGCAACTCGTGATTTTTCAATCAAAACAAGTCCGTCAGCACCAACACCATAATGTCTGTCACAGAGGTTGACACTGTGTGACTCAGGGCAGGTGATTTCATTGTTAAAGTTCTCGATAAATATATAGTCGTTTCCGCAACCTTGCATTTTTGAAAACTTCAAAATTTGAGATTTTGTACGGAGGTTGTTGATGTCAACAAGCTCGGTGTTTTCTTGGGTGTAACGACTCTTAATGCAATCCGCCATGACATTTGCTGTGTCGAGTGAAGTGTAGCACGCAATTGAAAGCTGTTTTGCTCTGGTGTGCAATTTTGTATAATGCTCTAGTGTGTTATCATAGAGCGCACCAGTATAAACAATATAGCTTATAACGCCTGTTTCGATGATATCCATAACTTCGTTTGAAGTTTCCATAGGAGCGACAACTTGAATATTTGCGTCCAAAGCTTCGATTGCTTTCGCTGTGCCCGGGGTTGCATAAATGTACATGCCGAGGTCGGCAAGTTTTTGCGCGAGCGTTATTGCCTCCAAATAGTCGTGGTCGTCGACGCTTAAAAATACACCGATTTTTTCTGATGCTGAGGGGAGCTTAACATCCAAACCAACTGCGGTCAGCCCTTTAAATAGTGCTTCGTTTCTGGTTTTTCCTATGCCTAAAACTTCGCCTGTGGACTTCATCTCAGGTCCTAAAGTTGAGTTTACATCTATGAGTTTCTCGAAAGAGAAAACAGGGACTTTTACTGCATAATATGGTGGGGTTTTATAAAGCCCTGTGCCATAACCAAGCTCACGAAGCTCTTCGCCGACCATAACTCTTGCGGCAAGTTCAACCATTGGAACACCGGTTACTTTGCTGATATATGGTATAGTTCTTGAAGCTCTGGGGTTAACTTCTATGACATAAAGTTCGTTCAAATAGATTAGATACTGAATATTCACAAGTCCTTTTGTGCCCAATGCTAAGGCGAGTTTTTCCGAGCAGTTTACAACGGTAGACAGCATTTTATCGGTCAAATCATATGGAGGATAAATTGCAATTGAGTCACCGCTATGTATGCCGGCGCGCTCGATATGTTGCATAATTCCGGGGATTAGAACGTCTTTTCCGTCGGCGATAACGTCAACTTCAAGTTCAGTTCCCATCATATATTTATCGACAAGAACAGAGTTTGTGTCACTGTTTTCCAAAATTCTGCTCATATAAGTTCTAACTTCGTCGTCACTGTAAACAATTTGCATATTCTGACCACCGATGACATAGCTTGGGCGGAGCAAAACAGGATAGCCGAGCTTTTCGGCAGCTTTTAAAGCTTCGTCTGTGGTCATGACACCGTAGCCAGCTGGGCGACTAATTCCAAGGCTTTCGAGGAGTGCGTCAAAACGCTCTCTGTCCTCGGCGATGTCAATTCCCTCGGCAGAAGTTCCGAGGATTTTTATGCCGTTTTCGTCTAAGAATTTTGTGAGCTTAATTGCAGTTTGACCACCAAAAGCGACAACAACACCGACAGGTTTTTCGACTTCAATAATATTCATAACATCTTCGGGGCAAAGTGGCTCGAAGTAAAGTTTGTCGGCTGTGTCGTAGTCTGTTGAAACGGTTTCGGGGTTGTTATTTATAATCGCAACCTCATATCCCATGTCTTTCAAAGTCCAAACACAGTGAACTGAGGAGTAGTCGAACTCAATTCCCTGACCAATTCTGATAGGCCCTGAACCGAGTACAATGATTTTATCTTTGCCTGAATTTTTAAAACCGCGAGCCTCGCAAGTTTTGTCGTAAGTTGAGTAGAAATAAGGCGTTTCCGCATCAAATTCTGCACCACAAGTGTCGACCATTTTATAGACTGCATTCCTATGTGGAATATCAGAAACACCAGATAAACGCTTGATTGTCTCGTCTGTATAGCCGAGTTTTTTGCCTTTTAGGTACATGTCTTCGTCAACGGAATTTGTAGCTGAAAGTTCGTTTTCGTAGTTTGCTAAATTTCTTAGCTTGTCTATAAAGAAGCGGTCTACTCTCGTAATATCATAAATTTCATCTGTTGAAATTCCGCACTTTATAGCCTCGAAAATCGTGAACAAACGGCGGTCGTCTATATTGTGCAGACGTGTTCTGATATCGTCTTTGTTGGGGTTTGTGTAGTTTAGTGTGTCAAGGTTGATTTCAGCACCACGAACGGCTTTCATGATACCCATTTCAAAGTTTGGTGCAATGGACATAACTTCGCCAGTGGCTTTCATTTGAGTTCCGAGGCTGTTGTTTGAGCCATAGAATTTATCGAAAGGCCATTTAGGCATTTTTACGACAACATAGTCAAGAGCCGGTTCGAAACAAGCACAAGTTTTTCCTGTGATTTCGTTTTTAATCTCATCCAAAGTGTAACCCAGTGCAATCATTGCCGATACTTTAGCGATGGGATAGCCTGTGGCTTTTGACGCAAGTGCGGACGAGCGTGAAACACGTGGGTTGACCTCAATAACCGCATACTGCATACTCACAGGGTCGAGGGCATATTGGCAGTTACAACCGCCGACAATGCCAAGTGCTGAAATGATTTCAAGCGAAGCGGTACGGAGCATTTGAAGCTCTTTATCAGACAAGGTCAGTGCAGGAGCAACAACTATGCTGTCGCCTGTGTGAACACCGACAGGGTCGAAGTTTTCCATTGAACAAATTGCGATGACATTGCCAACACCGTCACGCATTGTTTCAAACTCGATTTCTTTCCAACCGAAAATATACTTTTCGACCAAAATTTGGGTGATTGGTGAAAGGTCGAGTCCTGTTCTTGCGATACGTTGCAAATCGCTGTCGTTGTGCGCAACACCGCCACCGCCACCGCCAAGGGTGAAAGCTGGGCGAATGATAATTGGATAGCCGATATCATTTGCAATTCTTAGCGCAGTGTCAACATCATTTGCAATTTCTGACGGAATAGTTGGCTGTCCGATTTCGTTCATTGTGTCTTTGAAAAGTTGTCTGTCCTCGGCTTTGTCGATTGCTGCCGCATCTGTTCCCAAGAGGCGAACACCCATTTTTTCGAGGTATCCCTCTTTTGAGAGTTGCATGGCAAGAGTTAAGCCTGTTTGACCGCCAAGTCCAGCAAGAAGGCTATCGGGTTTTTCTTTTTCGATAATTCTTTTTATAGTTGGAACGGTTAGTGGCTCAAGATAAATTTCGTCTGCTAATGCGCTGTCTGTCATGATTGTTGCGGGGTTTGAGTTAACCAAAACGACATTAACTCCGGCTTTTTTCAAAACTCGGCAAGCCTGAGCGCCGGCGTAGTCAAACTCCGCCGCCTGTCCGATGACAATAGGCCCTGAGCCTATAACCATTACTTTTTTTATGTTTCTATCAAGTGGCATTATTTGACACCTCCCATATTGCTAATAAATCTATCGAATAAAAATGCTGTATCTTTTGGTCCTGAACATGCTTCGGGGTGGAATTGAACTGAAAATGACTTCAATTCTGGGTAAGAAACACCCTCGCATGTGTTGTCGTTTGCATTTGAAAAACTTTCAACTGCAATATTACTTAAGGTTTCGGCAAGCACAGCGTAGCCGTGGTTTTGACTTGTGATATATGTACGAGTGCCTTGTAAATCGCGGACAGGTTGGTTGACTCCACGATGTCCGTATTTTAGTTTTGCGGTGTCACCGCCACAGGCGAGAGCTAAGAGCTGATGTCCTAAACAAATGCCGAAAATAGGCAATTTTCCTAATGCTTTTTTGAGCTCTGATATACAGGCTGTGTTTTCTTTTGGGTCGCCAGGGCCGTTAGAGAGCATCATTCCATCAAAACCTTTTTCGAGGATTTCATCCATATTTGTCCACGAGGGAAAGACAGTGACTTCACAGCCACGCTTTTGAAGTTCGCGTGCAATATTTCTCTTTGCGCCGTAATCCATAAGTGCAACTTTGAGTTTTTTATCGCCGTCAGCTGGTAAAACATAGCTTTCTTGGCAAGTTGTATTTTTAACGGCATCAGTGACGGAATAAGCCTTAATATCACTTAAATCTGCTGGGATTTCCCTGCAAATTTTAGCGTTCATAACGCCGTGTTCACGTATAATTCTTGTGATTTCTCTTGTATCGACTCCATAAATTCCTGGGATGCCTTTTTCTTTTAAATAATCGTCTACGGTTTTTTCACATCTAAAGTTCGATGGCTTTTCGCACCATTCACGGACAACATATCCGAAAATTTCACATTCACCCTCGAAGTCCTCCTCAATAATTCCGTAGTTTCCAATCATTGGGAAAGTGTGCATTACAATTTGTCCGTAATAGCTGGGGTCGGTGAGAGTTTCGATATATCCACCCATACCTGTGGTGAAAACAAGTTCTCCAATTTTGTCGCAATCAGCGCCGAAAGCGACACCCTCAAAAACTTCTCCGTTTCCTAAGACAAGATAAGCTTTATTCATATCAATTTCCTTTCTGTATATGCTCATAAAAAGACACGATTTATAGTTTAACTTTAAATCGTGCCTTTTATAACCGTTTTTTTGACGGTGTTATGATTGAGAGGCACAATTTTGAAAATACAAAATTAGCTCGTCTGATTTCCCATTAATTTGACCATAACGGCCTTTTGGGCATGTAGACGATTTTCAGCCTCATCGAATATTTCATTTGCGTGTTTCTCAAGTATTTCTGCCGTGATTTCTTCCTCACGGTGAGCCGGTAAGCAATGGAGAACAATTGCGTCATCCTTAGCGAAAGACATTGTCGTTGCGCTAACTTGATAATTCTTGAAAGCGAGTTTTCTTTTTTCGCTCTCGTCCTCTTGTCCCATAGAAGCCCAAACGTCCGTATAAACAACGTCAGAATTTTTGACAGCCGTTTCTATATCCGCTGTGCAAATAAAATCACCGTTTTCCGATGCCCATTTCATGATTTCGGCATCGGGTTTGTATTCATCGGGGCAAGCAATCGAAACTGCCATTCCCATTTTTATGCATCCAACAATTAGAGAATTTGCCATGTTATTACCATCACCGATAAAGCACAGCTTTCGACCCTTTAAAGAGCCTTTGTATTCACGAATTGTCATCAAATCTGCCAAAACTTGGCAGGGATGAGCGTAATCTGTCAAACCGTTTATGATAGGGATACTGCCATGAGTGGCTAAATCTTCCACGTCCTGTTGCTCAAAAGTTCTAATCATGATGCCGTCGAGGTAACGAGATAAAACTCTTGCAGTGTCGCATATTGGTTCGCCTCTGCCCATTTGTAAATCATTGGAAGATAGGAAAAGCGCCGAACCGCCAAGTTGATACATACCAACTTCGAAAGATACACGAGTTCTTGTAGACGATTTTTGGAAAATCATCCCAAGTGTTTTTCCTTTAAGGTGGTGATGCTCAATACCGTTTTTAGATTCATACTTAAGTTGGTCGGCTAGGTTTAAAATCTCGCTAATTTCCTGAGCAGATAAGTCTGACATTTTTAATAGATGGTTCATTTTGAAATTTCCTCCTTAAGTATTGAAAGTGCTTTGTTTAGCTCGTCATAGCTGATGTTAAGTGGTGGCAAAAGTCTAACTTTTGTTTTTGCGGTTATAACTAAAACTCCACGCTCGAGACAAGCCTTGACTATATCAATCGCCGGTCTTTCGGTTTCAATTCCGAGCATTAAGCCCTTGCCGTGTATGGATTTAACACCCTTGATATCTTTGAGTTCGTTTATAATGTGTGCAGATTTTTCCTCGACTTCTGCCATTAAATCGTCAGTAAGTCTTGAAATAATCGACAGTGCACCGGCACAACAAATCGGATTTCCGCCGAAAGTTGAACCATGAGTTCCTGCGGTAAAAACATCCTTGGCTTTTTCGCCCAAAAGGACTGCGCCTAGGGGAAGTCCACCGCCAAGTCCTTTTGCGGTTGAAACAATATCGGGTAAAATTCCGTAGTGTTGATAACTAAAGAATTTACCTGTTCTGCCGTTACCTGTTTGAACTTCATCAATTACAAGAAGTAGGTCGTTTTCGTCACAAATCTCTCTGCAAGCTTTTACAAAGTCAGCGCTTAGAACATTAATTCCGCCCTCGCCTTGAATGGTTTCGAGCATGATAGCACAGCATTTGTTTTCAGAAACAAGCTTTTTCATTTCCTCTATATTATTCGGCTCGCAGTGGATAAATCCGCCTGTGAATGGACCGAAATCCACATGGAAACTATCTTGACCTGTAGCAGATAGAGTTGTAATCGTTCTGCCGTGAAAACTGCCGTTTAGGGTGATAATCGTGCTACGACCCTCACCGTATTTTGTTGAAGAATAACGTCTTGCGGCTTTGATTGCACCCTCGTTTGCCTCAGCTCCCGAGTTTCCGAAAAAGACTTTTTTCATTCCGCTTTTTTCACACATTGCCTGTGCAAGTTTTGCATATGGCTCGGTGTAATATAGGTTTGACACATGTTGAAGCGTGTTCAACTGAGCGATAACAGCATTATTATATTCCTCGTCGCAGAAACCGAAGGTGTTGACGGCAATTCCGCTACAAAGGTCAATATATTCTTTTCCGTCCTCATCATAAGCCGTTGAACCGTGACCTTTGCACAAAACAACGGGAAATCTTGCATATGAGGCGCAGACAAATTCACTGTCGAGCGCTCTAACTTTTAGAATATCACATTCATTATTATTTTTCAAGACTTTTTTATCCTCCTACAAACATAGTTCCGATACCCTCATCGGTAAGGATTTCAATTAGTATGGAATGGGGAATTCTGCCATCTATGACAAAAACCTTTTTAACTCCTCGTCGAATTGCCTCGATACAGCAGTTGACTTTTGGAATCATTCCGCCTGAAATTATGCCATCACTGATGTACATTGGCGCTTCGCTGGCGATAATTACGGGGATAAGCGATGAAACATCGTCCTTGTCACGCAAAATTCCTGCTATGTCCGTCATTGAGATGAGGCTCTCTGCGGAAAGTGCTCCTGCAATTCTCGCCGCCGCTGTGTCGGCGTTAATATTATAAACATTTCCCTCGCTATCGCAACCAACTGAGGCGACAACAGGTATATATCCTTTTTCCAGTAAATCCGTAATTGGAGTGGTGTCGATTTTGGTAATTTCCCCGACATAACCAAGTCTTTCGTCGACGGGGACAGCCTCAATCATATTGCCATCCATGCCCGAAATTCCTATGGCTTTTCCGCCTTTGTTTTTAATAAGACTAGCTAGATTTTTATTGATTTTTCCAGCCAAAACCATTTGCACAACTTCCGCAGTTTCTGCGTCTGTAACACGTAATCCGTCCACAAATTCGGTCTTTTTGCCGATTTTTGATAACATTCCTGTTATTTCAGGACCTCCGCCGTGCACAAGTACAACTTTTATGCCGATTAGGCTCAACAGGGTGATATCACCCATGACTGCCTGTTTTAGCTCTTCGTTTATCATAGCATTACCGCCGTATTTCACGACAATAATCTTGTTGTGATACTTCTGGATATATGGAAGAGCATTGCAAAGTATTTCTGCTCTTTCTGTATTTGAAATTTCCATTTTTCTACCTCTTAAGTTCTGTAATCGCCATTGATTTTGACGTAATCATAGCTGAGGTCACAGCCCCAAGCGGTTGATGAAATTTCGCCGTCAAACAGGTCGATTAATATTTGAATTTCTTTTTCAAGAAGAATTTTCTTTGCGAGCTCCTCTGAAAATTCAATTCCAGCACCGTTTTCGCAAACGCAAATATAACCGCCATCGGACTTGAAAGCCACTTTGATTTTAGTTATATCAATGTTCACACCGCTGTAACCGATAGCGCATAAAATTCTGCCCCAGTTTGCATCAGCACCGAACATTGCAGTCTTTACAAGGCTTGATGAAATGACACATTTTGCAATTTTCGCCGCGGTTTCATAGTTGGAAGAGCCGTTTACAACACATTCCAAAAGCTTAGTTGCACCCTCGCCGTCACTGGCGATTTTTCTTGATAAATACTGACTTACATAGGCAAGCGCAGAGAGGAAAGTTTGGAAGTCCTCGCCCTCGCTGTCAATAATCGGATTTTCTGCACAACCATTCGCCATTACGGCGTAGGTGTCATTAGTGGAGGTGTCGCCGTCTACGGTGACCATATTAAATGAGCGCTTTACATCATAATCCAAGGCTTTTTTGAGCATTTCGGGAGTGATATTGACATCGCTTGTGACAAAGACAAGCATGGTAGCCATGTTGGGGTTAATCATGCCCGAACCCTTTGCAATGCCACCGATTTTGCACTCTTTACCGCCGATATTAACGCTGATTGCGATTTCTTTTGGCACTAAATCTGTGGTCAAAATTGCCTCGGAAGCTAGGTCGCTTTTTGCGCCCAAACCGCTGTATAATTCATTTATTCCGTTTTTAATTGGAGTGATATCGAGTTTTTCACCGATGACGCCTGTTGAGGCAACGATAACGTCTTTTGCAGAAATTTCACCCTTTGTTACGTCCTCAACTAGGGTGCACATAGCCTCGGCAATTTCCAGCCCGTTGGCATTGCATGTGTTAGCGTTTCCGCTGTTACAGATAATGGCTTGGGCGTAACCGTCGGCAATGTTTTGCTGTGTAATTGTGATTGGCGCACCTTTAACGAGGTTTAATGTGTAAACACCGACTGCCGCAGCCTTTTTCTCGCTGACAATAAGCATAAGGTCGCGTTTTGAGCGATTTTTCCTAATTCCGCAGTGAATACCATTAGATTTATAGCCAAGTGGTGCACAAATTCCGCCAGA
The DNA here is from genome assembly GCA_964370925.1 of uncultured Oscillospiraceae bacterium. Taxonomy (GTDB): domain Bacteria; phylum Bacillota; class Clostridia; order Oscillospirales; family Oscillospiraceae; genus Heteroscillospira. The sequence goes on along the minus strand of CAYJLH010000002.1, from coordinate 21,408 downwards.
AATTATTTCCATTTAAAAATCCTCCAAATTTAATCCGCTTGTTGGGTTCTTGCCCATCATAAGGTTCATACACTGTATAGCTGCGCCCGAAGCGCCTTTTCCGAGGTTGTCAAATCTTGCAGTGATTTGCACTTGTTCATCATTTCCAGAGATGAAAATTTCCAAATCGTCTCGCCCTGCGAGATTGTTAGAGCCTAAAAATCCACACACCGGTTTTTTCGCGCTGTTCACTGTGATGAATGGTTGGTTTGCGTAAAACTCTGAGAATTTTGCACGTAAATCTTCAACACTTCCGCAGTCGAGATTTTCAAAAAACAGTGGCACTGAAACTGTCATACCAGCATAATAATCGCAAATCATAGGCATAAAAATCGGCGCACGATTAAGCCCAGAAACAGTGGTCATTTCGGGTATATGCTTGTGGGTCAAACCAAGGGCATAATGACGAGGGGAAGCAAAATCATTGGGTCTGTCGATATTTGTATATTCCGCAATTGCCGCTTTCCCAGCGCCGCTAAATCCGGAAAGTGCGTGGCAAGTCACGAAAGCATCTTTTGCCAAAATTCCCATATCAATGAGCGGCTTTACGATTGCGATAAAGCCCGTCGCGTAACAACCGGGGTTTGCAACTCGCTTAGAAGAGGAGATTGCGTCTTTTTGCTCCTTGCTCATTTCAGGGAAGCCATATGTCCACGCTGGGTTTGTCCTGTGGGCGGTGGAGGCATCTATGATTTTCACATTCTCGTTTTCGACCATAGAAACGGCTTCGATTGAAGCAGTATCGGGCAGACATAGGAATGTGATATCGCTCTCGTTTATTGCTTTTTTTCTTGCCTCTGGATTTTTTCGGAGTTCCTCAGGCAAAACAATTAGGGAAATATCATCTCTGTATGACAGCCTGTCATAAATTCTCAGACCTGTTGTTCCCTCTCGACCGTCTATAAAAACTTTGAAAATTTTGCTTTCTGACATAAATTTAAATTCCTCAAATCAAGTATAATTATTCATCTATATATAGACATTATCGTATAAAAAGATATAAATGTCAACAGAAATAATGCTTAGAAGCTCAATTTTTCTTTTATGTTACAACAATTCTTATATTTTTTCGCCTGAGTTGTGCAAAAAGCTGTGAATTATCCTAATTGTATACATTTGTGAATTAATATTCACTATAATATGCATAAATATTTATTCGTGCTTTTCGCCTACACTTGCCATAAAAGCCTGTTTTGTAGTATTATAATAAAAGAGGAAGTGTTTTTATGGAACATTCACCGCAATCCGTTAGAAAACTACTCATATGCGCTCTTGGTTTTGGTGTTGGGGTGGTCTTGTTTGCTTATGCAGACAGCATGCAACGAATAATTATCATGGCGATTTTTGCACTTGTCGGAGTGGTTTTTGTATATAAAGCTAAATATCTTTGGCGACTTCGTGCTGTGATTTTCATTTGTTCCGCTGTAATCGGCTTATTTTACGGCATAGCGTACAAGGCTGTGTTTGTCATGCCGATTTTGGAAGAGGATAATGAAGTTTTGAGCGTAAGGGCAGCTGTTTCCGACAAAGTTCGGACAAGTGGCAGAATGTCGAGTTTGGATGTGCGGATTATTAGCGGTTTTCCTCATGATTTTAATGCGGTTATCTATGATTTCGATGAAAATTTGCCCGTTGTAGAAGTTGGTGAAATTATAGAGGCTGAGTTTAAATTCAGTCGTGCGGATGAATTATTCGGCGAGCTTAACAATGCGAACTTGCGCACAGGTGTTTTGATGTCTGCTTATCCAGAGGGTGAGGTTTCGGTAGTTGATGGAGCGTATCCGCTATATTTTCCGAAAATGATTACAAACAAAATTGAGGAAATTGTCGCAGAAATTTTCCCCGAAGATGTCATACCGTTTATGACTGCGCTTTTGACAGGCGAGCGAAGCTTATATTATGAAGACGAAGCCATAAATATCGCCATGGGTAGAGCGGGAATTACGCATATTGTCGCAATTTCTGGTATGCATATGTCTTTTGTTGCGGGACTTTTTATGATTTTGGGCAGAAAAATTCGAGCATTTAGGATTTTTGTGCCGATTGTCGTGATAATTTTTATGTTAATGACAGGATTGACTTCCAGTGTTTTAAGGGCTGGATTGATGTTTTTGTTTGTATATCTTGCGAGTTTCTTAGAGAGGGAGCACGATACTCCTACGATTTTAGGCGGAGTTCTGCTTGCTATGTTAATAGCAAATCCCATGTCGATTTATGTCATAGGATTTCAGCTTTCTTTCGCTGCAACTGCTGGAATTATTTTGTTGACACAGCCTATTTATGAGTATCTGCGCTCGTTTTTCAAGCGAGGGAAGAAGAGCGTCTTTGTACGTGCGGTTTTAGCGTCGCTTTCTGTTAGTATAGCGGCGGTCGTGCCAATTTCTCCGCTGATTGCTCTGCATTTTGGCTATGTTTCAACGCTTACGCCGCTTGCAAATTTGCTCATTTATCCTGTGATTTCTGCGGTGTTTTTGGGTGGGTATCTTGCCTGTATTTTATCGGCTGTTTTACCGAGTGTTGCAGTTTTTGTGGCATCGGTCATTGCATATTTTGTGCGTTATATTTACGAGGTTGCGTTTTTTGTCGCCTCGCTACCGGGGAGTGCTGTTTACATAGAAAATTCAATTTACATTCAATGGCTGATTTTAGTTGCTTGCCTTTTTGGCATAGCATTTTTGAAAGACGGAAAATCAAATTTCAGACCAATTTTTCCAACATGTCTGTCGATAATTTCCCTGTGTTTTGCAATGATTTTCACAAATGCGACAAGCGAGGTGAAAGGTGGCGAAATCACAGTTTTCGACGTGGGACAGGGGCAGAGTATTTTAATGCTGTCTGGCAGTGAGTCGGTTGTAATCGACTCAGGAAGTGGCGGAACTTTTGAAAATTCGGGGACTATTGTTGCCCAAAATTTGCTCGCACGTGGAATAAATTCTGTCAGCGCATTGGTGCTTACACATCTGCACGAGGACCACGCAAACGGAGCTGTAACATTGATGGAATATATGCCTGTTGAAAGCTTAGTTCTAGCAAAATCCGCCTCGGCGGATGATGCACTTTACGATAAAATTATCGAAACCGCAGATAAAAATAAAACCGAAATCTATTACATAGAAAATGACGGAGTTTTTACAGCCGGTGACATTGAACTAAAAATAATTGCCCCACTTGGAGAAAGCGATGAAAACGAAAGGGGCATAATAATACATGGTGGAATTGGAAATTTTGATGCGCTAATAACAGGCGATGTTGGAATAACGACAGAGCGCGAACTGGTCGAGCGTTATGATGTTTCAGATGTAGAACTTTTGATAATGGGACATCATGGAAGTCGAAGTTCGACAGGACTTGAATTAATAACGGAAAGTAGGCCAGATTTTTCGGTTGCGTCATCGGGTTATAACTCTTACGGACATCCGACAGGTGAAGCGATGGAGCGTGCAACATCGCTGGGAGCTGAACTTTTTAGGACTGATTTACACGGAAATATTACATTTTATATAGGAGAATCGAACAATGGCTAAGGCAAAAGACAAGGGCGCAGACTGCGTTGCTGAAATAAATAAGCTTAAAATTCATGGCGCAGAGAGGCTTTATCTCCTCTCGGGTGAAGAGGATTATTTAAGGGAATATTTTCTGAAAAACCTTAAACAGGTTTGTCTGGGAGATGATTTTTCGGACTTCAACTACAGGCGATTAGACGGAAATATCACCGCAAGGGACTTGGAAGAGGCGGTGAACTCAGTCCCATTTATGGGTGAAAAAACTTTTACAGAAATTCGAAATTGTGACATAAATGCTATAAGAGAGGCTGATAATGACGCAATGAAAGCCATTTTGTCGGACTTGCCTGACTATTGCACCATAGTTTTTGTTCAAGCTTCGAACTTTGTTCCCGATGGAAGGTTGGGCTTTATAAAAACTATGAAAAAACTCGGCACAGCTCTTTCGTTCAAAGAACAAGACCAGAGCAAAATGACGAGTTGGATTGCAAGACGATTTAAAGATATGGGTAAGGATATTTCAAAAGCCGATGCGGAGTATTTGATGTTTAACAGCGGTAGATTGATGAATAGCCTTATACCCGAAATTGAAAAACTTGCTTTTTACGCTAAGGATAACAGGGTAACTAAATCTGACATTGACGAAGTGGCGATAAAACTACCCGAAGCCGAAGTTTTTGAAATGACAGACAAACTTGCTGACCGTGATTTTGACGGCGCATTTAAAATCATGGGTGAACTACTCAAAAAGCGTGAGCACCCGATTATGTTAGTGGCGATTATCGG
>CAYJLH010000002.1:0-17031 GCA_964370925.1 uncultured Oscillospiraceae bacterium | reverse complement strand
TATGCAGCGAGGCTTGTTTTGGAGTCGGGAACTATGAGAGCTACGGCGGATTTAGGCGAAATTTTGTCGATAAATTACAGCTTTATCACCGAAAAACTCGTAAAATCTGCGAGAAAACTTAGCACAGAAAATGTTGCAAATGCTTGCAAACTCTGTGCAGAATATGACCACAGAATGAAAAGTGAAAGTTCTGACGATGAGGAACTTTTGAAAGAACTGGTTTTGAAAATTTCGGTAGGCGTATAGGTGGCTATGAATATGGTAAAAATTTCAGAAGTGATAATAGTCGAGGGTAAGTACGATAAAAACACACTGTCGCAAATTGTCGATGCGACTATAGTCGAAACGGGTGGATTTGGAGTTTTCAACGACAAAGAGAGGCTTGCACTCATGAGAAAACTTGCCGATAAACGTGGAATAATTATATTTACAGATGGCGACGGAGCGGGTTTTATAATTCGTAATTTTCTAAAAGGTGCTATTGCAAAAGATAAAATTAAACACGCATTTGTCCCTGATATTTACGGAAAAGAGAAAAGAAAAAACTCCCCTTCGAAAGAAGGGAAGTTAGGGCTTGAGGGTATGAAGCCCGAAATCATTTTAGACGCTCTGAAAAAAAGCGGTGCGACAATTGAAGGGGATGAAAGCTATCAGAGAAATGAGCTCACAACCGCAGACTATTTCGCCCTTGGTTTGAGCGGAGGTAATAACAGCGATGCTTTGCGTTCCGCTGTGAAAAATAAGATGGGATTACCAGAAAAAATGTCATCTAAGGCTTTGTTTCAGGCTCTTTCTATTTTAACGACTAAAGATGAATTAATGTCTATCGTAAGCGCTTTGAAGGAACATAGCTCCGATTGAGCCAATGAGAAAAAGTCCAGCCGGTACTTCGGCAAGGCCGTATGTAATATGTAGTAACTGCGGACTAAGTCCCGTTTCCTCCCCATGTATGCTCATAGACAGGGCACACAGTGACATGACAAGCGCCAAAACTGCGGTTTTACTAACAAGCTCCCACGCAAAAGGGCACATGTCAAGCGCTTCAAAAAATACCTTTTTTAGCTTCATAAATTCACCTCAATTACATTGTAATAGTTATTGAGGAAATATACAAGCGGTAAAGTTTGGTAGTTTTAAGCCGATGGAACATAGATTATTTCTTGATAAGTTTTGAAAGTTCGTCCATAAACGTGCTTATATCTTTAAACTGACGGTAAACCGAGGCGAAACGCACGTATGCAACCTCGTCAACGTCTTTTAGTCGGCTCATTACAAGCTCGCCGATTTCAGCGGTGTTGATTTCACGGTCGAGTGAATTTTGCAATTCTTGCTCAATTTCATCTGAAATTTTTTCCATAACGGCGACAGAAACAGGGCGCTTTTCGCAAGAGCGGAGCATGCCGTTTAGGATTTTTTTCTTGTCAAAAGTTTGACGGCTTCCGTCACGTTTTATGACAACTAATGGCAATTGTTCTATGGTTTCATATGTAGTAAAACGCTTTTGACAAGCTAAACACTCACGCCTGCGTCTGATGGTTTTTCCCTCTTCGGCTGGTCGAGAGTCGATAACTTTGCTTTCGTTAAAATTGCAATATGGGCATTTCATTTGATGGAATCCTCCATAGTTTGTTTATTTTTTATCATTATAACATATTTTTCGCAAATTGAAAATATTTTTTTACAATAACAGGGTGCTGACAGCTTTTGCTTGAAAATTTCGCCCAAATATGGTACACTTACAACCTAAAACACACTGCCGAGTGACGGAGTTTCCATGTCGTTAATACGTGAAAGTCCGGCAAGAACATGTTCGTAATTTCCGAAAACTTGGTCATCTTGGTCAATAATACCGCTCAAAAGCTCGTAAAAAGCATCGGTTACGGTGTCGATTTCTGTGTGCCTTAGCGCAACATAGGTGTAATTACCAAAATTGTTCCAAATTTCAAGGGCGTTACGGAGCTCGCTTTCCGCCTCGTCTGCATTGCCGTTTTCATAGGCATGCTGAGAGCTTAAAACAAAATCGGCAAGAGAATTTGTCACAGTTCGTATATAAATTATATTCAAAGTGACGGCAGTACAAAGCAAAATGAGGGCTATGCCGGCGACGAGTTCTCTTTTCATTTTTTGTCCTCCTTGGGTAGAAAATAGATTTGATTTGCCTCGTTAACTGTCATTATAAAAACTTTTTTCGGTGGAAGATTTCCACGTTTTTTGAGTTCGGAATTGAGCCACTCTCGGTCGAGATTTAGCAGTTTCAAATTTTCGTCGAGCACAGTTCCGTCGTTGATTATGATGGTTTGATAACCTGTATCCGCTACTGAAATTCCCATCTGTGAGGGTGTTAGTGGTTGTTCGGCGGGGAATAAAATTGCGTTTAAAACTCCATCGGTTTCTAAAACGGCATATTTGATTTTGCTAATGTCAGTTATGCCTTGGTTTCTAAGCTCTTCGGAAAGCTCATCGATTGTGAAGCGGTTGCTTCGCATTTCTGATTGAATTATTTCGCCGTTTTTTATTAAAATACTGGGTTTTCCGCACATCAGAATTCGAAATTTGATGCTTTTCATAACAATTCCTGAGATGATTATTTCACAGCAAATCAGTGCAAAAACAGGAACTAAGCCATTTAAAAGTGGTATGCCTATGTCTTGCAATGGGTTTGCGGCGAGGTCGGAAACAAGGAAAGCGACGACAAGTTCTGACAGTTCAAGCTCGCCTATCTGCCTTTTGCCCATTAGGCGCAAGGATAGTGTTATCGTTACAAAAACTATGATAGTTCTAATTAAAATAATTGCCAAAAAAACACCCCCTGATTGGGTTTATTATTCCCATTTTTCAGGAGAAATTCGGAGGAAATAAATGAAATTTACAAAAATGCAGGGCATAGGAAATGACTATGTTTATATCAATTGCTTTGAAGAAAAAATTGAAGATAAAGAAAAACTTGCTATAAAATTATCCGAAAGACATTTCGGAGTTGGCGCTGATGGGATGATTTTAATTTGTCCGTCAGAGCGTGCCGACTTTAAAATGGAGATGTATAATGCCGACGGTTCGCGAGGTAAAATGTGTGGAAACGGCATACGCTGTGTCGGAAAGTTTGTATACGACAAGGGTTTGACGGACAAAACAACGGTCACTGTTGACACCGATAGTGGCATAAAAACACTTGAATTTAAGCTTGAAAATAATAGCGTTAAAACTGTGAATGTCAACATGGGAAGCCCTGAGTTAGAACCAAAAAAAATCCCCGTCAATCTAGACGGAGAAAAAATTATAAACCACCCATTTGAAGTGGACGGCAAGACTTATGAGATTACTTGTGTATCAATGGGCAATCCTCATGCGGTTGTTTTTTGTGAAAATCCTGACGATTTAGAGCTTGAAAAAATTGGCCCGAAGTTTGAAAAACACGAAATTTTCCCAGAGCAAACTAACACAGAATTTGTACAAGTTTTGGATAAAAATACACTCAAAATGCGTGTTTGGGAGCGTGGTTCAGGTGAAACTTTAGCTTGTGGCACAGGTGCTTGCGCAACTTTGGTTGCGGCAGTTTTAGCCGGAAAAAGCGAGGATAGGGCAACTATAAAACTTATCGGAGGCGAGCTTGAAATCTTTTGGGATAGGGCAGAAAACTTGATTTATATGTCAGGGCCTGCTGAGTTTGTTTTTGATGGAGAACTATATATTTAACAAAAAATCCGCCATTTGGCGGATTTTTTTCAATATTTAAGCTGTATAGATTACATATGCCATGTAGGCAAAATAAATTGCTAATGTGATAAAACCCTCTTTTTTGGAAACTTTTTTTCCTGTTGCCGCAAGGACGAACATTAAAAGAGTTGTTCCGAGCATTACAGAAACGTGGATTAAAGATTCTGCACTGACCATTATCGGAGAAAGCAGAGCAGCAGAACCAAGAATGAATAATATGTTGAATATACATGAACCCAATGCGTTGCCAAGTGCGAGTCCACTCTCGCCTTTTTTCGCCGCAACAACACTTGTTACAAGCTCGGGGAGAGATGTTCCGACGGAAACGATTGTTAGACCGATTAGAGTTTCGCTAAGCCCGAAAGTCTGGGCGATTGCAACGGCATTATTAACAACGACGTTACCGCCAATAATGATTGCGGCGACACCGACTATCATTAATAGGATGCTTTTTGCAAGTGGTGCAGTCTCTTCATCGTCGTCTTCCATGCTGTTTCTTGCTTTTGTTGCATCTTTAATAAGCCAAAGAATGTAGAAAACACAACCGGCGAGAAGAATTGTGCCGTCAAGGCGACCGATGCCACCACTGAATACAAATGCTAGTGTTAGAAGAGAGGCAGCGATTGCAACAGGGAAATCCCTCTTCAAAATATCTTTGTCGACTAAAACAGGTCGCATCATAACACAAACACCAACAACGACCATGAGATTAAAAACATTAGAGCCGGTAACATTGCTCAAAGATAAATCATTACTGCCGGCAAGTGAGGCGGTCATACTAACTGCGGCTTCGGGTAAACTTGTACCGATTGAAACAATAGTTAGACCGATTATAACTGTCGGAACTTTTAAAGTCTTGGCAATATTACTACTACCGTCAACAAAAAGGTCAGCGCCTTTGATAAGTCCGACAAACCCGACTAATAAAAGTAGATACATCATAAAAATTAAAACCTTTCTCGAAATCCTGTGAATTTGCAGACCTTTATCGTATCACGCAATAGTTTAAAAGTCAAGTCAATTCAGGGTGTTTTTTCTCGAATCGTTCACGTACTTTGTTATTTCCCAATGCTAAGTCATAGCGTGCGGTTGCACCCAAAACTGTTTCTAAATGTCTTAGCTCGTCATTGACACAATGCCCGTGTAAAACTTGCCACGCACCGCCATCGCTACCCTGTGCGATGTATGCGCCTCGCTTCGCTGCGAGTGCGATTTTTTCACATTGAACATCGTAAATTTTTAGCAAAACATCTCTGTCAAATCTTCCACTGTTTATAATATTGCCTATGGGTGAGAGAGTGGGCGTCCAAATAGTTCCGCTGTCGGTTAGAAATTTGACGGTGTCGTCTTCCATATAATAGCCGTGCTCTATGCTGTCCACTCCTGCGATAACAGCGTTTCGGATTGCCTCGTCACCATTAACATGTGCCATAACCGAAAAACCCCGTTTTTTTGCGTGTTCGACCATGGATTTCATCTCGTCGGCGGTGACTGGTTCGCATGTCAAAACCCCATACTCATTGAAATCCATTATTCCCGATAACATGAGTTTTATAAAATCCGCATCGAGGCTCTCGGCTTCGTCGAGCAGTGCTAAAAATTCAGCCTCAGTATCAAAACTTTTTCCGACAATTCCGCCGTATTTCCCTTTTTTATGAATTGCAAATGCCGGTGAAACATATTCTATACCAAACATGCTCGCAACTTTTGAGGCATAAAGAGATACGCCCAAATTGTCGCCACCGTCACGCAAATAGCTGACACCCAAATCGGCATATTGTTTTAAATTTGAAATGACAGTGTTTTCAATAATGGCTTCCTTATGAGAATTTATTGCAAAACTAAAGTCCTCGCCGTCTAATATAATATGTATATGGCAATCACAAAGCAAAAAAATCACTCCTTTAATGTGCTTAGCTCATTTTATCATAGCCTGAAAGATTTCACAACACTTGATATTAGGCTTTTACTGTGATAAAATGACTTTGTAGGTAAAATATAATGTATCATGCTATTATAGCAGAATGGAGACAGCACTATGTCGAATTCAATTTTTCATGATTCACAAAGCACTTTATACCGTTCGCCATTCGGTGCGGCGGAAGTTGGTTCAAAAATTTTACTCAGTGTTATAGCACCTGAAAGTGCAAGTTGTTTTTTACGATTATGGACAGATGAAGCAGGGGAGTCCCTCTGCGAAATGAAGAGAGTTAACAACCGTTTTGAGATAGAGATAGATGCTCCGCAAAACCCAACGCTACTTTGGTACTATTTTGTTGTTATTGTAAATGGCAAAAAACTATTTTTAGGCGCACCCAATGATGGCATGGGTGGCATAGGTCAACTTCGTAATCACGAGCCTATGTCTTGGCAGATAACGGTCTTTGAATATGCACAAGCACCCAATTGGTACAAAGATTCTATAGTGTATCAAATTTTCCCTGACCGCTTCCACCGTGGTAGCGACTGGAAAATGCGCCGTGAAAATTCTGAGAGAGACGCAAGCCGAAATGGCCCTCGTCGTATTTGGCATGAGGACTGGAACGATAGACCGTTTTACACAAAAAACCCAAGAGGTGAAGTCACACGCTGGGACTTTTTCGGCGGTACTTTAGAGGGAATTAGAGAGAAAATACCATATTTAAAAAGCTTGGGAATAAGTTCGCTTTACTTAAATCCTATAGTTAAGGCGGCAAGCAACCACCGCTATGACACAGCGGATTATATGTCTGTCGACCCTGCTTTGGGTGATGATTCAAGCTTTAGTCTTTTGTGCGAAGATTGCGAGAAAAATGGAATTAGCATAATTTTGGACGGTGTGTTCAGTCACACCGGCGCTGACAGTATGTACTTCGATTTTTTCGGAAACTATGGCAAAACAGGAGCTTTTTCAGACCCAAATTCGCAGTATATCAATTGGTATAAATTCCATAACTACCCACATGAATACGACAGCTGGTGGGGCGTTGGCGATTTGCCGAATGTCAACGAGCTAAACCCTGACTTTTTAAATTATATAGTCACAGGTGACAACAGCGTTTGTAAACATTGGCTTAATATGGGTGCGGCAGGTTGGAGGCTTGATGTTGCGGACGAATTGCCTGATAGTTTTATCGAGCAATTTAAAAGTGCGACTAAAAGCGTGAAAGAGGACTCCTTACTTCTTGGTGAAGTTTGGGAGGATGCGAGCAACAAAAAAAGCTATGGCGAAAGTCGTCGCTATCTCCTTGGGAGAGAGTTAGACTCGACTATGCACTATCCGTTCCGCTCGGCAGTTAATGACTTTTTGCTTGGAAGAATTGATTCATATCACATGAAGAGGATTTTGATGAGCATTGCAGAAAACTATCCGCCTGAGGCGCTTTACTCTGCGCTCAACCTCATTGGAAGCCATGACAGAGCGAGAACGATAACTGTTTTGGGCGAAGCTCCCGAGCATTTGTCAGACCACGAAAAAGAATACTACGTCCTATCGAAAGAGCAATATGAAAAGGGCAAAGCTCGCCTTATGATGGCGGCTCTGCTACAGTTTATAACACCGGGAGTCCCCTGTGTTTACTATGGCGATGAGGCTGGTTTGACAGGATATGAAGACCCATTTAACAGAGGCACTTATCCTTGGGGCAATGAAGATAATGAACTAATTGAGTATTACAAAAAACTAACTCAAATTTATAACCGATACGGAGTTTTAAGGCACGGCGAATTTGAATACATCTGCTATGAGCACGACCTTTTTGCTTGCCGTAGAAAAACAGAGGATACATCAATTATCGCAGTTGTAAACAGAAGTCATGACAGCAGATTTATCAATGTTCGCGGACTTGATTTGTTCACGAAAACACCGATAGACCAAGGCGTGCACGTCGCCCCGAATTCGGGTTGCTTAATTCTGGAGGCAAACAGTGAACAATGATTATATAGTTATAATTGGGGCAGTGAATATTGATATTTGCGGTAAACCTGTCGGAAAGCTTTTGATGCGTGACTCCAATGTTGGGTCGGTGAGCTTTTCACTTGGCGGAGTTGGGCGAAATATTTGCCACAATATAAGGCTTTTGGAAGCACCTGTTAAATTTATAACAGCCATTGGTGGCGATGCCTATGCGAGTCAGATTGTAGAAAGTTGCAAAAAGCTTGAAATTGATATTTCTAACAGTGTTAATGTTCCTGAAAAAAATACATCTTGTTATCTTTATATTACGGACGAAAATGGCGACATGGCAGTTGCCGTAAATGATACCGATGTTTCGAAGAATATAACCCCTGAACTTTTGGGAAATAAGATGGAATTATTAAATTCGGCTAAATTAGTAGTTTTTGACTCAAATTTGATGCCGGAAACTATAGAGTATCTTTGTGAAAATTGCGAAGCTCCCCTATTTTGCGACCCTGTTTCTGCGGCAAAAGCCCCAAGATTACTTGGTGCGCTTGGAAAAATACACACTATAAAACCCAATGCACTAGAATGTGAAATTCTCAGCGGAGTTAAAATCACAGATGACGAGAGCATGAAAGAGGCGGTTGCGACTCTTCTCTCTCGTGGTGTTAAGCGAGTGTTTTTGTCGCTGGGTGAGCGTGGTGTATATTGTGCTGAAGGGGATTTTGCAAAAATTTTTAAACCATTGCCGACGGATATTGTCGATGCAACAGGAGCGGGAGATGCCTTTATGGCGGCTTTGGCTTATAGCTTTTTCAAAGGGTTTGACACTGAAACTTCCGCAATCAATGGGCTTGCTGCTTCGGCGATAGCTCTGGAAGCTCAGGGAGCAAATAACGATAAATTGAGCATTAAAAAACTAGAAGAAAAGAAAGGCACTATATGAATAAATATCTTGATATCAGCAAAGAAGTTAGCGAGGCACTCGCCGCGTCAAAGCCTGTAGTTGCGCTTGAAAGCACAATTATAAGCCACGGTATGCCCTATCCTCAAAATGTTGAAACTGCTTTGGCGGTTGAAGAAATAATCAGAAAAGCGGGCGCAGTTCCTGCTACTATTGCAATTATCGGCGGTAGACTAAAAGCAGGTTTGACGCATGAAGAAATCGAATATTTCGGCAAAAAAGGCTTGGCAATCGACAAGGCTTCTCGCCGTGACTTACCTGCGCTTATTTCACGTGGAGCTGATGGCGCTACGACTGTTGCATCCACTATGATTATTGCGGCTATGGCTGGAATTTCAATTTTTGCAACAGGCGGAATTGGTGGAGTTCACCGTGGCGCAGAGACAACTATGGATATCTCAGCCGACCTTGAAGAGCTTTCCGAAACTCCTGTTTTGGTCGTTTGCGCCGGTGCAAAATCAATTCTTGATTTGGGATTAACTCTTGAGTATCTCGAAACTCGTGGTGTGCCTGTAATTGGATATGAAACTGAGGAATTGCCAGCGTTTTATACAAGAAAAAGTGGATTTAAAGTCGACTATCGTATGGACAGCGCCGCCGAAATCGCTTCTGCACTTAAAGCAAAACAAGAAATGGGTCTTCGTGGCGGTATACTTGTCACTAACCCCATTCCCGAAGCATATTCAATGGACGCTGATACTATCAACGGCGCAATTGAAAAAGCAGTTGCTGAGGCAGCAGAAAAAGGCATTTTAGGCAAAGAGACAACTCCATTTTTGCTCGCTAAAATCAAGGAACTCACAGGCGGAAACAGCCTAGATTCCAACATTCAACTTGTGTTTAATAATGCAAAGCTTGCAGCAGAAATTGCAAAAGAACTAGTTAAGTAATTTCATAAAATTTAAAATCGTAGGGATGACCTAACGGTTGTTCCTGCGATTTTTTGAGCCTAAAAATATAATTATGGAGATATCTATGCAGAAGAATAGTATAAAAGGCAAGTCGACCATGGCGGTTTTTGCCTCGTATTTCAAACCACATAAGCCATTATTTTTCCTAGATTTATTTTGTGCTTTGGGGATTTGTGCAGTTGACCTTAGTTTTCCTATGGCGTCAAGATATGCACTAAGCACACTTTTGCCAGAGAGTAATTTCTCGGCATTTTTTGCCCTAATCGGCATACTTATACTTGCGTATATAGTCCGATTTGGATTTACGTTTATCGTCACATACTGGGGGCATTTGCTTGGAGCTAGGATTGAAGCGGACATAAGAGCCGACCTTTTTTCGCACATGCAAACGCTTTCATATTCGTTTTATGACAAAAACCGAACAGGCCAACTTATGTCACGAGTGACGGGTGATTTATTCGAAATCACAGAACTTGCCCACCATGGTCCTGAGGATATTTTTATCTCAACTGTGACTTTGATAGGTGCATTTTGTATCATGTGGTCAATTCATCCAAGTTTGACATTGTTGGTATTCGCATCAATTCCGCTCATTATCCTCTTTGGTTTTTTCAGAAGAAAGAGCCTTAAAAAGACATCTGCAAAAATTAAGGAAACTCTTTCGGGGATTAATGGCGAACTAGAGTCCGCAATTTCAGGAATGAGAACTTCAAAGGCTTTTGCAAATGAAGATATAGAGTTTGAAAAATTCACAGTATCAAACTACGAGTTTCGCGGTGCAAAACGTGCATATTACAAAGCGATGGGGATTTTCTTTTCGTCTATGGAATTTTTCTTGGGTGCGTTGCCTGTAATCGTAGTCGCTGTAGGTGGTTACTATGTTATGCAAAGCGAGATTGACTATGTAGACCTTTTCACGTTCTCACTTTATGTAAGCACTTTTGTGAGTCCAATTCGAAAACTGACAAATTTCTCAGAACTTTTTGTACAAGGCATGGCAGGATTTAATAGATTTGTTGCGCTTATGAATGAAGAACCTGAAGTTTCTGACAAGAAAGACGCAGTTACTGTGGAAAAAATGGATGGCAATATTGAGCTTGAAAATGTTTCATTCAAATATGAAACTGCTGATTTGCCCGTTATAAACAACCTATCATTGAACATTAAAAAAGGCGAGACAGTTGCAATTGTCGGCCCTTCTGGTGGTGGTAAGTCGACATTATGTAGGCTTATTCCCAGATTTTATGATGTAACGGGCGGTAAAGTTTTAATTGATGGAATTGATGTTAGAGATATGAAGCAAGCGGAATTGCGCTCACATATCGGCATTGTTGCACAGGATGTTTTCCTCTTTGCGGGCACAATTCGTGACAATATCCGTTACGGCAGACCGGATGCAACAGATGCAGAAATAGAAGATGCGGCGAAAAAAGCTGAAATTTACGACGATATTATGGCAATGCCTGAGAAATTTAATTCTTATGTCGGCGAGCGTGGTGTAATGCTGTCGGGAGGTCAAAAGCAGAGGATTTCGATTGCAAGGATTTTTCTGAAAAATCCACCGGTTTTAATTCTTGACGAGGCAACTTCTGCACTGGATAGCGTAACAGAAATGAAAATTCAAGCAGCTTTCGACAGACTATCCGAGGGTAGAACGACTATAATTATCGCACACAGATTGTCCACCATTCGCTCTGCTAATCGCATTGTTTTGATTGATGAGAGCAGGATTTGTGAAGAGGGTAGCCACGCAGAGCTTATAAAGCTCGGTGGAAGATATGCTGCACTTTGCAATGCACAAATTAGTGCATAAAAATTAGTGAATTAATCTTATTGATTTCGTGGAAATTTGTGGGTATAATAATAGCATGTTGTTTTACCAAAATACTAGAAACATCGGAGGAAAGATTATGAAGTTATTTACGAAACTAGTTGCACTTACCGGTTTGGCTGTGGGTGCTAAAGCATACGTTGACCACAAGAAGGATTACAAAATTCCTGTTGAGCAATATAAATCCATGAGTCTTTACATGGCTGTTATGGATGACGAAATTTGTCGAAATGAACTTGAGGGACAAGTTGTAAACGGTAAGCCCATCGGTTTTCCTCCCCGTCGTGAGTCTTTGCCATATCGCAACAGCCTGTTCCTAAATATGAACAAAGGCATGACACGTGTTGAGCTGGAGGAACGCATAGAGGAGCTAGAGCTTCGTTTGCGTCAGTCACGTGAGAAAAAAGCACAAAAAGAACTCGACTCTATAGTGGAGGAGCAAGAGCAATAGATGAGCAGGTTGAATGTAAAACTTGGTGTCGTGTGCACGATATTATCAGCGATATTTTATGGCGTTACCCCGATTTTAGTTAAAATCGTACAACAAACAGGAGTGACCCCGCTTACAATAGTGTTTTATCGAAACTTTTTTTGCATTTGTATTGTAACGATAGTTTCTGTCATAAAAAGGCAGAAACTATTGGCAAGCCCATCTGAAATTAAAAAATTCTCCCTACTCGCATTGACGGGGCCGATTTTGGCAACGCTATGTCTTTACTCATCCTACCAATATATTGCAGTTGGAACAGCTACAGTTTTGAACTTCTTATACCCTGTTTGCGCTGCGGTAATTATGGCTGTGTTTTTCCGTGAAAAAATCGGGAGAAACCGAATTATATCGCTCATAGTCGCATGTATTGGACTTGCTTTTTTCATCAACCCCGGCGAAAACAGCTCGCAGATTGGAGTAGCTTTGGCTGTGTTTTCTGCTATGATTTATGGCATTTACATAGTTTTGATGGAAAAACTGGAAATTACGAAATATTCACCACAAAAAGTTGCATTTTATTTAGCTAGTGCAACTTCGATTTTTATGTTGGGATATGGTTTGATAACCGATGATTTAACTCTGATGATGACACCTTATTCGTTTTTTCTATGTATAATCATTGCATTTTTAACATCTTACGGCGCAATTTTGCTTCTTCAAGTGGGTATACGAAATTTGAATGCCATTACGGCATCTATTCTGTGCTTATTTGAACCAGTTTCGGGTTTTGTTTGTGGTATGTTGATTTTAAACGAGGTAGTTACGACAAAACAATGGATAGGTAGTGTTGTGATTATGCTCGCTCTTGTGGCGGCATTTGCGATACCGTCAGAAAAGAAAAAACAAGCGATAAGTAATTAAGGATAATTTTAAGAGAAAAGCCCATACAAAGTGCAACGCACAAAGTATGGGCTTTTTTTATTTATTGATGTAATTCCATTTATCAATGACTAATCTTTTAGCGCAATTGCCTCAAATGGGCAATTTATAAAGCAATCACCACATTCATCACAGCGGTTTTCATCAATTTTGAATGCTCCGTTTTCTTCAAGCACAGCTTTGAAACTGCACTTCTGCTTACATAGTCCACAGTGTAGACATTCATCTTGTTTGATTTTTAACCCTCTGTATTTATTTTCTGCGCCATTATAATTGAAGTAAATACGCTCTAATTTATGGTCACGGTTTACGAGTTCAAAATCATAGTCAAAAATATCACCACGACCCTTATCTATACAAAAAACAACCATTGCATTATATTTTTCATGGTCTTTAATGCAGAGGTCAAACACAGGACTATTCTTGGCTTTTATGTCGTCTATAGAAACCTCTTTTACAGTTCCTGTCATACGGATTGCGTATCCACCCTCAAAAACGGGCATTCCGTCCGCATCGTGGCTTACCTTTGTGTCGGCACATAGTCCACTAAGTGCGATAGTTCCTTGCGCTTTGAGTTGTTTATAAAACGACTTCGTGAACATGGTCATGAAATAAATTCCATCATCATCAAAAGCTCTTAAATGTGCAATGCGTGCCTCTGGCTCGCCGTCCTCGTTTATAGTCGAAAATGATAAACAGCCGATTTTGTCGAACTTTTCGTATATCTCTTTAATAGTCATAAAACCTCTCCTGTCAATTAAGTTTGTATGTGTATTATAGTCCTATAAATGCAGGAAAACAAGTGCAATTCTTAAACTTTTACAGTATTTAGAAAATTTTGTGGATATTTTTTGTCTAATTTGATTATGTTCTGTTAATTTTTCGTTTTTTCGCTAATTTATCGCAAAATAAAAGCCTTCTATGACCAGTTTTAAATCATAGAAGGCTTTTATCATCCCTAAGGAAGCTGCAAAAATATACTAAAAAGAGAGAGTTAGGGATTAGTCATCATATTCTACATCGCGCTCCCAGATTGTACCATCTGTTGCACTGATTGTATACTCATACTCGGTCTTGCCGATTTCCCATTCAACTTCATACTCGGCTTGTCCATCGTCGTAGTCGAATTCGGAATCAAATTTGCGGATATCAGCCTCGTTTACACCAGCGTCTTGCAAGGCGATTGACTTTGCTTGTTCCGCTGTGATGTATGTTGTTTCTGTGATAGTTGGAACATTTGTACTGTTGTCTACAACGGGTTCTTGAGGGGTGCTGGTGTACTTGCTTTCGATGTCATAATCATAGCTTGTAATTTCGCCTGTGATGGCATTGATGTCGTAATCGTATTCGACATTGCCGTTTAAAAACTCAATTTCGTATTCAGGTACGCCATCATCAAAGTCTAATTTGCACATAATGAAAGACATTTCTGCTTCGCTTAACCCTGAGTGCTCCGCTACTATAGATTTTGCATTAGCTTCGGTGATATAAGTTGTGCTATCTCCGCTTATAGGTGGTGAATAAGTGTATTCATTATCGTGGTCATACTTTAGAATTGTGCCTGTTTTTGCGCTGATATCGTAGTCATATTCTACGCCGTCTACCCAAAACTCAACATTATATTCAGCGACACCATCGTCATAATCAAGTGCGCAATAGATATAAGATACTGAGCTTTCTATAATTTGGGCATGTTCAAGTGCGATGGTTTTTGCCTGTACTTCACCGATATAAGCTGTGCTGTCTGGGATTTGCGGTGGAGTGTAGTTATAGCCATAGTCATAGTCGTAGTCTAAAATAGTACCTGTGCTTGCGCTGATTTCATATTCATATTCAACACCATCTGCCCAAAACTTGACGTCATACTCCATGAAGCCGTCATCTCTATCCATTTTGCATTGAAGATATTCGGCGGAACTCTCAGTTATTCCGGCATGTTCAAATGCTATAGCTTTTGCCTCTGCTTCACCGATATAAGTTGTGGCTACTTGTGTTGCGGATGCGCCTGCTGTGAAACTGAACATCAAAGCTGCGCAACAAAGTCCGACTCCTGTGCATTTGATTTTACTGCTTAATTTCATTGTAAATACCTCGCTTTACTTTATTTTTGATTTTATAACCATAGTATAAATCAGGAAAATTAAAGTAACATTAAAGAAGTCAAATTTATTTCGGAAATTTTACAATGAACAAACTACCCTTGTTTAGCTCGCTTTCAAGTTCAATTTTTCCGTGGTGTAGCCTTGTGATTTGTTTCACCATTGCAAGACCTAAACCCATGCTTCCGTTTTGGCTTGCGGTTCGTGAAGAATCAACCTGATAAAATCTCTGCCAAATTTTTGACTGGTGCTCTTTTGATATGCCAATTCCGTCATCTTTAACTGATAGGATTATTTCTGCATCCTTTTCACTGAGTGAAATTTCCACAGTGCCGTCTTCCTTGCTGTAGCGAAAAGCATTGCTGATTAGGTTTGTTAGAAGTCTTGTAATCATAGCCTCGTCAAATTTTCCGCTAATATTCGGCGCGATATAATGGGTTAATTTAATATTGCTTGGCGTAATTAGCTCATGCTCCTCGCAGATGGATTTTATAAGCTCGCTGAGATTAATGCTTTTGAAATCTGCTTTTTCTATACCGCTGTCTAGGCGAGTGAGATTTAATAAATCTGATATCAGCTTAGACATTTTTAAAGCTTGACGCTGTACGGTTTCGAGCGCGTCCTCCTTGTCCTCTGCTGTGATATTTTCCCCAATTGCATATTCACATTGGGCTAAAATAACCGCAGTTGGAGTTCTAAGCTCATGAGAAACATCAGAGGTGAATTGTTTTTCGGCATCAAATGCGTTCTCTAAACGCTCGAACATTGTGTCGAATGTGCTTGCTAATTTGTTGATTTCCGCACTGCCTCCGTTTAAATCAATACGCAGTGATAGATTTTCGCTATCGCTTATTTCCTCGGCGGTTTCTATGATTTTATCTATAGGACGAAATGTGAGCTTTGCAATATAGTAACAACCAAGTGTTCCAAGGATAATGAAAATAGGCAGAGCGAATAATGCGAGTTGCAAAATATTGTTTGTGGCGCTAGCAACCTCATCGACTGCGATTATGCCTCGTATCCAGATTGACTGGCGATAATCTTCAACAGGTGTTAAAATATCATAGATATAATAGAGCGTGGAATCAATAGTTATTTCCGATACTTTTTTGTCATCGAGTGGAAGTTCGTTTACAGATTCTTCAGGGAAATTACCTGCGATTTGTTCGCCATTTTCGGTGAAGAGGAGGGTGTAAACACTTTTCTTGAAAAAGTCCACGTCATCAATTTCAAGTTCGCCGTCGTCGAATTCAAGCTCATCGGCGTTGTCGTCGACAATTTCTTTAAGCTGTGTTATACTGCTCGACGAAATGATATTATCACTCAATGAGAACATCAAAACCATCAAAACACTAGCCATTAAAATCATAAGCAATGCTGTCCAAAGAGTGAGTTTTATTTTTGCTGAAATCCTTTTCATATCTCCTCCCTGAGAACATATCCACTGCCACGAATGGTGTGGATTAGCTTCATGTCGTATTCGCTATCAATTTTCTTTCTTAAATACCTTATGTATACATCGACTACGTTTGTGCCACCTTCATAGTCATAATTCCATATGTGATTTTCGATTTTTTCTCTCGAAAGCACAACCCCAACATTATACATCATGTATTTTAGGATTGCATATTCTTTTGCGGATAGGTTTATAACAGTGTTACCTCGTTTCACGATATGTGAGCTGATGTCGATTGACAAATCTGCCAGAGTTAAAATATTGGTGGATTTTCCGGCTTTTAACCTCGTCATAACGCGAATTCGAGCCAAAAGTTCTTCAAAAGAAAAGGGCTTTACAAGATAGTCATTTGCGCCCATATCAAGTCCTTTTACTTTATCGGCAACAGCATCTCTCGCAGTCAAAAAAATCACGGGTGTGTCTATTTGATTTGCACGCATCTTGCTTAAAACTTCAAATCCGTCCTGTTTTGGCATCATTATATCAAGTATTATAATATCATAGTCGGTGCTTTCAATATAGTCGAGAGCGTCTTCGCCATCGAAGCAACTGTCAACACCATAACCCTCTGATGTCAGTTTTTTAGTAATGATTTTATTCATATCTCTTTCGTCTTCGGCTAGTAAAATTCTCATAAAAACTCCTTCGAATAGACTTTATTCGTATTATAGCACATAATTATTAAAAATAGATTAAGTATACTTATTATAAATTAGATTTTACAAGTAAAAAAACAGTGTAGAAATTATTTCCACACTGTTCAGTTTGCAGACAAAAGAGGGCTTACACATAGGTGTAGGCTCTTTT
>CAYJLH010000001.1:80994-91496 GCA_964370925.1 uncultured Oscillospiraceae bacterium | reverse complement strand
ACACCGCTATCACTAGGTATCGAAACTCTTGGTGGCGTTTGCACAAAACTTATCGAGAGAAATACAACAATTCCATCAAAGAAAAGCCAAGTTTTCTCAACTGCGGCAGATAACCAAACAAGTGTTGAAATCCACGTCCTACAAGGTGAGCGTGAGATGGCGCAATACAACAAGAGCCTAGGCCGTTTCCACCTAGATGGAATTGCTCCTGCACGTCGTGGTGTTCCACAAATCGAGGTTACATTCGATATCGACGCAAACGGTATTGTTAATGTTTCTGCAAAAGATATGGGAACAGGAAAAACTCAAAATATCACAATCACATCTTCAACAAATATGAGCAAAGAAGACGTTGAAAAGGCTGTACGCGAGGCAGAGCAATTTGCGGCAGAGGATGCAAAACGTAAAGAAGAAGTTGACGTTAGAAACCAAGGTGACCAAATGGTCTACCAAACTGAAAAAGTTCTTGAAGAATCAGGCGATAAAATCGATGCTAATGACAAAGCTGCTGTTGAGTCTGCAATTGCAACACTAAAAACAGCTCTTTCCGGAACTGACACAGAGTCAATCAAAAATGCAACTGAAGCTTTAACACAAGAGTTCCACAAAATCAGCGAAAAAATGTATGCACAAGCAGGCGCACAACCTGGTGCGGAGGGCTTTGACCCTAACGCTCAAGCAGGTGGCGGAGCTGATGACGGCGGACAACAATTCTATGATGCTGACTACACTGTGGTCGACGACGAGAATAAATAAGAACCAAAAAAGGTTAGGCGCAGGAGGGATATTAAAAACCTCCTGCGCAAAGTTACGTTAAGTGAGGAAAATTTTATGGCAGAAAAAAGAGACTATTATGAGGTGCTAGGGCTGAAAAAAGGCGCAAGTGATGACGAGCTGAAAAAAGCATATCGCAAACTTGCCAAAAGTTGCCATCCAGATTTGCACCCTAATGATAAAGAATGTGAAGCGAAGTTCAAAGAGCTTGGCGAGGCTTATGAAGTTCTCTCCGACTCTGAAAAACGTGCAAAATACGACCAATTTGGCCATGCCGCATTCGACCAAAGCTACGGCGGTGGCGGTGGTGGTTTCGGCGGATTCTCAGGTGGATTTGGCGATATTTTCAGCGACCTTTTCGGTGGTGGCGGCTTTGGGGATATTTTTGGCGGTGGCCAAACAAGCAGAAATGGCCCAAGACGTGGTGAGAACATACGTGTTATGGTTGGCTTGACTTTTGAAGAGGCGGCTTTTGGTTGCACGAAAGAAATAGAAGTCAACAGAATTGAAAAATGTGACTCCTGTAGCGGTACGGGCGCACAATCGGGTAGCACAATTGATACTTGCGGTAATTGTGGCGGCAGTGGCTCAGTTCGTCAGCAACAAAGAACACCACTGGGAGTTTTTCAAACCACAGGTGCATGCCCAAAATGTAGCGGTAAGGGTAAAATAATAAAAGAACCTTGCAAAACTTGCCAAGGCTCTGGAAATATGCGTAAACACAAGAAAATTTCCGTCAATATTCCGGCGGGTATTGATGATGATCAGACAGTTTCGCTTCGCTCACAGGGTCATGCGGGACTTAACGGTGGCCCAGCTGGCGACCTTTTGATTACGGTTTCATTGCTTGCTCATGAGCACTTTGTGAGAGAGGGAACATCGGTTATTTTTGAATTACCGATTAGCTTTGTTCAAGCGACATTAGGCGATGAAATTGAAGTTCCGACATTGGACGGAAAAGTGAAATACTCAGTTCCTGAGGGCACAAAATCAGGCACAACTTTCCGTTTGCGCGGTAAGGGTATTCCTTATCTAAATCGCAATGGACGTGGCGACCAATACGTCACAGTACACATTGAAACACCACAAAACTTGACAAAAGAGCAGAAAGAATTACTGCGTAAATTTGGCGAAAGCCTAGGTGAAAAATCACATGAGAGCGGTGGATTTAGCTTTTTTGAAAAGAAGAAAAAGAAAAAATAAGCAGTGAAAACTACTGTGATATATTTAAAGGAGAGGGCAAGAAACCCTCTCCTTTTGAATTCACTATTCTATCTCGTGTAGCTTGTCTGTGTAAAATTTAATAAGTCTTGTCAAAGATTCAGAATCTTTTTCAGTAGTTTGACGCTTGATTTTTCCTGGATTTCCCATAACAACGCTGTTGTCAGGAATAACCGAGCCACCTGTTATCAGTGCGCCGGCGGCGATTAGGCAGTTACTACCAATTTTACTGCCGTCCAAAATGATTGAACCCATGCCGATGAGTGTATTATCGCCGACAGTACAGCCGTGTAGGATTGCGCCGTGGCCTACGTTGACATTTTTTCCTAATGTGAGCGGAACACCGACATCAACATGAAGCACGCAACAATCTTGAATATTTGAATTTTCACCAATAGTAATAGTGTCACAGTCAGCACGAATTACCGCATTATACCAAACGCCAACATTTGCCTCAAGTGTTACATCGCCTATAAGGCAAGCGGTTTTTGAAACTCTAGCGGACTCGTGGATTACAGGTTTGTTCATAAAAATCATACCTCTCTAAAATAAGTTTGCTATTAAAATATATCACATAGGAAAAAAATGGTCAATATTAAAAATTTATGTTATACTAATTTCAAAAGGAGGGGATAGCATGTTAAAACTCATCACAGGTAGAGCGAAAAGTGGAAAAACATCCCTACTTATAAATGAGATTAAAGGCAGAATTGAAGATGGAGAATCAAAAATGCTCCTCATAGTTCCTGAGCAATATAGCCATGAAGCGGAGCGAGAAATTTGCTCGGTTTGCTCTGATAAAGCGAGTTTGCATATTGAAGTTATAAGCTTCACAAGATTGAGCAGAAGAGTGTTTGCAGAGGTCGGTAAAACACCTAAATTTATGGACAAAAGCGGTAAAATTTTAGCACTAAATAGAGCTGTGAATGCAGTTGGTTCAAGGCTAAAAGTGTATAACTCAGCTGTACACAAACCAGAGCTTTTAAATATGCTTTTGAGCATAACAGACGAGTTTAAAATGGCGAAAATTACCTCAAATTTACTGGAAAAAGCAGCAGACGAAAATGAGGGCTCATTAAAGGAAAAATTAGTGGATTTGGCACTGATTACAGAGGCTTTAGAGGCTTTTAGTCGGCAGTCGTCGCTAGACCCATCTGACAGGGTTTCGGTGCTTGCCGATAGTTTGAGAGAGCTAAATGGAGAGGTTTTTTCATCAGTTTATATAGATGGATTTGTCGACTTCACGGCACAGGAGCGCGACTGCATAGAGGCACTTTCGCTTAAATGTAAGAATCTAACTTTGTGCCTTAGTACTGATAAAATTTATAGTGACAGTGAGGTTTTTGAGCTTCCGTCAAGGACGGCGATTTGGTTTAAAAGCTTTGCAGAGAATAGGAATATTGAATTTAAGTATGAACAAATAGAACGAAAAAATCAAAATAATGCCCTTGAATTTTTAGAAAAACACCTATTTGAATACACAAATGAAACTTTTAAAGCAACTGAGGAAATATCGCTATATAGCTGTGAGGATATCGTTTCTGAGTGCGAATTTGTGGCTTCATACTGTGCAGAATTGGTCGCAAATGGAGCTAGATACAAAGAGATTGCGATAGCGATAAGGGGATATGTGGACTATAGAACTGCACTTGAAAATGCATTTGAAAGATATTCACTTCCTTTGTATTTGGCAGTGCGAAGCGATGTCATGCAAAAGCCACTACCGCTTTTAATTAGCTCTGTTATAGATGCCGTGACAGGTGGATTTGAGTATGAAAGCATGTTTTCATATTTAAAAACAGGTTTATCAGATTTAAGTCAAACCGAGGTAGATTTACTGGAAAATTACTGCATAACTTGGGATGTCAAAGGTGCAATATGGGAGCAAAAATTTACCATGCATCCAGAGGGATATAACAGCGAAATTGACGAAAAAACCACGGAAAAACTCGAGGTTTTAAACCACCTTAGAGCTAAGGTGATAACACCGCTCTCTGACCTCCACAGAAAGACATCTCAAAGCAAAAAATCTGCTTCACATGTGGTGGCTTTGTCGGAATTTTTCGCGGACATTTTTCTACCTGAAAAGCTACAAAACAAGGCGGAAATGCTGAGTGTAAAAGGCTATGTTCAGACGGCAAAAGAGTACTCGCAATTGTGGGAAATGATTGTGGAAATATTGTCACAGGCGCATGCTGTGTTGGGTGAAAATGAGATGGAATTTGAAGTTTTTGGTAGCCTTTTAAAGCTGATGCTGGCACAATGCGACGTCGGAAGCATACCCGTGTCACTCGATAGAATTTCTGTGGGTGAAATGGACAGAATGAGGCGTCGAAACATAAAACATATGATGATTTTGGGTGCATCTGACATGAGAATTCCCAAAATTTCGGAGAGCAATGGCGTGTTCTCTAACGACGAGAGACAGCGCCTGAAAGAGTTCGGGATTGAGATTTCCTGTGCGGATGATGAGCTTTCCAGAGAGCTGAATATTATCTACAACTGTGCGACTTTGCCCTCGAACAGCATGATGATGAGCTACAGCCGAAGTACTGCGGACGATGCGGAATCAAGCCCATCCTTTCTTATGTTAACAGCACAAAAACTCTTCAATAAAAACATAGAAAAAGTTGATATGAGCTACAGAAAATTGTATTCCAAAACGGCAATTTCAGAGCTTGCATCAAACTCTTTTTATAGTGCTGACAATTTATCCCATGCGGCACTTACATACCTGAGTTCAATAGGTGAGGGAGAGAGGGTTTATAGACTGAAAGAGGCATCAGAAACCGAAATAGGAAAGCTATCAAAAGCCACAGTTAGGGTTTTATATGGAAAAAATCTGAGGGTTTCGGCTGGAAAAGCTGACAAATTTATGGGATGTAGATTTGCATATTTTTTGCAATATGGATTGCGTGCAAAACCGAGAAAAACCGCTGGATTTAACCCACCCGAATTTGGTACTTTCATGCATTTTGTACTTGAAAATGTGTTTAAAAAATTATACGAAAATGGCGAGTTAGACCCCAAATCTTTGGATGTTTTTACTGAAATTACTGAGGAGATAATGTTTGATTATCTAAAAAATCAGCTAAAAGGGCTCGATGGCAAAAGTGAAAGATTTAAGTATCTATTCTACAGACTTAAGAGCACAGTGCTCGCAGTTGTGCGAGATATGATAGAAGAATTGATGGTCTCGGAGTTTAAACCGATTGACTTTGAATTGAACTTTTCATCGGAAAATAACACGGCAGTTTCCATCGGAGACAGCGAGGAAAATTCCATGGAAATTACAGGAATAGCCGATAGAGTAGATGGGTACATGCATGAGGGGAAACTGTATATTCGTGTGCTTGATTACAAAACAGGTAAGCGAGAATTCAGTCTCTCCGACGTCAGCCAAGGACTGAATTTGCAACTTTTGATGTATCTTTTTGCGTTAAAATCCTTGGGCAAAATTCGATATAATGCCGAGGTGGAAACCGCCGGTGTTTTGTACATTCCGGCACGTGATTCAATCATTTCTAAGGATAAATATTTGACTGATGAGGAAATTTTGCTCGAAAAGAACAAGGAGAAAAAGCGCTCTGGTTTAATCCTATTTGATGAAGAAATAATCGAGGCTATGGAGCACGGAGAAACCAAAAAATTTATCCCCGTGACCATCAAAAAGGGCGAAATTAAGGGCGATAATCTGGCAACCGCTGAGCGTATGCAGACACTGTCTGAGCATGTGGAAAAAGTCCTAAAAGACATGGCTACAGAGCTAAAAAATGGTAGCATTGATGCACAACCATTTTATAAAAATGAAACTGATAACTACTGCATTTTTTGTGAATATTCGACTACTTGCAATTTTAACGAGAAAAAGGACAAGCGCAGATATATAACGAAAAAGAAAACAGATGAAGCGTGGATAATTATGGGGGAGGAGGTGTAGTATGGCTAAATTTGACTTTACACCGGCACAAAAATCAGCAATTGAGTCAAGAAATTCATCAATTTTAGTCTCGGCGGCAGCCGGAAGTGGCAAAACTAGGGTGTTGACCGAGCGCTTAATGTCATATGTAACGGATGCAGAAAACCCGAAAGACATAGATACTTTCCTGATTATTACATTTACACGAGCGGCTGCGGCTGAGTTAAAATCGAGAATTCTAAGTGAACTAATGCAGAAAAGTGCGAAAGAACCAGAAAATAAGAGGTTAAAACGCCAAATAAATCTGTGTTATCGTGCGCCGATTGGCACAATTCACAATTTTTGTACTATGATTTTACGTGAAAATGTGCATACTATGGGTATATCGCCGGACTTTAAAATAGCAGATACTGACAAAACACAGACGATAAAACTCAAATGCTTAGATAAAATTCTTGAAAAATCATATGAAAAAACCGATGCAGAATTTGAAATATTAGCCAATACTACTGGCGCAGGGCGAGACGACAAAAGACTGGCGGAAACAATTTTGAAACTGCATGAAAAGATGAAAAGCCACCCAAATCCAACTGCTTGGGTTGAGAAACAGATTGAAGTTTTATCCAAGAGAGTTGAAGATGTGGGGGAGACTGAAAGTGGTAGTTTTATCTTAAAAAGAGCATCAGCCACCCTTGAATACTACGCTCGAGAAATGGAAAAATTGGTCGAAGTTATGCACTCTGAATTGGAATTTGAACCTATTGCAAAAGCTTATTCTGAAAGTGTGGAAGAGACGGCTTTCTCCATACGCGAAGCACTTCGCTGCGCTGAAATTGGTTGGGATAAATTCTCAGATTCATTTCCAATTAGTTTTCCCAGATTTAAGGGTTTGAGGAATTCGCCTAGACCCGATATTTCCGATTTTGTCAAGCTAAAACGTGATAATTGCAAAGATGCTTGTGGAAAAATTCAATCTACGTTCACTGAAAAATCAAGCAGACTGATTGCGGATATGGAAATTATGAGTGTTCCAATGATAAAACTATTGAGGTTAACTTTGGAATTTGATGAACTATTTTCTGCTGAAAAAAGACGGAACGGGCTTTTGGATTTTTCCGACTTGGAGCATCTTAGTTTAAAGCTTTTGATTGATGAAAATGGAAATCCAAGCAAAGCGGCACTGGAAATTGCAACTCGCTTTACAGAAGTTATGATAGACGAATATCAGGACGTAAATGAGGTACAAGAAAAGATTTTTTGCGCTGTTTCGAAGGCTCAAAAGAACCTCTTTATGGTGGGTGATGTGAAGCAGTCGATTTATCGTTTTAGGTTGGCTGACCCTATGATTTTTCTAAAGAAATATGCCTCATTTGCACATGACAGTGAAGCTAGTTTCGGTGAAAATAGGAAGATTTTACTGCAAGAAAATTTCAGGTCACGCCAGTCGGTTTTGACTGCTGCCAACAGTGTTTTTGAAAATATAATGTCTCCTGAATTGGGAGAAATCGACTATAATGAAGAGCATAGACTAAATTGTGGAGCGGTCTACTATGATAAGACCAAAGATAAAACAGCACTACTTTCAGTAGTGAACATTCCCGAAAGTACCGACGAAGAAACACCCAAATCTGTGCAAATTGAGGCGGAATTTGTTGCAAATCGTATAAAAAACCTCATAAAAAATAAAGAGCAGGTTCAAGATGGTGATGGCACTCGTGACATAAAATTTAGCGATATCATTATATTATTGCGTGCAACGAAGAAATCTGCACCCATTTTTGCGTCTGCTCTGTCGAATGTGGGCATCCCTGTAAAAGACAGCCAAGGCACTGATTTTTTCAGAACTGCTGAAGTGTCTGCGGTTGTATCGATGATGGCAGTTGTTGACAATCCGCAACAGGACATACCATTGATATCGGTTTTACGCTCACCACTTTTTGGATTTTCTGCTGATGAATTGGCAGAAATTAGGGCTTTTTCAAAGGATGAAAACTATTATAATGCCTTATTAATTTCCAGTAAAGAAAAGGAAAAAGTGAAATTGTTTTTAGAGGTTTTGGACGAGTTAAGAGTCATTTCTGCCGACATTCCTACAGATGAATTAATCCGCCAAATTTTCATAAAAACTGATGCACTAGCTGTCTTTGGTGCTATGGAGTCGGGTGAGGAAAGACGCCGAAATCTCATGTTGCTGTCTGACTATGCCTACAGATTTGAAGCAGATGGATTTCGTGGTTTATTCAAATTTGTATCTTTATTGAGGCGCATGTCCGAGAGGGGAGAAGTGCCGAATTTACCCTCCGCTTCAAGTGAAAATGCAGTGGTGATTTCAACCATTCACAAATCTAAAGGTTTGGAGTTTCCGGTGGTGTTTTTGTGCGAAACCTCCAAAAAATTCAATAAACTAGACATTGCTGACCCTGTTTTGATGCATTCTGAGTTGGGCTTAGGTCCTAAACTAACAGACCCGATTAGGCGAATTGAGTACCCAACTTTATGGAGGAGGGCGGTTAAAGAGAAGCTTTTAAACGAGTTGCTTTCCGAAGAAATGCGCCTATTATACGTAGCACTAACAAGGGCTAAAGAGCGACTTTTTATCACGTGCACAATGAAAAAAGCCGAAGATGCTGTGGCGAAAATTTCCGAAAATATGCAAAGACCGATGCCGTCTCCGATTTTAGAAACTGCACAAAATTGTGCGACTTGGCTGATTTCCTCGGCGCTATCCGATGACGGAGCGATAGAGCTTGAAATAGTAGATGGAATGGTAGAAAAAGAGACCCAAGTCGATAAAAAAATGGAAATTACAACTATAAATCCCGACGACGTCGCATTAATTGCTAAGCGCATGAATTTTAAGTATCCTCACGAGGAAAGCGTGAAGCTACCATCGAAATTGACGGTCACAGAATTAAAAGGAAACCACAGCGAAAACGACCCCGAAAGTGAGGAGCTCGTCACTTTTGTCAAAAAAACTGCTTTTGAACTACCCGATTTCACGGGTGAAAGACCACTTTCCGGTGCGGAGAGAGGCACGGCGACCCACCTCGTTATGCAATTTATTAAATTTGAAAAATGCGATAGTGTTGAAGGCATTAAATCAGAAATTGAACGATTAAAAATTGGCGGTTTTTTGACCAAAGCACAAGCAGAAGCGGTTGATGCAAAAGTGATTTTTAAGTTTTTTGCTTCTGAAATTGGAAAAAGATTGCTAAATTCAGCTGAAATACTGAGAGAATTTCCATTTTCTGTTCTTTGTAAAGTCGACGAATTTTATGACACCGATAAAGACGATACAATTTTGCTTCAAGGTGTCTTGGATTGTTGTATAATTGAGGGCGATGAGCTTACAATTATTGACTACAAAACGGATTTTGCGAACAGTGAGAATTTACAGGAACTTCTTGACAGATATTCGCCACAAGTGACGGCTTATGCAAAGGTTATGGAGAGAATTACTGGAAAGAAAGTTAAAGAAACTGTGCTGTATTTTCTGAGAGGTGGAATTTCGGTCACAGTTCCTCGGGATTAAGTTTTCAAAAAGTTCCCAAAGCTGATATTCTCTGACTTGAATTATTCATAATTTTATGGTATTATTATGGACATACGGCTATTTTTCACTATAGAGAGTGAATAAGGGAAAACTTTGAGGGCTATTTATAGCCAACTTTTGAATATTATCTGCATGAAAGGGGAAAAGCCTGTGAGTGAAAAAAGTCCAAAATACAAAAGAGTACTATTAAAAATTAGCGGTGAAGCTTTGGCGGGGGACAAGAAGAGAGGGTTTGACTTCGACATTGTTTCTGATGTTTGCAAAGCTGTTAAAAAATGTGTAGACCTTGGTGTTGAAGTTGGAATAGTAGTGGGTGCAGGAAATTTTTGGCGTGGCGTTAAAGACGGAAACGGAAAAATTGAACGCACTAGAGCTGACCACATGGGTATGCTTGCTACGGCTATAAATTGCCTTGCTGTAGCGGATGTATTAGAACAAGAGGGCGTTGAAGTTAGAGTGCAAACGGCGATTGAAATGAGAGCCGTTGCAGAGCCGTACATCAGACTTCGTGCTATTAGTCACCTATCAAAAGGCAGAGTGGTAATCTTTGGCTGTGGTACAGGAAATCCCTATTTTTCAACAGATACAGGCGCAGTTTTAAGAGCTGCGGAAGTTAATGCGGATGCTATTTTGCTAGCGAAAAATGTTGACGGTGTATATAGTGCAGACCCAAATGTTGACAGCTCAGCGATTAAATATGACACCATCAGTTATGATGAAGTCTTGTCACAACACCTTGCTGTTATGGATTCAACAGCAACATCCATGGCGATGGATAATGAAATTCCTGTGCTTGTTTTTGCTTTAAAAGACCCTGAAAACATCGTAAAAGTGGTCATGGGAGAAGAAATTGGCACAGTTGTAAAAGTAAAGGAGAATAAACAATGAGTTATAAGGACGAGTACAAAGATTTTGAACACAAAATGAAAAAAACTCTGGAGCATCTTGAGGAGCAATTTGACACAGTTCGTGCGGGTAAGGCGAATGTCAACGTGTTAAATCAGGTCACAGTTGACTATTACGGAACACCAACAC
>CAYJLH010000001.1:67336-80984 GCA_964370925.1 uncultured Oscillospiraceae bacterium | reverse complement strand
AATGTTTCAACACCTGATGCGAGAACACTCTCGATTCAGCCATGGGACGCGTCGACTCTAAAACTAATTGAGAAGGCAATTCAAGTTTCTGAAATCGGAATCAACCCCACAAATGATGGTAAAGTTATCAGACTTGTATTCCCACAACTAACCGAAGAGCGCAGAAAAGAGCTTATTAAGCAAGTTAAAAAATATGGCGAAGACGGAAAAGTTGCTGTCCGCAACATTAGACGTGATGCAATTGAGAAGTTCAAAGCAATGAAAAAGAAATCCGAAATAACAGAAGACGATTTAAAAGACATAGAAAAAGAAGTTCAAAAAATGACAGATGATTTCATAAAAGATGTCGACAATGCGACTGCTAAGAAGGAAAAAGATCTATCATCGCTGTAAAATTTTACTAACCGGGATGGGCGATGCTCCTCCCGGTTTGGCAATAAAGTGGGAAAAATAAATGATATTTAAGAAGAAAAAAACTTCGGAAACGAATATAGATATAAAGAATTTGGCATTGCCAAAACACATCGCAATCGTGATGGATGGCAATGGCAGATGGGCAAAAAAAAGAGCATTACCAAGGACTGCCGGACATGCGGCTGGATCTGAAACTTTTAGAAAAATTGCAACATATTGTAAAAATATTGGAATAAATTACCTTACTGTATACGCTTTTTCGACTGAAAACTGGAAAAGACCACAGGGTGAAGTCGATGCGATTATGGAACTTTTAGAAAAATATATGCTAGAAGCTATTGAAACCATGGAACGTGACAAAGTTAAGATGAAATTTTTTGGTGACACATCAGTTTTATCACCAAAACTACGTGAATTGGTTGCGAAAACAGATGAAATAAGCACACGCTTTGATGGCTGTCAAGTTAATATTTGCCTCAATTATGGTGGAAGAGATGAAATCGTAAAAGCCGCTGAAAAATGTGCAATTTCTCTACAAAATGGTGAGATAACAGAAATATCAGAGGTGGAATTGGAAAAAAATCTATTTTCTTCGTCTATACCTGACCCAGATTTACTAATTCGACCTGGTGGCGAAAAGAGACTCAGTAACTTTCTTTTGTGGCAGTCGGCATATTCAGAGTTATACTTCGTCGATACACTTTGGCCAGACTTCACGACACATGATTTAGACCTTGCGATTGCTGAATTTTCACGCAGAACAAGGCGATTTGGGGGGATTTAATAATGAAAACCAGAGTGATTTCGGGTGTAATCGGCGTAGCTTTTTTGGCAATTGTAATATATGTATTGCCGACCTCGTTTTTTGGCGCTGTAGTCGGTGCAATCTCAACGGTTGGCGTGTTGGAACTATATAGAAGTGCAAAAAAAGGAACTCCGCCAAGGGTGCAACTAGTGACAGCTTTGCTTGCTGTAATTATGCCTTTTTCAACAGCGTTGGGACAGGGTGAAATGTGGACTCACATTTCCATTTTTCTGGTAAGTGTTTATTTATTCTCGGAGATGCTAATCTCGTTTAAAAACGAAAAACCCATGCCTTTTGAGGTTGTGGCAATCGGAATAGTGGCAGGATTTGTAATTCCTTACTTCCTAACCTCCTTAATCCGACTTGACATGATGGGCTGGGCATATGTTTCACTGCCGTTTTTGATATCCTTTGCAAGTGATAGCTGTGCTTATTTTGTCGGTGTGAGCTTTGGGCGACACAAATTAGTCCCCATTTTAAGCCCCAAAAAGAGTATTGAAGGCTCATTTGGTGGATTTTTAGGCACGATTGCAGTGCTTATGATTTACGGACTGATATTGTCAGCACAAGATTATGAAGTCAACTATGCACTATTGGCAGTTTATGGATTTTTAGGGAGCTTAACTTGCCAGTTTGGCGACCTCTGTTTCTCTGCAATTAAACGCTTGAGTGGTATCAAAGATTTTGGAAATTTAATTCCGGGGCACGGTGGGATTTTGGACCGTTTTGACGGGATGATTTTTGTCGTTGCATTGGTCGAAATTTTGGTACTTTGGGCACCTGCGTTTACAAAATAAGAGGTGAAAATTTGATTAAAAATATCTCGATTTTAGGTTCGACGGGTAGCATCGGTAAGCAAAGTATTGCCGTTGCAAAACGTCATAATTTTAGAGTTTCCGCACTGGCGGCGTTTTCGAATATCAAATTATTGGAAGAGCAAGCTAGGGAAATAAATCCCGAATTTGTTTCAGTTTTTGATGAAAACTCGGCAAAAGAACTAAAAATACGCCTTACTGATACTGATGTTAAAGTTCTTTCGGGCATGGAGGGACTAATCGAAGCGGCTAGATGTGAGAGTGCGGAAGCGGTTATCACAGCGGTTTCTGGCTCGGTTGGGCTTCGTCCGACTTTGGCGGCGATTGAAGCGAAAAAAAGAATAGCACTAGCCAACAAAGAAACTTTGGTTTGTGCCGGAAAAATTGTGATGAAGCGTGCTGAGGAATTTGGCAGTGAAATCATACCTGTGGACTCGGAACACTCAGCAATTTTCCAGTGTGTTGATGGAAAAAGAGAAGAACTCAGAAGTGTTATTTTAACCGCTTCGGGAGGACCTTTCAGAAACTTAACTCGTGAAGAAACGAAAAATGTCACTCCACAAATGGCGGTAAAACACCCAAATTGGAGCATGGGCGCAAAAATTAGCGTAGATTCGGCAACGATGATGAATAAAGGGCTTGAATTCATTGAAGCTATGCATTTATTTGCAGTAAAACCCAAACAAATAAGCATATTAATCCACCCTGAGAGCATAATACACTCGGCGGCGGAATTCATAGACGGGGCAGTAATTGCCCAAATGGGAGTTCCTGACATGGAATTGCCAATACAATATGCACTGACATATCCTAGGAGGATTTCGCCGGGGTGTGAAAAATTATCATTGGCTCAAATTGGTAAATTAACATTTTTAGAGCCTGATTTGGAGAAATTTCCCTGTCTAAAGCTGGCAATTTCATCTGCTGAGCGAGGTGGAACAGCCCCTGCGATTATGAATGCGGCGAATGAAGTGGCTGTATCAAAATTCTTACAGGGAGAAATTGGGTATAATGATATATATAATTGTGTTGCTTCAGCATTGGACAGCATATGTATTAAAGAGGACGACGATTTAGAAACAATAATAGAGGCGGACAAAACCGCCAGAGAACATGTAAAAGAGGTGCAAAAAAATTGTATATAGCATTAGCGATTTTTATGTTTGGCGTCATGATTGCCATTCACGAATTTGGACATTTTGCGGCGGCGAAAGCTTTCGGAGTGCGCGTGAATGAGTTCGCGATAGGCATGGGGCCTGCGTTTTTCAAAAAACAAAAGGGTGAAACCTTGTATTCACTAAGAATTTTGCCCATTGGCGGATTTTGTGCCATGGAGGGCGAGGACGGCGGTTCATTCGACCCAGGCTCATTTGAGAGCAAAAAAAGATGGAAAAGATTTGTAATTTTAGCAGCCGGAGCATTCATGAATTTGGTACTAGGATTTATCCTTGTGCTTTGTATCTACTCGGGATTTGAGACATTCGGTGCTCCGATTGTCGAGGATTTTTCTGACAATTTCGCCTATGAAGGTGCGGACGGACTGATGGTCGGCGATGAATTTTATGAGATAAACGGTGAAAGAATATACACTTCAAACGATGTTGGAACTTATCTTAACCGTAATGGTGGCGACCATATTATGGATATTACTGTAATCAGAGACGGTGAAAAAGTCACGCTCACTGATTTTGAAATGGTTCCAAATTTGGAAGTTGAAAACGGTGTAGAAATTTATAGATACGGAATTTTGATGGAACTTGAAGAAGCGACTTTCAGCAATGTGCTTAAATACTCAGTTTACGCTACTATGGATTTTGTAAGACAAGTTAAAAATGGACTTGTGGATCTTATTACAGGTGGTGTTGCAGTCAGCGACATGGCTGGTGTTGTCGGAATTGTTGACATGATTGGCGAAGTTGGGGAAACCTCCGAAACCACTCAAATTGCGGTTACAAACATCATTTATTTCTCAGCTTTTATTTCTGTTAACCTTGCTGTAATGAACCTGTTACCCTTGCCGGCGCTAGACGGTGGAAGAATTTTGTTCCTCGGATTAACATTCATTTTTGAAAAAATCTTCCGTAAAAAACTAAACCCACAATATGAGGGATATGTACATGGAGTTGGCTTAGTTTTGCTCCTGTGTTTTATGGCGGTTATCATGTTCAACGATATTACGAGGATAATAAGTGGATAGAAAAATTACAAAATTAATTACAGTCGGGGGCATGCCTATTGGAGGTAATGCCCCTGTAACAGTGCAGTCGATGACGAATACAAAGGCGACTGATATAGAAAAAACTTGCAATCAAATTGCAAAATTGACAGATGCTGGATGCGATATCGTAAGGCTTGCTGTGCCTGATATGGAGAGTGCATCAGGCCTCTCTGAAATTGTAAAACGGTCGAAAATTCCTGTGGTTGCGGACATACATTTTGATTATCGTTTGGCACTTGAAGCTGTGAAAGCTGGTGTGTCAAAAATCCGAATTAATCCGGGAAATATAGGCAGTGAAGACAGGGTGAGGGCTGTTGTTTCGGCATGTCAAGAGAGGGAAATTCCTATACGAATTGGCGTAAATGGTGGAAGTTTACCCAAAGATATTTTGGAGGAATTTGGAAAAGCTACCCCTGAGGCTATGATAAAAAGTGCCGAAAGACACGTTAAAATACTTGAAAATATGGATTTTACGAATATTTGCCTGTCTTTAAAAGCATCAAATGTACCTTTGACAATTGCTACATATAGGCTTGCGTCGGAAAAATTTCCATATGCCTTGCACTTAGGCGTGACTGAAGCCGGTACGAAATTTGCTGGCACAATTCAGTCGTCTGTCGGAATTGGAACACTACTTTCCGAAGGAATAGGCGACACTATTCGTGTGTCCTTAACCGCAGATCCAGTCGAAGAAATTCATGCTGGAATTGCAATTTTGAAAGCGTCAGGCTTGCGTAAAGGCGGAGTGAAAATCGTGTCATGTCCAACCTGTGGACGTACGGAAATTGACTTGATTTCTATAGCCGAAGAAGTGGAAAAGCGAGTTGCCGATTTGGATCGTGATATCACCGTCGCTGTTATGGGGTGTATAGTCAACGGTCCGGGTGAGGCGAAAGAGGCAGATTATGGAATTGCTGGCGGAAAAAATTGCGGTATATTATTTAAAAAAGGTGAAGTTGTTGCAAAAATTGAGGGAGACAGACTTGCTGATGCTTTGCTTGACTTAATCGAGAGCGAAAATTGTTAGATTTTATGGGAATGGGATTGTTTAATGGAGAATAATACAAAATTTTTAGAAATGTTTTCCTGCTGTCAAGGCCTTAGAAATATGTGTGGGGGACTTGAAAAGGCAGAAGTTAAGAATGTAACTGTAAATAAAGAGCGATTATATATGGAACTCACGGCAGTTTTTGATAGACTGCCTGCACCAGCAGAAAAGGCAAATATTGAAAAATGTATAGCTGCTGAGTTTGGTCTGGGGGTTGTAAACCTAAAAGCAGAATGTGCAAAACCTGTTGCGGCTACACCAAAAAAAGTTGCGGTGAAAGCAACAAAATCAGCGCCACAGTTACCTGAGGACGTGCTTTACGGAAAGGCAGCGGTCAGAGGTGACTTTATTTCCATGTCACAAATTACCAGAGAGTCAGGGACAGTACTTGTGAAAGGTGAGGTTTTTGCTGTTACAAGCCGTGAAATTGCGAAAGTTAACGGCGCAGTTTTGGAATTTGATATCACAGACAACACAAATTCTATGCGAGTTTCCAAGTTTTTTAGAAGTCGCGACGATAAATCTGTTATATCGAAAATCAAAAAAGGAATGTATGTTGCGGTCGAGGGAAATGTGCAATTTGACAGATATTATGAAGATATTGCCATTGATCCTAAAAATATTTCACTCTCAAAAAAGTCAGGACGACAAGACAATGCCTCTGAAAAGCGTGTAGAACTGCATTTGCATACTCGTTATTCTTCGCTTGACGCACTTTGTGACCCAGGCGCAGCGGTAAAACTTGCAGCAAATTTTGGACATAAAGCGGTTGCGATTACTGACCATGGAATTGCTCAGGCTTTCCCCGAAGCATGGCACGCCGCAGAGGGAAAAGACATCAAAGTTATCTATGGTGTTGAGGGATATTACATAAATGATATAGATGGTAGGCCAGCGGTTTTTGGTAAAAGTGATGAAAGTTTGCACAGTGAATTTGTCGCATTTGATATAGAAACAACGGGGCTTTCACAGCTAAGTGAGCGCATGACTGAGATTGGTGCGGTGATATTCAAAGATGGTGAAATTTTGCAAAGATTTCAAACTTTTGTAAATCCTGAAAAACCAATTCCTGCGGAAATTACTGAGCTGACAGGCATACGTGACAGGGATGTTTTTGATGCTCCAAGTGAGGGAGATGCCCTACGCTCTTTCCTAGAATTTTGCGGAAATCGCCCAATAATAGCACATAATGCCGATTTTGATACTGGTTTTATGGCAGAATGTGCAGACAGAAATGGAATAGAATTCGACCCCGTAACCATAGATACTTTGGCACTTGCGAGGGTTTTGCTGCCTGATCTTAAAAGGCATAAATTGGATATAGTTGCGGGTAGACTAGGTCTGCCCGAATTCAACCACCACCGTGCATCAGACGATGCGACCGTTGTGGCTAGGATGATGGAAAAATTTATTCCAATGCTTGAAGAGCATGGCGTGAAAACTGTAAATGAAATTGAAAATGTTGTAATTGAACTTGCCAAAAAAAAGGGTGGTCGAGTTAGCGCAAAACATATAATTTTGCTTGTAAAAAACAAAGTCGGACTTAAAAATCTTTACGAGCTTATTAGTGCTGCCCATCTCAAAAATTTCAATCGCTTTCCAATTATTCCTAAAAGCTTGTTAATGAAACATCGTGAAGGACTTATTATAGGTTCTGCATGTGAGGCTGGTGAAGTTTTTGAGTCTGTTTTGCGCCGTAGCAGTCGCAGAATGCAAAAAAGATTGGCTTCATTTTACGATTATTTGGAAATTCAGCCCATCTGTAACAACCGCTTTTTGGTTGCAAATGGAGTTGTTGCGGATGATGAGGCATTAAGAAATCTCAACAGGCGAGTGGTGGAACTTGGTGACGAGCTGAATAAGCCTGTGGTCGCCACGGGTGACGTTCACTTCTTAAATCCTGAAGATGAAGTTTACAGAAAAATTTTATTAGCCTCTAAAAAATTTGCTGATGCGGACAAAGAGCTTCCGATTTACTTTAAAACAACAGATGAAATGCTAAAAGAATTTGCCTATTTGGGCAAACAAAAGTGCCGTGAAGTTGTTATCGACGTGCCGAACAGAATAGCTGATGAAGTCGAAAAATTCGACTTATTGCCAAAGAAACAGCTGTTTGTCCCTGTGGTTGAGAATTCTGCTCAAGATTTGAAAGATTTAGTTTACGGCAAAATGCATGAATTGTATGGCGAAAATCCGCCCGAAATCATCACAAAACGCGTAGAAACCGAACTTACTGACATTTTAGGCAGAAACTACGATGTTATTTATATGAGTGCTCAAAAACTGGTTGCGGACTCACTAAAGCATGGCTACCTCGTTGGTTCTCGTGGTAGCGTTGGCTCTTCGCTTGTTGCGTTCATGTCGGGCATTACGGAGGTTAACTCGCTTCCTGCGCATTACCGTTGCCCTGAATGTAAATTTACAGATTTTGAGAGTGCTAAAGGCTTTGGCTGTGGTGCGGATGCGCCCGATGCTAATTGCCCGAAATGTGGAACGGAGTTCATGAAAGAGGGATTTGACATCCCGTTTGAAACATTTCTTGGCTTCGGCGGTGATAAAGTTCCCGATATCGACCTCAATTTCTCAGGTGAGTATCAGGCGAATGCCCATAAATACACAGAGGAGCTTTTTGGTCGCGACCACGTTTTCAGAGCCGGTACAATAGGAACATTGGCGGAAAAAACTGCTTACGGTTATGTCAAAAAATACCTAGCAGAACGCAATAGGATGGTCACAAAAGCCGAGGAAAATAGGCTTTCTTTGGGTTGTGTTGGTGTAAAACGCACAACAGGACAGCACCCTGGCGGTCTTGTCATCATTCCTCAGGATATGGACGTAACAGATTTTTGCCCTGTTCAGCGCCCTGCGGACTCCCTAGACACCGATATAATCACAACCCATTTCGAATATCACAGCATGGAAGATAACCTCCTAAAACTTGACATTTTGGGACATGATGACCCAACGATGATTAGAATGCTTGAGGACTTAACCGGAGTTGATGCGAAGAAAATTCGCCTTGATGACAAGGATACTATGCTAATTTTCCGCTCTGCTGAACCTTTAGGGCTGACAAATAATGACGATATTATCGGAAAAACCGGAACAATAGGAATTCCTGAATTTGGTACGGGATTTACCAGACAAATGCTCGTTGACACTCAGCCAAAAGGCTTTGACACACTTGTCCGACTTTCGGGTTTCAGCCATGGTACAGACGTATGGCTTGGCAATGCGAAAGACCTTATTTTGAACGGAATTGCTGATATTAAGCAGACCATCGGTTGCCGTGATGACATAATGCTATACCTTATTGAAAAAGGTATGGATGAAAAAATGGCATTTGCGATTATGGAAGCGGTCAGAAAGGGTAAGATAAAATACGGCGGATTTAAAGAGGGTTGGGAAGAAGAAATGGTAAGAATTGGTGTGCCTGAGTGGTATATCACCTCTTGTAGAACCATTGCTTACCTGTTCCCGAAAGCCCATGCTGTTGCATATGTTATGATGGCTTTCAGAATTGCGTGGTTTAAAGTTCACAAACCACTGGCTTTTTATGCAGCATATTTTTATAGACGTAGCCAAAAAGACGCATTTGACGCAGCAGTTATGACCAAAGGAATTGAAGTTGTAAAAAATAAAATTAAAGAAATCGACCAAAAAATGGACAACCACGAAGCAACTGTTAAAGAACAGGATTTGTATACCACGCTGGAGGCTTGCTATGAATTTTACCTACGTGGATATGAGTTTTCACCCATTGATTTGTATGAATCCGATGCGACAAAATTCAAAGTTTCGGGTGAGAAATTAACACCACCTTTCGTTGCAATTTCTGGATTGGGCGAGACTGCGGCTCTTGACCTCGTGAGAGTTAGACAATCGGGCAAGCAATTTGTTTCGATTGAAGAAGTTCAAGCAAGTTGTACAAAAGTCAGCAATACGCATATAGAACAGTTGAAAAACATGGGCGCTTTGGGTAATTTGCCAGAGACTAGTCAGATGAGCCTATTTTAGGGAAATATTTCCTATGAAAATTGTAACAAATTTATGTACAATTTTTAGTTTTTATAGACAATTAATGACGCTTATAGTATAATGTAAGCGTCATCGTGGAGAGTGTAATTATGGACAAATTAGTAGTATTTTTTCCTGTGACAGTCATTTTTTTGATAGCACTTTGGTATCTTGGAGTTTTCAGGGATATCAGGAGCAGTGCTACAGGACACATTGACGACAGTTTACAGGGGAATAGTTTTCACATAACAAAAAAAGATGTCATCTTGATGGCGATATTGACATTGGTTTATAGCCTTAGTGCTTTCACGATGCTGGGTGACACAGAAGCACCCGAGAGCGTGCGACACTATGAAGCGGAAGACATCACTACTATAGATTTTGGTGAAAACAAAGAATTTTCTAATATTATGTACTTCACATCACTCCACACAGGCGACTATACGATTTGGTATGCTCTTGAGGGTGGAGAATGGCAGAGTGCTGGAGAAATGACACAGAAATACAACCAGCTTTTTAAGTGGGTGAGTGTTTTTCCAGATGAAACCGAGAGTATAGAGGCTAGACATTTCCATATAACGGCAAACTCGAACTTGGATTTAGCTGAAATGGCATTTATTGGCATAGATGGAGAAGTTATCACACCACACAACGGCACTGCCGATGTGGTTTTGTTTGATGAACAGGAAAAAATTCCTGAAAATAACAAAGCAACCTACTTGAATGGTACTTATTTCGATGAAATTTACCACCCAAGAACAGCACTTGAGCACATTGAGGGTGTTAAACCATACGAAGTCAGTCACCCACCTTTTGGTAAAACTATACTATCGTTGGGCATAGAACTTTTCGGAATGACACCATTTGGTTGGCGCTTTATGGGCACACTTTTTGGTGCTTTGATGCTTCCGATTTTATATATTTTGCTAAAATATATGTTTGGTAGCTCGGTTGTTGCGCTTTGTGCCTCTACAATTTTTGGATTTGACTTCATGCATTTTGTGCAGACAAGAATTGCTACCATTGATACCTACAGTGTATTTTTCATATTGGTTTCGTTCTTGTTTATGTATATTTTTATAAAAAATAGTAAGGAAAATCGATCGAAAATAGAAATCAATTTACCGCTTGCGCTGTCTGGGATTTTTTGGGGTGTGGGTTGTGCGTCGAAATGGACGGTAATTTATGCCGGCGCTGGCCTCGGTGTAATTTGGCTTGGCCACTGGATTTTACAGTACCACGAAGAAAAAGAGAAAGAAAATGAAGAGGAGTTCTTCAAAAAACTGCGAAAAAATATCCTTTTTTGCATAGTTTTCTTTGTAGTTGCACCACTTACCATATATTACCTCAGCTATGAGCCATACGGCAGAGCGGCAGGGCTTTCTGGGATTTCAATGTTCTTTGACCCGAGCTATTTAAAACTTGTGATTGAAAACCAAGAGTTCATGTTCTCTTATCACTCAGACTTAGTGGCGGAACATCCATATTCTTCAAGATGGTGGCAGTGGATTATCAATGCCAGACCGATTTTATACTATTTAGACTATGTCACAGAAACAAGCAAATCAGCTTTTGGTGCATTTAACGGCCCGATTTTGAGTTGGGGCGGATTTGTGGCAATGATTTACATGTTCTGGAGAACAATTAAACTACGTGATTTCAAGGCTTTCATGATTTCTGTAGGATATTTAGCATCACTTTTACCATGGGTTTTCGTAACAAGACTGACCTTTGCATACCACTATTTCCCAAGTATACTATTCTTGGCGATTGCTTTGGCTTATGTTTTTGCCTTGATTGTCCAAAAAAGTGAGAAATGGAAGCTTTATTTATACTCCGCAACAGCACTAAGTTTGGTGCTTTTCCTAATGTTTTATCCTGTGCTAACGGGCTTAGAATGCCCGATTTGGTACACAGATACATTTGTAAAGTGGATACCCGGCTCGTGGCCGTTTTAACAAATTTGATTTTGTGAAGTTTTTTCACAAACAAAAAATATTTTATTCTAGGAAACAGGTGTTTTTATGTTAACAGATTTTCACATCCATAGTTCAGCATCCGACGACGGACACAATACCATGATAGACATGGCGAATGCGTCCTTTTCCCGAGGGATTACAACGATGTGCTTCACTGACCATGTGGAACTTGATGATTACCAAACAGGTAAGCCCGACCCAAATGCTTACAGCAATAAGGATGAGATTTTTCGTCAATGGAGAGAAGCAAAGGAAAAAGCTCCAAAAGGGCTTGAGATTTTGTGCGGAATTGAACTCGGACAGGCAAACCATGACTATGAAAAAGCGAAAGAAATCGCAAGCACAGAGGGACTTGACTTTATTCTCGGTTCGGTGCATAATATAAAGGATACTCCCGATTTTTCGGTGCTTCGCTATATTTCGGTTGGCGAATGTAAGGAATATATTTCTAAATATTTAGAAGAAATTATAGAAATTTCTAAACTAGATTGCTTTGATGTTGTCTCACATATTGGATATACTCAGCGCTATATGCTCAGAGATGGGTTCAATTTGCCGATAAATATGAATAGTTACGGCGATGAGTTGACTGAGGTTTTTAAATCCATTATTGAAAACGGAAAAGGCATCGAAATTAACTGTTCAGGACTACGCAATGCATCAATAAATGATACAATTCCCGCTATTTCAACGATAGCACGCTATCGTGAGCTCGGCGGAGAAATTATCACAGTTGGCAGCGATGCACACACAACAAAGGATGCAAGCGTTGGAATTGAACAAGGCTTTGAGATGCTAAAAGCGCAAGGATTTGAATATTTTACAATCTTTAGAAACAGAAAGCCTGAGTTTATAAAATTATAATTTTGGAGGCAAACTGTATGATAGCGATCGGCTCTGACCACGGCGGTATTAAACTTAAGCGTGAAATTATGGATTATTTAACACAAAATTCTATTGAATTTAAAGATTTTGGGACGTATACTGAAGAAAGTTGCAATTATCCAGTATATGCAAAGGTTGTTTCTGAGGCTGTTGTTTCAGGAGAATGTGAAAAAGGAATTCTAATTTGTGGAACTGGCGTGGGAATTTCTATGGCAGCAAACAAGATTAAAGGTGTGCGCTGTGCATTATGTTCCGACTGTTTCACGGCTGAAATGAC
Source organism: uncultured Oscillospiraceae bacterium (assembly GCA_964370925.1). Classification (GTDB taxonomy): domain Bacteria; phylum Bacillota; class Clostridia; order Oscillospirales; family Oscillospiraceae; genus Heteroscillospira. The sequence continues at coordinate 68,526 of CAYJLH010000001.1, read as the reverse complement.
AAGACTTCATAATAATTCAAACATTTTGGCAATGGGCGAGCGTGTTTTGGGTGCTGGTCTGGCAATTAAAATAACAGAAACATTCTTAAATACCGGCTTCGAGGGCGGACGACACGCAACTCGTGTTGATATGATAATGGAACTCGAAAAATAATTGATATTTATTCGTGTAGAATTTTTCTGACTAAAGGAAAATTCTACACGTTTTTTGGCAAGGAGGGATTTCGTGGCATATAGCTCCAAAGATGTATACAGAGGCAAAATTAGGCTAAAGCCTTTTTTGATGATACCACTTGGCATATTATTATTTGGACTCATCATGTTTTTAGTGCTGTTTTACGGTTTACAGCGATTTGTTGTTTATGAACAAGACAGAGTTTATATTGATTTTGATAGAACTCAGGAAGAGGATATAACCATAGTCGGCGCGAATTTCGAGCCTGTTCCTGTTGAAATAATATATAATGACCCCGATTTCACAACAATTTCTATGGATACTGCCGAAACGCTTGAACCGATTAAAGCGCTGTATTTAAAGGCAGATGCGGTTTCTAGTGGTGGTTTGTCAAATATTTCACAAACAGCAAGCAATATGGGTGCAAATGCCGTTGTTATAGAAGTTAAACCCCGAAGTGGCGCTCTTGGTTGGACATCTTCAGTTCCGCTTGCAGTCGATTATGGCACAAACGGAATACAGAATTTATCTGAACAATTAGCGACTTTGTCCGAAAGTGGATTGCATTTGATTGCTTCAATAAGTTGCTTAAATGACAATTATATGGCGACTAGAAATGTTCCAATTGCATTAAAAAGAGCCGATGGCTCAACATATGAAAACCAAAACGGAAAATATTTAGATCCAACACACGACACGACCAGAAATTATATCTCGGATTTAAGTGTTGAGTTATTGGCAATTGGCTTTGATGAAATTTTGCTCAAAGACCTAGCCTTGCCACAGGCTTCGGATACTGATGGCTATGTTTTTTCTCAACAGGGTTCTGTTGAAGTGACAGCAGAGCTTGCGATTTTGGGACTAGCCATGAGCGTGAGAGAAGCGGTTGAGGGCATGAATGGTGAGTTATCAATTTATTCTGATGCGATATCTGTTCGTGGCGGAGTTGGTGAGCAAATAGGGCAGACGCCTCAAGTGCTCGGAAATGTTTTCGACCGCATTTTTTGGGAGACAG
>CAYJLH010000001.1:61940-67326 GCA_964370925.1 uncultured Oscillospiraceae bacterium | reverse complement strand
GCAACAATTTACAAGCAGATATGGATTTAGTTTCACAGTTTATACCAGTTGAAGAACTTGACGGGCGATTTGTTCCCATAATGTACCAAACAACTGATACACCATCATGGATGTACCCATATGCATAGTAATGCATTGGCGTAGTATAGAAAAAGATGCTCTCGCATTTTGCGACAGCATCTTTTTGTATTAGTGGAAAAAGAGATGTTCAATTAGGATTTTTGTGCCAATTCCAATAAGGACTATACCACCGAAAAGCTCAGCGACAGAGCGGAATTTACTGCCAACAACATTCCCGATGTAAACACCCAAACCGCCAAAAATGAAGGTTGTAACTCCGATGAAAATCACGGATGAAACTATATCAACCTGCAAAAATGCAAGCGTGACTCCAACTGCGAGGGCATCTATACTAGTTGCAATAGCCATAGGCAACATCGCTTTGGGCGAGAAATCATCACTGACTTTTTCAGCCTCTTCACGTGACTCTTTTATCATATGAGAGCCAATGAAAAGTAGCAATACAAAGGCAATCCAATGGTCTATACTGACGATTAAATGTGAAAATCTTGCGCCTAAAAGATAGCCGATTAGTGGCATAATTGCCTGAAATGCACCGAAATATAAGCCGGCGGTAAGGCAGTGCTTTGGCATAACTTTTTTTACGGAGAGTCCTTTGCAAATCGAAACAGCGAATGCATCCATAGATAAGCCGACAGCAATTGTGAAAAGCTCAATACTGCTCAATCCTAAGTCCTCCAGATAACATTTGGAGCTGGTCGGCTAGGAGGCTTGTTGTACTTCTCATCGGCAAAACCAAGCATTAATGTAGAACAAATTTTCATGCCCTCAGGCACTCCTATGTGGTCTTTTAGTGACTGGTCACAGGAAAATAGTCTTGTACAAAATCCACCCCAACACGAACCCAAACCGCTCTCAAATAGTAATAACTCCAAAGTGCCCATAGTCAGTCCACAGTCGACCTCCGCATTTATTGCATCCTCGGGTATACAAGCAAAAATTAAGCAAGGAGCGTCACATGTAATCAAATTAAAACCCTTGTCATAGAAGTTAACTAATGCGGTGTTTTTGTCATTTTCACGACTCCACTGCATGGCGAAACTGAGAGCTTCACGCACTTTTTCACGTCCATGAACTACACACCAAGCCATAGAGCGTTGATTTTTACTACTGGGCGCCCATTGAGTTAGATTGATGGCTCTTTCAATGACAGCTTTTGGAGGTGTCTCAGCCTTAAAATGACGGATAGAGCGACGATTGATAACGCTGTTTTCTAAGCTTGTTTTTGCCTCTATTTGGAAAAAATCATTCTCGAATTTTACAGCACTTGTTGGACATGTGCTCTCACAGTGTCCGCAGTTAAAACACTTTTCGGGGCTAAATACAGGTGAGTTGCTCTGCATTTTAATTGCAAAGCCAGAACATACTCTGGAGCACTCACCACAAGAAACACACCTGTTTATATCGAAATTTACCATATTATCTCCTTTAATAGTATGAAATGAAAAAAATATCCGTGGTAAAAACTTACTGGTATATTTTACCACGGATATATAGATTTTTAAAGAACTTTTGCCAAAAAACTTTTTAGTCTTTCGCTTTTTGGGCTGTCGAAAATCTCAGAGGGAGTACCCTCCTCGACGATTACGCCACCGTCCATGAACACAACTCTGTCACCGACTTCACGAGCAAATCCCATTTCGTGTGTTACAACCACCATGGTCATTCCGCCCTCTGCAAGATTTTGCATAACTTCCAAGACTTCGCCGACCATTTCGGGGTCAAGCGCACTTGTAGGCTCGTCAAAAAGCATGACATCCGGTTCCATACACAGCGCACGGGTGATAGCAATACGCTGTTTTTGCCCACCTGAAAGTTGACTTGGATAAGCATTTCCGCGGTCGGGAAGTCCAACACGAGCAAGTAACTCCATAGCTTTTGATTCGGCTTCCTCTTTTGATTTTCCGAGTAGCTTTATGGGCGCAAGGGTCATGTTATCGAGCACGGATTTATGCGGAAAAAGGTTGAAATGCTGAAAAACCATGCCCATTTTTTGTCTGTGCAAGTTGATATTCGTTTTAGGACTGGTGATATCAGTACCCTCAAAAATTACACTGCCACCTGTTGGCTTTTCGAGAAGATTTAGGCAACGTAAAAAGGTGCTTTTTCCCGAGCCTGATGGTCCGATTACAACTACGACAGAGCCCTGTTTGATGCTGTAATCAACGCCGTCCAAAGCCTTGATTTTTCCGCCTTTATACCATTTTTGAAGTCCGACGGTTTCAATAATTTTATCGCTCACGTTCCTTAAACCTCCTTTCAAGTCTGCCTATGAGGTATGTTAGACCTGAGACGAAAATCAGATAAATAACTGCAACACCCATGAGTGGGAACATGTAATCATAAGTTACACCACCAATTTTGTTTGCAGAGAATGTCAAATCGGCAAGTCCGATATAACCTGCGACTGCGGTTTCTTTTAAAAGCACGATAAATTCGTTTCCAAGTGCAGGCAAAGATGCCTTAAAAGCTTGCGGTAAAACGATATAGCGCATGGTTGGTATGTATGAAAAACCAAGGCTTCTGCCGGCTTCTGTTTGACCTGCATCAACAGACATAATTCCACCACGTATAATTTCAGCGACATATGCACCTGAATTTATTCCGAAAGTGAGAACACCGACTAAGACTTTATTTCTGGAGCTTGCCATGAAAACAAAGTACATCAAAAGAATTTGAACGACGACAGGTGTTCCGCGTATGACGGTTAAATAAACTTTCGAAATAAAGTTTGCAAAACCCAGTAAAAAACGTGGGAAACCGCTCATTTCAGAGCCGTTTTTATCCCAGCTAACACGTACTAAAGCGACAACTATACCAATAGTAACACCCAAAAGTAGGGCGAAAAATGTCAAAATTAAGGTGTTTTTTAAACCATCTAAATAGATTAAAAAACGGTCGTCATATATAAATGACTTATAAAAATCAAAGCAAAATTCATTGAAACCAGTATAAAAATTTGCCATAAAACCAGAGGCATTTTCGAGATTTTGTTCCGTAGTCAAGTTTAAAATCCACTCAGGGGCATCTAATAGCCATTGTTCGTCGACTATAAGCAGCTTATCTTCCACGGGAGACCTCCTTATGTTTATATAATAGAAGTAGTAAAAAACGGGTGGTGAAAACCACCCGTTTGATTTAGAAATTATTCAGCTACGATGTATTTGTCTAGGACTGTTTGAACTGAACCATCTTCGATTAGTTCAATGATAGCTGCGTTAACCGCTTCGTAAAGAGCTGTGTTTTCTTTGTTCATAGCAATCGCATATTCTTCTGTGATGTACTCTGTGTCAAGAATTTTTAGACCATCGTTAGCTTCAACGAATGCTTTAGCTGGTTCGTTGTCGATAACTACGCAGTCAACTTTTCCTGTTGTTAGAGCCATAACAGCTTCAGCACCTTTGCTGTATCTGTCGATTGTTCCAAGACCTGCATCTTCGATATCGCCTGTTGTGTAGATATCGCCTGTTGTTGACAATTGAACACCGATGACGTGGTTTGCGCCTTCGGCGAAAAGGTCATCGACTGTTGTGATTGGGCTGTCCTCTGCTACGATGACAACTTGAACACCTGTTGAGTAGCTTTCTGTGAAGTCAACTTCAAGTAGACGCTCTTCGTTAACTGTCATACCAGCAACACCCATGTCAACTTTACCAGAAGAAACAGAAGTTGTGATAGAGCCGAATTCCATGTCCTCGATAACTAGTTCAAGACCTAGTTTTTCAGCAATTAGAGCAGCGATTTCAGCGTCGATACCAACGATTTGGTCGCCTTCGTAAAATTCGTAGGGAGGGAACTGAGCATTTGTCGCCATGATCAGTTTGCCTTCTTCAGCTGTTGTGAATTCGCCAGTTGTTTCTTCTCCGCCCTCTGCGGGAGCTTCGCTTTCTGCTGGTGCTGCGCTCTCAACAGGAGCTTCTGACTCTGGAGTTGAGGAAGCTGGTGCTTCGCTCTCAGCAGGTGTGCCACCGCAAGCGGCAAGACCCATTAGCATGACTACTGCAAGTAGTGCTGCAAGTGATTTTTTCATTTTCATTTTTCCTCCAAAAAATTCTTTTTCGGGATAATCCCGTTCGAATATATTAGCATAAAATGAGTAAAAATGCAAGAGTTTTTGAAAAAATCTAGCAAACTATAGATAATTCATACATAGCGTTCGCATAAATATTCGTGACTTTGAGTAAATGTTCTATATCAACATATTCGTCGGGCTTGTGCATAACAGCCTCGTCGTCCAAAAATGAAGGACCGAAAGCGACGCAGTTTGGCATAGCTTTGGCATAAGTTCCGCCACCTATGCATAAAAGTTCTGCCTTTTCGCCTGTGCATTGCTCATAAACTTTTGACAAAGTTTGGATAAGTCTGTTTTCAGGAGGCATATAAATTCCATTTGAATGTTTAATTCTGTCAAAGCTAAAACCGCCTAGCTTCATTGCATTTTCAAGCTTTTCAGTTAGCCCTACTCCGTCTATGGTGACAGGGAAGCGGATGTCAAGATTTAAAGACAATTCACCATTTACCAAATCCATAATACCTATATTTAATGTAAGGTCGCCTGAAATTTCATCATTGCAGTAAATTCCAAGTGCTTTTCCGTTTACATCGGGGCAGAAATTGTTAGTGATAAAGTTAACAAATTCGACGGACTGTCCGTCAAGATTTATCTCTTTCAAAGCGTTGAAAAGACGGAAAATCGCATTGTCGCCAATTTCGGGCATACTTGCGTGAGCGCTTATGCCTGTTGCTTCGAAAAGAAGTGTGTCGTCAACTTTTTTGACACTGACTTTTTCAAATTTCTTGCTTAGAACAGCTTCGATTTCTGCCTCAGGCAAAATAATAGTAGCTTTTGCAAATTCGGGAACGACATTTGAAACAGTGCCTGATTGGAAAAAGCTGATATAACGCTCGGATTTTTCGATTTTTCTAGTAAAAGTTCCACCAAGTTGACCTTTTTCGCCATTAATAATTGGAAATTCAGCATCAGGTGTGAAAGCCATGACAGGAATTTCTCCGCCATTTTCGACATAATGCTTGACACAAGCAGAGCCTTTTTCCTCGTTTAGTCCGAACAAAACACGCACACGGCGGTTTAGTTTTACGCCTGTTTCTTTCAAAGCGTTTAATGCATAAATTGCAGAGATTGCAGGGCCTTTGTTGTCTATTGTACCACGACCGTACATTTTACCGTCGACAATTTCGCCACCATATGGCGCATGTGTCCAACCTGTACCCTCAGGTACGACATCGAGATGAGACAAAACGCAAATCATCTCTTCACCCTCGCCATATTCGCACCAACCGACAT
>CAYJLH010000001.1:0-61930 GCA_964370925.1 uncultured Oscillospiraceae bacterium | reverse complement strand
CGCCCTCACCATAGGGCATATTGGGAAGTGCATCACCGCTGACTGATGGGATTTGAACCAATTCACGTAGACTGTTTATAAGTTGTTGTCTGTTATTTGCTATGCTTTCGGAAAAATTCATTTAATATAGTACTCCTGTTTCTATTCAAAATAATCAAAATCTTCAAAATCGCTCTCTCGAGTCAATGCTTCAAAAAACTTAAGCATTAGAGGGATATAGCTTGCGATGAACATAATTCCTGTGATAATTGCGACGAACTTTCTCGCATTTTTTGGAACAGCAATACCGATTATAATGCCGAGTGAACCAAGGCAGGCTTTCATCATACCTAAAGTTTTCCAATCGGACTCTGCAAGGAAAGTATCAACACCGTTTAATAATTTTTTCATAACATGCTCCTTTCGAATTAAGCTTTTTATTTAGTTTAACATATATAGAAATAATATGCAATTGCTTATCCTATTTTTGAAATAGGCTACATATATTTAATTGGGAGGTGGGACATGAACAGACTTAAACGACTGGCTTTTAACACAGCACTACTCACAGGAGTTTCGCTTATAATCCGCAGTATTTCCATGGGTTTACAAGTCTATCTGGTGTCGAAAATCGGGTCGGCAGGCATAGGACTATTCACACTTGTGCTTTCTGTTGGCGCACTGGCGGCAACTTTCGCAATTTCGGGAATACGCTTTACATCGACAAGGCTGATTTCCGAGGAATTGGGACAGGGGAACTCGGGTTCTGTTTCGGCAACTGTAACACGTTGCTGTACATATGCCATGATTTTCGGAATAGCCGGTACGGTAATATTATTTTTAACCGCTGAAAGAATTGGTTTCCTTTGGATAGGAGATGCCAGAACGGTTTTGAGCCTTGAAATTTTTTCATTAAGCTTGCCTTTTATATCCACAGGAGCAGTTTTGGGTGGATATTTTACCTCAACAGGCAGGGTTTATAAGTCTGCCGGTGTGCAGTTTGTTGAGGAAATATTGAGGGTTGCAATTACCGTGGGACTTATGCAATATGTCCCTGACGGGGATTTGGAACTTGGTTGCGCCGCAGTAATCATGGCTGGGGTGGTCTCGAATATTATCTCATTTTTCCTACTGCTTATAGTGTATAAAAAAGATAGGAAAATATACAAAACAGGTGTTACAGGCGAAAAACTCACCCGACGTATGCTTTTTATAGCTATGCCCTTGGCGCTGTCGGCTTATGCGAGAGTATCACTTACGACATTGCAACAACTTTTAGTCCCAAAAGGGCTTATGCGCTCGGGCGTTAGTGCAGACAATGCAATGAGTGATTACGGAATAATTCAAGGTATGGCAGTGCCTGTAGTTGCTTTTCCCGCGTGTTTTTTGCTTGCATTGAATGAGCTTTTAGTTCCAGAGCTGACAGAAGCACAAGTCGCTGGAAAATATGGTCATATTTCAAGGCTTACTAGCAATTTGCTTGAGCAGTGCGTGGTTTTCTCTGTGGGAGTGACGGCAATTCTATACACCTTTTCGCATGAGCTGGGCATGGCTATATATAAATCCGCCGAAGCTGGGGAGTATATCAAGATTTTGAGTTTTTTAGTTCCGCTGATTTATTTGGACTTAATCACAGACGGTTGCTTAAAAGGGCTTGGAGAAATGCTGTATTCAATGTGTATTAATATAGTAGATTCGGTTATAAGCGTAATACTTGTGATAATTTTGCTACCAAAATATGGAATAATGGGTTTTATAATAGTCATTTTCGTGACGGAGTTTATAAATTTTGCACTCAGTATGCAAAAATTATGCTCGAAAGCAAAGGTTATACTCAGTGCAAGGCGCTGTTTTGTGTCTATAATATGTGCAATTGGTGCGGCTCAAGGTGTGGAGCTTTTCCTAAAATTTGGCGGAGCTACATATTTAAACTTATTTATGACCGTATGTGCCGTAATTTTATCAGGTCTTACATATATAATATTACTTATTATTTGTGGGGCAATAGACCTTAAAAGTCAAAATATCAGACGTGCTTTTAAAACTAGCTGATAGTACCTCTATTAATTTCAAATAGATTTTCAAGCCGTTGTGAAAGGGCGGAGTTTTCATCTGACAGCAATTTGGGGTCGCTTGCTAAAACTTTTTCCGCAGCTTCCTGAGCATCTCTGAGGACATTTGTGTCTGTGCATAAATCTGCAATTCTCATTTCGGGCAAACCGTGCTGACGGCTACCGAAAAAGTCACCGGGGCCACGCAATTTTAAATCCTCCTCGGCTAAAACGAAACCATTTGAAGTTTTACAAAGTGCATCAAGTCTCTTTTTTGTTTCGGGATTTTGAGTGTTGGATATTAAAATGCAATATGATTTATGCCCACCACGTCCAACGCGCCCACGGAGTTGGTGGAGCTGACTTAATCCGAAACGCTCGGCGTTTTCAACTATCATCAGCGAGGAATTTGGAACATCGACACCGACTTCTATTACAGTGGTAGAGACCAAAACGTCAAATTCGCCAACAGAAAAAGCGGACATAATTGCTTCTTTTTCTTTGGCTTTCATTTTGCCGTGAACACAGGCAACTTTTAAATGGGTATGCCTTGACTGCAAAGCGACAGCTTCGTCTTCCGCTGAGTGTAGATTAACCATGCTTTCGGGGTTTTCCTCAATCGCAGGGCAGACCACAAAAACCTGTTTTTTCTCGGCACATTGCTTGTCAATAAATGCGTCAATACGCTTTCTGTAGCCCTCACTGACAGCAAAAGTTTCAATGCCTTGCCTACCTGGGGGCAACTCGTCAATTATGGAAACATCAAGGTCGCCGTAAAGCATGAGTGCGAGGGTTCTTGGAATTGGAGTTGCGGACATGACCAAAACATGCGCTCTTTCCGCTTTGTCGGCTAGGGCGCTTCGCTGACGGACACCAAAACGGTGTTGTTCGTCTGTTATTACGAGTTTTAAATTATGAAAAGCAACACCCTCACTGATTAGGGCGTGAGTGCCGATTATTAAAGAGGCATCACCGCTGAGAATTTTTGCATATGCCTCTCGTTTTGCCTTAACGCCCATAGAGCCTTTGAGTAATACTACATTTATATTAAAAGGGGATAAAAAAGAGCTAATAGTTTTGAAATGTTGTTCGGCTAAAATTTCGGTTGGTACCATGAATGCCGCCTGAAATCCACTTTTGACCACAGACCAAATTAAAGCCGTTGCCGCTAAGGTTTTACCACTGCCAACATCGCCCTGTATAAGCCTATTCATCGCAAATCCTGATTGTAAATCACTCAAAGCTTCGTCAACTGCACGTATTTGTGCATTTGTGGGTGAAAAGGGGAGGGTTTTATAAAACTCCGACATGTCGTGTCGGGGTATTTTTGTGCCTTTGGTTTTCTTGTTTTGACCACCCATTAGTTTTATTGCACAGGTGAAAACAAAAAGCTCCTCGAAAATCAGTCGACGTCTTGCGTTTTCCAAAGCCTCATCACTTTCGGGGAAATGTATATTGTGATAAGCGTATCTGGCTTGTGCAAGAGCAAAATTTTCCCTCACTGAGTTTGGTAAATAATCGGGAAAAACATCCTTGCAAAAATCAAGTCCGGCGGAAACAGCTTTCATTATAAGAGTTTGTGAAAGGCCTGCTGTGAGCTTGTACACAGGAACAATTCGACCTGTGACAAATCCCTCGATATTTTCCGCTTCGAATACGGGGTTTGTCATGGATTTTTTACTGCCTATTTTTGATACCTTGCCGAAAAATCTAAAAGTTTCACCCATCAGAAACTTATCTTTTATATAACTCTGGTTAAAAAAACTTATATCAATCGAGCCAGTATCGTCACAGGCTCGAATTTTTGTCAGTTCAAGTTTGTTTTTAAGTCTACTGGTTCTTGCCTCTTCGGTTATCATGGCAGTTATAGTCACGTATTCATCCAAAGGTGCTGACGATATTGTATAAGTTTTTCTCCTGTCGTCATATCGCCTAGGGTAGTTTGTAATAAGTGTGCCGAGGTCATTAACACCGAGCTTCTGTAGAGATTTAGCCCTTTTTTCGCCAATTCCTTTTATATATCGCACATCATCTTTAAAATTTGCCAAAATATCACCTCCGATTTGTAGTATTTTATCATATTGTGGGAGAAAATGCAAAAAGTATAATTCTTTCCCGGGAAATGGCTCTGATGGAGAATGACTAGAATTAATTTCCATTTTATATGCAAATAAACCAAAATACAACAGCACACTTTGACAGTAAAATGAAGCTTACATAAGTATAATTTATGTAAACTAAAACAAAGGAGGACTAAACATTGTCTATGCGTGAAAATTTAATCCGTGCAAAGCGTGGAATGTCAGGAGGGGATGCACTATCTAAGGGCTCTTTAATGAAAAAAACGGCAGGTTTCGCCTTAAATTTCCTTTTGGGTTTTGCGATGTCTTTTGCTCGGGTGTTTTCGACAAGTTCGCCTTTCGGGCTTGCCATGGTTGCAAGAGCGGGAGGCGGTGGCGCAGGAGCTTTTTGCCTACTCGGGACGGTTCTTGGATATGTCGTTTCGGGAGGGTTTGACTGGGGAATTCGGTATATTGCGGCGGCTGTTTTGGTGTATACGGCTTCGTTCGTTTTTCACAGCCTTGCAATTTATTCAAGCTCGTGGTTTATGCCTGTTATGGTCGGAGGAATTACTGCAATTACAGGACTTTTAGAGGGATTTGAAACCACAGGGTCTATGCCTTACTCAGTGCTTCTGGTAACGGAAATTGTGCTTTCGGGAATTGCGACACGCTCCTTTTCGCTCGCTTTGTCTGGAGAGGATAGGACAAGCGAAACCGAAGAAATGCGATATAATGTGAGCATGGTTGTTTTGATAGCGACTTTGCTTATGGCACTTTCTCAGTTTAATATTATGCATACACTTTCAGTCGGAAGGACAATTGCGCTGGTTTTGGTCATGATGTCGTCTTTTAAGTGTGGGACGGTCTTTGGCAGTGCAACAGGTGCGGCATTTGGTTTTGCGATGGATGTAGCTAATGGTGGATACCCATTTTTCACTATGGCATATGCATTTTCGGGCATGATTTCGGGTTTGCTTTCAAGGCATGGGAGATTGGTATTTATCTTGGGATATATACTTGCAAATGTGACCATAGTTTTATGGACTTGGGCAGAAATGATTAAGATAGATGCACTTTTTGAGTGTTTTGCAGCGTCCATGATTTTTATTGCAATGCCAAATGACGCACTCGACTATGTAGGTGGATTGATAAGAGAGCCACGACTCGGAATTGGTGACACAGGATTGCGACGATACACAGCGGAGCGTATGTACAAAATGAGTTCGGCTTTCCGAAAATTATTCGAAACCGTACACGAAACTATGACGGACGAAGCCAACGATTATGACATCTCAACGGCGTTTGATAGGGCTGCGGATGCTGTCTGCATTAAATGCAAAAACCGAGAAAAATGCTGGCATATAGACTACATAGACACACTCTCGGTCATAAATGACGCAAGCCCGAAAATGCTTGCCCGTGGTAGATTAGAGCAAGACGATTTAGCACCAAGATTTTTGAAAAAATGCAAAAGTTCCGGTGCTTTAGTCGGAGCGGTTAACAGCGAATTGCGTGGAACTATGTACAGGAAAAGTTTTGCAAGTCGCATAGCGGAAAACAAAACTGCCGCCTATGCCCAATATCTCGACATAGCAGAAATTTTAAATTCCGTTTCTAAAGAACTAAAACTAGACTGCCCGTCAGACCCAATTGCGGAGCGAAGATTGCTACGCTATTTAAGCAGTGTGGATGTCGAGGCAAGCGTGGCGGTTTTTAGAGACAGTCGCTCCAGACTTCGTGCGACTATCGAAAGTAAAAATTGTGAGAAATTAGTTTCATCATCAAAGTATTTGGAGGAGCTATCGGCAGTTTTGGGAACAAGGCTTTGCTATGACAAAAATGTTGACTTAAGCGCCGGAAAACTGGTTTTTATGGAGGCAGAACCTTTGGCGGTTTCTGTTGGAATTGCATCCTTAAAAAAACAGGGTGAAGCGGTTAGCGGTGATAGGGGAACGTATTTCAAAACAGACGAGGGTGTTTTGTGCGTGATTTTATCTGACGGCATGGGCAGCGGTGCGGAGGCGCAAAAAGAAAGTGCAGAAACTGTTTCGATTTTAGAGGGGTTTTTAAAATCGGGAGTTGCACCCGAGCTTGCAATGAAAATGCTAAACTCCGTTTTGTTACTCAAAAATGGTGACTGCTTCGGATATGCGACGGTTGACCTGATGTGTATAGATTTATTTAATGGGGAGACTTGTTTTTATAAATACGGCGCAGCGCCGTCATATGTTTGGAGCGGAAAAAATGTTCAGAGAGTTAGAGGCGAAAGCCTAGCCCCAGGTTTTGGTTTGGGTGAGGCGTCAGAACCTGATATAGTTCGCATGAGAATTAAGCCGGGTGGCAGAGCGTTGGTGGTTTCTGACGGAGTTTTGGCAGATAGTGATGATAAATGGCTGAGGGATATGATTTCAGGTCACGATACCAAAGATGCAAAGACCCTCGCAAGAGACGCACTCAGAACAGCGGCAAACACACATGGCTCGTCCGATGATATGACTGTTTTGGTTGTGTTTGTACAAGAAAGGGCATAGGTATATGGTAAAAGACGGAAAGTTGAAATCAACTCTTAGACAAATAAAATACCTATTTAATGGGAATAAACTTCCTCGATTGCGGTTAAAATCTGTAGAGAAAAGACCGCAGGGAGGAAGCGAAATGGTAAAAGGTGTATCAAAAAGAGTTATAGTGGTTAAGTTTTGTCAGGCATCAATTTTTGATGAAGCAGTTTTTGTCATAAAAGAGGATGCCTTGGGTATAAGAAACGAAACCGACGTTTTAAAAGAAGCTCAACGGGCAGCGGATGAGTATATTTCAAAAACAGGGGTGGGCAAAACCTCGTTTTTTCAAAAATTCACAGCTCCGGCTTATGTCGCTGCTGGTGCCGCCGCAACGGGAATTGCGTGGCTATTTTTAACTCTGGTGGGGATTTAATGTGCTGTAACCACCCGTTGAGCAAGGTATAATTTTAAGTATACCTTGCTCAACGTTTTTTTGTTGTCTTTTTTTGTTGTAAATTTATAAATATAGTGTTAAAATAAATAGGTATGCGATTAAAGGAGAAATATAATGAATTTACATATAAAAGATATTTTGGCGATTTTACCTGAGGAAACTAAAAAAATAGATATTTTCATCGAAAATGGTGAGATTGTTTCCATTGGTGATGTGCCTGAAAATTTTTCTGCCGATGAAGTTATAAACGGCGAGGGAAAACTTGCAAGTAGTGGTTTTATAAATGCCCACACGCATAATTACATGACACTATTTAGAAACTATGCAGACGACCTAACTTTTGAAGATTGGCTTTTCGGTCATATAATGCCGATGGAGGATAAATTAACTCCCGAAGATGCATATTTTAGTGCCATGCTTGGCGCTATGGAAATGATAAAATCGGGTGTAACTTCATATATGGATATGCATATGTTCCCCGAAATTACTGTAAAAGCCGCCGATGATAGCGGTATGAGAGCTGTGATTTCTCGTGGGCTTTCAGGCGGTGCAAATGACATCGAGGGCGGAAAGAGACGTATTAGAGAAGCCCGTGGAGAAATTGAGAAGTTCAAGAATTTTAGCGATAGAATTAACTTTATGATAGCACCTCACGCAGTCTATACCTGTGACGAGGGATTTATGAGAGAAACTGCTGAACTTGCTAAAGAGCTAGGTGTTGGAATTAACACTCATTTATCAGAAACTGACGGAGAAGTTTCGGGATGCATGGAAAACTATGGTGTTTCACCAGTTGAGTTTTACGAAAAATGCGGACTGCTAAACGAAAAAACTGTAGCGGCGCATTGCGTACAGCTTTCGGATAAGGATATTGAAATTTTGGCAAAAAACCGTGTAACTGCGGTAATTAATACAGGTAGTAACCTAAAGCTTGCAAATGGTTTACCACGTATAGACCGAATGAACAGAGCGGGAATTAACATGTGCTTCGGCACTGACAGTGCGGCAAGTAATAACAGTCTTAGTATCTTGAGAGAAATGCAACTTTTCTCGCTTGTGCATAAGGGTGTAACGAAAAATCCGACTATCGCACCAGCTGTTGACTGCTATGATATGGCGACTAAAAACGGTGCAGTTGCTATGGGAATGAGCGGAAAGCTCGGTGAATTGAAATGCGGTCAAAAAGCCGATATTTCAATTTTTGATTTGAGTGACGAGGGCAGAGTTCCTCTGTTAAACGCAAAATCCGCTATGTGCTATTCCTCTGCCGGATGGAATGCGGAAACCGTCATAATTGATGGGAAGATTGTACTTAAAAATGGTGAATTTACGGCTATAGATGCCGAAAAAATAAAAGCTGAGGTTAAGAACAGCTGTAAAAGATTAGGAATAGGAGAATATTAAAATGTACGAAGTTAGAGACATAAGCCTTGCATCTGAGGGTGAGAAAAAAATAAAATGGGCATCACAAAACATGCCTATTTTGAATAAAATTGCGGAGGAATTTAAGCAAACTCGTCCGCTAGAGGGTCTACGTGTAGCGCTTTCAGTTCACATGGAGGCAAAAACTGCCTACCTTTGCCGTGTAATGGAAATGGGCGGAGCGGAAATGCACGTCACAGGTTGTAACCCACTTTCAACACAAGACGATGTTGCGGCAGCTGTTGCGGCTGGTGGTATGGATGTTCACGCTTGGTATGGCTCAACTCCTGAGGAATATGAAAGCCATCTTTGCGCTGTTTTGGATTGTAAACCAAACATCATTATTGATGACGGTGGCGACCTTGTAACGCTTATGCACACAAAGTATCGTGACAATTTAAAATATGTGTATGGCGGTTGTGAAGAGACTACAACAGGTATTCACAGACTAAAAGCTATGGCGGCTTCCGGCGAACTCCAGTTCCCGATGGTTATGGTAAACGAAGCGGATTGCAAACACCTTTTTGACAACAGATACGGCACAGGGCAATCAGTTTGGGATGGAATTAACCGTACAACAAACCTAATTGTCGCTGGGAAAAATGTTGTTGTTGCTGGTTACGGCTGGTGTGGTAAAGGTGTAGCCATGCGTGCAAAAGGCATGGGCGCTCGTGTTGTTGTGACTGAAATCGACCCAGTTAAAGCTATCGAAGCTGTTATGGACGGTTTTGAAGTTATGAATATGGACGACGCTGCAAAAGTTGGTGATGTTTTTGTAACTGTCACTGGTTGCCGTGATATTTTGACTAAAAAACACTTTGAAACAATGAAAGACTGCGCAATTATGTGTAATGCCGGTCACTTCAATGTTGAAATTTCACTTGACGACCTTGCTGAAATGAGCGAAAGCCGTTATGAAGCTCGCAAAAATATCGAAGGTTTTGTAATGAAAGACGGAAAAAAATTATTTGTTCTTGCTGAGGGCAGATTGGTTAATCTTGCATCAGGTGACGGACATCCAGCTGAAATTATGGACATGAGCTTTGCAATTCAAGCAAGATGCGCTGAATTTGTCGCAAAAAATCGTGATATGAAACCTGGAGTTGTCCCTGTTCCTGAGGAAATCGACCGTGCGGTTGCGTTCTCAAAACTTGAAACTCTTGGAATTGACATTGATAAATTGACAGTTGAACAAGCTAGATATTTAGGTATGTCGGTATAATTTTTGTAACGAGAAAATAAAATAGGGGAGGGATATTCTTGGAAAATTTTGAATATGAAACCATCAGAGAAGAACTTATGGTTTTGCTTGAAAATAAGCGGATAAAAAATCTTAGGCAAATCCTAGAGGAAATGAATGAGTTCGACATAGCGGAATTTTTGAATGAACTCCCCGATGCACAGATGGCAATGGTCTTTAGGCTTTTGCCAAAAGACCAAGCAACTCAGGTTTTTTCAAATCTTGAAGTTGAGGAACAAGAACATATAATAAACAGCGTTTCCGATACCGAATTGGGCGCACTTATTGAAGAAATGTACCTTGACGATGCCGTTGACCTTATGGAAGAACTTCCGGCGAACGTGGTCAAACGTGTTATGAGAACGGCGACGACAGAAACACGAATTTTGATAAATCAATACCTCAATTATCCTGAAAATTCGGCTGGCAGTATCATGACTTCGGAGTTTGTGGATTTGAAAAAATACATGAATGTCAAAGAGTCACTTGCCAGAATTCGCCGAATTGGTGCTGATAAAGAAACGATTTATATTTGCTATGTAACTTCGGCGCATAGACGACTTGAGGGTGTTGTTACGGTCAAGGATTTGCTTTTGGCTGATGATGAGGACATGATAGAAGATATCATGGAAACAAATGTCATGTATGTTCACACGACAGAAGACCAAGAGGAAGTCAGTGAAATGATTTCTGACTACGACTTTATTGCCCTGCCTGTTGTTGACAACGAAGGGCGACTTGTCGGAATTGTCACTGTCGATGATATCATCGACGTTATTGAGCAAGAAACCACCGAGGATTTTGAAAAAATGGCTGCTATTCTGCCATCAGAAAAGCCGTATTTGAAAATTGATACTATAACTTTTGTGAAAAATCGTATTCCGTGGCTTATGATTTTGATGCTTTCAAGCACATTGAGCGGAATTATTTTAGGACTTTATGAAAGTACTTATGTATCTGTTCCACTACTTGTTACGCTCATGCCGATGCTAACGGGTACGGGTGGTAATGCCGGCGCACAGGCGGCAACGCTTATCATTCGTGGTATGGCGATTGGTGAAATTGAAACAGAGGATATTTTAAAAATTATTTGGAAAGAAATACGAATTGCCGCACTATGTGGTGCGATTTTGGCGATTTTAAACTATTTCCGCATTGTTTTGATGTATCCTGGGCAAGAAATTGTTGCGATAGTAACCGGAGTCGCACTGTTTTTCACCATCATATTAGCGAAAGCCTTGGGTTGTACTTTGCCAATATTTGCAAAGCTATGTAAGCTTGACCCCGCACTAATGGCGTCGCCTTTAATTTCGACGCTAGTTGACGTTGTTGCACTAATTATTTATTTTTCTATTGCAAATCGTGTGTTTGGGGTGTAGAATAGGTAGATATACTTTATTGAGATAAATTGACGCAGTTTATAAGGGGAGAAGACATGAAACAGCTAATTAGATCTAGCAGAATAAGTAAAATTAATTCAGACATCCGAGGACCCTTGTATCAAGAGGCCTTGGCTATGGAAAAAAGAGGCGAAAAAGTTTTAAAGCTAAACACAGGAAACCCTGCGAGTTTTGGCTTTGAAATGCCGGCAAGCGTTCGTGATGCCGTTGCGAATAATATTGACCTCGCTACTGCCTATTGCGATGTCCGTGGAATGGACGCCGCGCGTGAAGCGATTTTAGAATATCACAGAGCCAAAGGCTTTCAAGATATATGTATGGACGATATTTTCCTTGGGAATGGTGTTAGTGAACTTGTAAATATGGCGATGAATGCGCTAATAGACAACGGCGATGAGGTTTTATTACCGACACCAAACTATTCTCTATGGGCTAACTGCACTTACCTTTCAGGTGGTGTTCCTGTTTACTATAATTGTGACGAGAAAAATAATTGGTGTCCTGATATTGAAGATATAAAAAGTAAAATTACATCAAAAACTAAGGCTATAGTTATAATAAATCCAAACAACCCAACAGGTTCTTTGTATCCAGACCAAAACTTGCTCGAGATGCTTGAAATTGCAAGACAAAACGACCTTGTTGTATTATCAGATGAAATTTATGACAGACTTGTTTTAGACGGAAAAGTTCACAAATCTGCAGCGGCATTAGCTCCCGACCTACCCATTATCACAATGAATGGACTTTCAAAGTCACATATCATTTGTGGCTTCCGTTGCGGTTGGCTTGTAATCAGCGGTGGAGAAAAAATGCGTGATTTTGCTGAGGGACTTTTTGCTTTGGCTGCTATGCGCCTATGTGGTAATGCATTCACTCAACTCGCTGTACCGGCGGCACTAGCGGATGCCGAGTCTACGAAATCTATGCTCCTACCCGGAGGCAGACTTTACGAGCAAAGAGAGGCTGCTTGCAGTGTTCTTGAGAAAATTGACGGTTTGAGCTTTGTGAAAAATGATGCGGCATTCTATCTTTTCCCAAAACTGGACAAAGAAAAGTTTAATATCACAAGTGACAAGAAATTTGCCTTAGACCTTTTGGTAGCTAAGAAGATTTTGATTATTCCCGGAAGTGGATTTGACTATAATGACGATTCGCACTTTAGAATTGTCATGCTTCCTAAACCTGAAAGACTTGCGGCAGCGATGAATGATTTGGGAGACTTCTTGTCGGATTATAAACAAAACTAGTTTTTTTAAAAACGCTTACCTAAAACAAAAAAAGGAGAGCCTTAGTGATACTGAAAATACTGCATTTCTGTTTGGTATTTTCAGCACTGATCAAAGGCTCTCTTAGTTTTTTACTATTTTAGGAATAAAGGTTTCAAAAAAATAAAAATTTCTACAATTATTCAAATTTTGGTTCAATGTAAATTGACGTATCGAGGAATATAGGTTACAATATTCATGTAGATAAAAATATGGAGGTGATGCTGTGAATAAATTTAAATGGGATGCCCGATACCTTTATGCAGGTGTAACGGCGCTTCTTGTCATCTTTTGCTGCATAGTGTTTTTTATGATTTTCCAACGGTGGGAAGATATTTCGGCAGGAATTGCAAATGTCTTCACAATATTAACCCCCTTTATTTGGGGATTGGTTTTTGCATATTTGTTCAGTCCGCTTATGAACTATTTTCAAAGAAAATGGTATACGAATTTTGCGACAAGATTTTCGACAAAAGTAAAAACCAGATTTGCAATTGCTCGTGGACTTTCGGTTTTTTCAAGCATACTCTTAGTTAATTTCTTTATTATCGGTATAATTCTTTTGCTTTGGCCTCGACTTGAAGAGAGTGTCATAAACGTCACTGCAAGAATTCCGGAGTATATCATTTCTATTAATGATTGGGTTCTTGGACTATTTAAAGACTATCCAGACCTCAGGGATCAGGTTGGCACAGCGATGGCAGAATTAACAACTAACTTCCAAGATATTGGCGCACTGATTTCCAGTCAATTGCCGGAAGTTACAGACTTTTTGTCCGTAATTTCTTCAAGTATTTTCTCGGTTATCACTGTATTTCTAAACCTCTTTTTGGGTGTTATCATCTCTTGTTATATACTATATAATAAAGAAAAATTCGGTGGACAGTTTAAACGTCTAATGTATAGCGTTTTCACATCTGAACATGTGGACTCTATTTATTCAACTTTCCGTTTTATGCACAAGGTTTTCATGGGATTTATTGGCGGAAAATTGATTGACTCACTTATAATTGGTATACTTTGCTATATAGGTTGTGTCATTTTGCAAATGCCATATGCGCCACTTATTGCGGTTATCATTGGTGTTACGAATATTATTCCATACTTTGGACCATTTATCGGAGCTATTCCTTCTGCGTTCATTATTATCATGGAAAGCCCCGTAAAAGGCTTGATTTTTGCTGTATTTATTTTGGCATTGCAACAATTCGACGGCAATATTCTTGGACCTAGAATTTTGGGCAACAGCGTTGGTATCAGTGGGTTCTGGGTCATGTTCTCGATTTTGGTCGGTAGCGGACTTTTCGGATTTACAGGTATGCTCGTTGGTGTGCCACTGTTTGTTATTATCAGCACAGGTATTAATATACTTATCAAAAATCGTCTGCGCAAAAAAGGTTTACCGACCAATACGTCAGAGTATGTATGCATATCGCATATAGACCCTAAATCGCATCGGCCGGTAAGGAATGTAAATGTTGATATTCCTGATGAAATTATCGAGGAGCTTTAAACAGTGAATCGTGTGCTTCTTTCAAAGAATCACAAAATGTGTTGATTTCTTCAATGGTGTTATATCTTGAAAAACCAAGCCTGATAGAACCATCAACCACTTCTTTAGGTAGTTTCATAGCATCTAAAACATAGCTTCTCGAGCGGAGCTTACATGCAGAACCCATAGAAATGAAGATGCCTTTTCCGTCTAAATAATTTAGAATTACTTCGCTTCTAAGGCGTGGCAATCCAATATTTAATATATGCGGAGCGTCAGATTTCATAATTTCCACGTTTGGAATTTCAGCAGTCAAACGGTCAACACATAGTTTTTTGAGTTCTGCCATGTGTTGTTGACTCTCTAAAACAGTCGGCAAAGCGGCATCTACTGCAGCTCCGAATGCGGAGATTAGCGGAACTGCCTCTGTGCCGGCTCTTTTTCCACGTTCTTGCTCTCCGCCTTTTAGAAAAGAGGGGAGGACAACTCCACTTTTTACGTAAAGTGCGCCTATACCCTTAGGTGCATGGATTTTATGTCCGCTGATGGAAATTAGGTCAGCGCCCAGTTCTGTGAGCTTATAGGGTGTTTTTAAAAATGCTTGTACAGCATCTGTATGTAAAAGTGCGCGGCTTTTTTTGGCTTTAATTCCTTTGGCGATTGCGGCGATATCTGTAACGCCTCCTGTTTCATTGTTGATGGTCATTAAGGTGATTAGGGCTGTGTCGGGGCGGATTGCCTCGATAACATCATCTGCCGAAACTGAACCATCGGCTTGTAGAGGGACGTTTGTGACCTCGTAGCCCTCGTTTACGAGTGCTTCTATGGTTTTAATAACTGCACTGTGTTCAACTTGTGAACTTATGATGTGCTTACCCAAAAATTTTCTGGCTTTTAGTCCACTGACAATTGCCCAGTTGTCGCTCTCTGTTCCGCACGATGTGAAAAAAATTTCCTGAGGTCTTGAACCCATAGCCTCTGCTATGCTTTTTCTAGCTTTATCGACCAATGCGGCGGCAGTTCGTCCGATTGCGTGGGTGGAACTTGGGTTGCCATATCCCTCAGTCATTGCGTATAGTGCCGCTTCGGCAGCCTCTTTGCAGACGTTTGTGGTGGCGGCATTATCCAAATATATAGCCATATCTTTACCTCACATATTAAAAATTATCAATATAATAACATATATAAACCAAATTTTCAAGTAAAGGATACAATTTTTTATGAAATTTACTATACACACCCTTGGCTGCAAGGTAAATCAATGCGAATCACAGGCTCTTAGTCAGATGCTTACAGAGCTTGGACACGCTGAAATCGAAAAAGGCGAAATTGCTGACCTAGTAATAGTCAACACTTGCGCCGTAACTTCTGAGAGTGGCAGAAAATCCCGTCAGGCTGTCAGACGTTTGCAAAGCCAAAATCCTGACTGCATATCCGTAGTTTGTGGCTGTTTTTCTCAATTAAGCCCCGAGGATACCAAAGCACTGGGCGCTGACATAGTATATGGTAGTGCGGACAAAAAACTGCTGGTTTCTGAAATTGAGCGATTTATGGAGAGCAGAGAGGGCGTAGTCAGTGTCGGAAATCCCATGGCGCGCCGAGATTTTGAGGATTTGCCTGTAGGTGCTGAAAGCGGTAAGGCGAGAGCGTTTTTAAAAATCCAAGATGGTTGCACGAATTTTTGCACATATTGCATAATTCCGTACACAAGAGGCGCTGTCCGCAGTATGCCTATTGAAATGGCTTGCGAAAAAGCATTGGAACTTTCTGAAAAAGGCTATTCAGAGATAGTTTTGACAGGCATAGAGATAGCGTCTTATGGAAGAGATTTGGAAAATAAACCATCACTTTCTGACTTAATCGAGGCTGTTTCAAAGGTTTCGCCCACGCTTAGAATTCGAATTGGCTCTTTAGAGCCCAGAATAATTACAGAGGAGTTTGTCGAAAAAATTTCAAAATTAAACTGCCTATGTCCGCATTTTCATCTCTCATTACAAAGCGGAAGTGATGAAATTTTGACTGCAATGAACAGAAAATACGACACAGCGACTTTTTTTGAAAAAACCGAGTTGCTACGAAAATATTTCCCAAACTGCGGAATAACTGCCGATGTAATTGTCGGATTTCCGGGGGAGACCGATGCCCACCACCGTGAAACTTTGGCTTTTATTGAGAAATGTAACTTCTCATCTATGCATGTTTTCCCGTATTCGCCTCGACCGGGGACAAAGGCAGCGGCGATGGAAAATCAGCTGACAAATGCGGTGAAATCAGAGAGGGCGTCGGAAGTTTCGGCATTGGCAGACAGGATGAGCGGTGATTTTTTGGACAGACAAGTGGGGAGAACTTTGCCTGTAATATTCGAAACATACGATGGTGAAGTTTCGAGGGGGCACAGTGATAACTACTGTGAAGTGACAATTTCGTGCGAAATTGAACGTACAATTGTTCAATATGTCAAAATATTAACACATAAAGATAAAATGCTTGTAGGAATAACAGTTTGATATTTTAACGATTTAGTGATATAGTATAGTACACAGCAGAAGTACACGGTAGAAATACAAGTGTATTTCAAATCAGCTGAAACAAATACAGAGAGGTGTTATTCGATGGTTAATGAAAGAGTGTTTAATTTCTCAGCAGGACCCGCGGTTTTACCGGAGGTGGTTTTGCAAAAAGCATCAAACGAAATGTTAAACTTTGGCGGTTCAGGAATGTCGGTTATGGAGATGAGCCATCGAAGTAGTATATACCAAAGTATTTTCGACTCAGCGAAAAATAAATTACGTGCTATTATGAATATCCCCGACACACACGAAATTTTATTTCTTCAAGGTGGCGCAACACAACAGTTTGCTATGATTCCTATGAACTTAATGGGAGAAAATGGTGTTGCTGACTATGCTGTCACAGGTTCATTTGCCAACAATGCTCTTAAAGAAGCAAAAAAATATGGTAATGTAAATCTTGCGGCTAGTTCTGCCGATAAAAATCATACATATATTCCAACTCAAGATAAAATCACAGTCACTGAGGGTTCAAAATATTTCTACTACTGTGCTAACAATACAATTTTTGGTACAGAATGGCAGTATGTGCCAGAGGTAAATAGCCCACTGGTTTGTGATATGTCCTCAAATATTCTATCAACTCCTGTTGATGTATCAAAATATGGAATTATCTTTGCAGGCGCTCAGAAAAATATGGGTCCAGCGGGTCTTACAGTTGCAATTATTGACAAAGCACTTGCCGGCGCTCACTTTGCATACACTCCCGAAATTATGAGCTATAAAACTATGATAGATAAAGATTCTATGTACAACACACCCCCATCATACAGCATTTATATCCTTGGCCTAGTGCTTGAGTGGATTGAAAACTTTGGTGGCTTAACTGCTATGGCTAAGCTTAGAGACGAGCGCTCAGCTCTTCTTTACAACTACCTTGATGAAAGTGCTATGTTCAATGGTTGCGCTGAAATTGCCGACCGTTCAAAAATGAATGTTACATTCAGAAGCTCAAGTGAAGAGCTTGACGCAAAGTTTGTCAAAGAGGCAACAGCTACAGGATTTTTGAACCTAAAAGGTCACCGTTCTGTCGGTGGTATGAGAGCATCAATCTATAACGCACAACCCATGGAAGGTGTTGCAAAATTAGTTGAATTTATGAAGAAATTTGAGGTAGAAAACCGTGTTTAATATAAAAACTCTTAATAAAATCGGAAAAAGCGGACTAAATGTTCTTGCTGAAAAAGAATGTAATGTCGGAGATACAATCGAAGGCGCTGAGGGAATTTTGGTTCGTAGCGCAAGTATGCATGACTATGAGATGAACTCTGAGCTTTTGGCTATTGCAAGAGCTGGAGCAGGTACAAATAATATACCCATCGCAGACTGCACAGAAAAGGGTATAACAGTTTTTAACACACCGGGTGCTAACGCAGAAGCTGTTAAAGAGCTTGCGATTTGCGGTATGCTTATGGCTTCTCGTGACGTTACAGGTGGTTTGGACTTTGTAAAAACTCTTGAGGGTAAGGGTGCTGAAATTTCACCTTTGGTCGAAAAGAATAAATCAAATTATGCTGGCCCTGAGATTATGGGTAAAACTTTGGGTGTTATCGGCCTTGGTGCTATCGGCGCAAGAATTGCAAATACTGCACTAAAGCTCGGTATGTATGTCTATGGTGTCGACCCACATTTGTCCGTTGACGGCGCGTGGAGACTATCAGGAAATGTCAGCAATGCAAAAGATATAAATACGATTTTCGAAAAATGTGATTATATTTCACTGCACCTTCCTTACATGAAAGCCACACACCACATTCTAAATGCTGAGGCTTTCGCAAAAATGAAAGACGGTGTTCGTATAATTAACCTAGCTCGTGGCGAGCTTGTCGACGACGATGCTATGCTAAGCGCTATGGAAAGCGGAAAAGTTGCAAAATATGTAACTGACTTTCCAAATGAAAAGCTTATCAACCATCCAAAAGTTATTGCTTTACCACATCTTGGTGCTTCAACTCCTGAGAGTGAAGAAAAATGCGCAATGATGGCTGCTCGTCAGATTTATGATTATCTTGAAAATGGTAATATCAAAAACTCCGTCAACCTACCAGATGTTCAGCTTAACAGAATGGGTGAGTCAAGAATTTGCGTTATCCACAGAAATGTGCCAAAAGTTATTAACAATATGCTTGAGTTTATCAGTAACAAAAATATCAACATCGAGCATATGATTAACAAACCTCGTGGTGAGTATGCTTACACTATGATTGACACAGGCACAAAGCTTAACGGAGATATTAAGGCGTCTATAGAGAAAATGGAAAATGTCCTAAAAGTACGCGTGCTTTAAAATATGAAATGATGCAGCGAAAACTGCATCATTTTTATTCATAAACTGATAAAAACAGCGATAAGTCGTAAAACTTATCGCTGTAATTATTTATAGATATTTTTTTATGCCGTCTGAAAGTTTGTCTAAATCAGTTGAAGCACTGACTGTGAAACTAACATTTTCTTTTTCGCCTAAATCATGTATCCATTTTAAAACACGTTCAACCGCTTCGTTTGAAGTGTCATCAAGCATTTTATAAAAATTATCAATAAAAACATGGGTAATGTCGTAGTTTCCGGCATGAATACCACTTATAAAGCCTTTGAATTGTAGGTTTGTGCAAATTCCATAGTCGCTACCGTGAATAAGTCTGACGGTGTGCGGAATGTCATGGATTAAATTTTTGTCTTTCTCTATAAAAATGATATTTCCGCTTTCTTGGGCTATAGCTTCATTTAGTAGGTCAACCATTTGTTTTGTTTTACCGGAACCTTTTTCACCAATAACTAGTTTAATCATATAATTCACGCTCCTTGTAATATATGTGTGGAACACGATTTTAAACATGTACCACACATATATATTACCACTATTATACTAAAACTTCAATGCTAATTTTATAAATTTTTACATTTTGCTAATTTTTTGGCTTTCCTAACATAGCAAACATATTCTTTTTGTATGCTTCGACACCAGGTTGGTCAAATGGGTTGACACCTGAGATATAACCAGAGATGCCACAAGCCATTTCAAAGAAGCATACCAATGCAGCGAAGTTTTCTTCGTCACGTTTTTTTACAATGAGTTCGATATTTGGAACTCCACCGCTGATATGAGCAGCCTTAACAGCCTCTTTTGCAACTTTCATGATAGAATCGAAGTCACGACCTGCAAGATAGTTTAGTCCATCGGGATCGCCCATAGCGAAAGGAACTTCCTGTGAAGTTAAGCTCTCTTCGAATGAAACAATAGTTTCCATCATAGTTCTGGGGCCGTCTTGGATGTACTGACCCATGGAGTGAAGGTCTGCTGTAAACTCAACAGAAGCAGGGAAGATACCAACGCCGTCCTTGCCTTCGCTCTCGCCGTAAAGTTGTTTCCACCACTCGGAGAAAAATCTAAATCTTGGCTCATAGCAACCCAAAACTTCAATATTTTTTCCTATGCTGTAAAGCTTTTGACGTGCAGCGGCATATTGCCAAGCTGGGTTCTCAGGACTGCGCAAATCAAGTGCTTCCATCTCTACAATCGCAGCTTCGATAACACGGTTTACGTCAATTCCTGCGACAGCCATAGGTAGAAGACCAACAGCAGAAAGAACGCTATATCTGCCACCGACATCGTTTGGAACGACGAATGTCTCATAACCCTCAGCAGTTGCCAAAGTTTTAAGTACGCCTCTAGCAGAGTCAGTTGTAGCGACAATTCTGCGTTTTGCGCCTTGAACACCATATTTTTGCTCAAGTAATTTTTTGAAAACTCTGAAAGATAGTGCAGGCTCTAAAGTTGTGCCTGATTTTGAAATTACGTTTACAGAGAAATCTCTGTCGCCTATTGCCTGAATGATTTCAGTAAGGCTGTCGGGGGATAGAGCTGTGCCGGCGAAAAATACTTCCGGCGCATTGCGCTTGTTCATGCCACCCAAAAGGTCAATAGCCGCACGAGCGCCTAGATATGAGCCACCGATACCGCAAACGACCAATACGTCAGAGTTTGAGCGGATACGCTCAGCAGCCGCAATGATGCCTTTTAGCTCCGTGTCACGGATTAGCTTGGGCAGTGATACCCAACCTGTGAAATCATTGCCGGGGCCTGTTTTTTCAGAAAGTGTTCTGTGTGCCTTGGCAGCAAGTGAAAAGTCGGGTTCTCCAACACCGAAATAATCTTTGCAACCGTTTAAATCTACTTTTACCATAAATGGAATCTCCTTTTTTGTAGGATTAAGATATAAGTTATTTTACACCTAATTTCCTTTTTTTTCAACTGTTTTTTGATTAAAGTGGGGGACTAATATTGTAAATTATGGGAATTTTGTGTCGAAATGGGGACGTTATGTTAACCATACATCATATCGTACATATCGAGGAAGATTTGCATGGGTGTTTTTCGTAAAATTGCCTCATTCGAAATCAAATTTAATTCTCGTAAAAGCTTGCCATTTTGTGTTACAGAGATTTTTCCAAGTATCTGACCCTCAAGAACCGGTGCTGGTACGGTGTCGCTCATTTCGATTGAATAACTCATCTCGGTATTCATTCCTTTTTCGAGTAGAGCAAATTGCTCGCCTGAAATCGATGGCTGAATGCTCTCGGTTTCACCAAGGCTGACGATGACAGGGGGGATTGCCTCGTCGGGAACAAGTTTGACTAGCTCGAAATTTGCGAAGGCATAATTCAAAAGTGTTTTAACACTGTCAAACCTGTTGTCTGATGTTTCAGCGCCCATGACAACGGCGATATATTCAACACCATTCCGCTCCGCAGTTGCAGATAGACAATATCCGGCGAGCTGTGTAAAGCCTGTTTTAAGACCTGTGCAACCCTCATAATTGCTCACAAGTTTATTCGTATTTGATAATCCGAATTCACCGTCACGTAAAGTGTCCATCCAAATGGTGGTAAAATCCTTAATCATATCATGCTTTATCAGCTCCTGTGACATGATTGCGATATCTCTAGCGGTGGTGTAGTGGTTTTCGTCGTCAAAAAGACCAGAGCAATTTGTAAAACTCGAATTATTCATACCAAGTTCTTTTGCTCGTGAATTCATTTTGTCAACGAAAGCCTGCTCTGTTCCGCTTATATGTTCAGCCATTGCAACTGCGGCGTCGTTAGCGGAGGATACCACAATGGCTTTTAGCATGTCTCTTACACTCATGGTCTCACCCTCTTCGAGATAAACTTGAGAGCCTCCCATGCTTTGGGCATTTGAGGAGACTGTCACCATGTCCTCTAATGTCAGCCTACCGCTCTGTAGTTCTTCAACAATTAATAAAATCGTCATGACTTTGGTGACGCTTGCTGGTGTTGCCTGTTCGTCCGCATTTTTCTCGTAGATTACTGTGCCTGTTGTTTTTTCGATTAGTATTGCGCGAGGTGCGCTGATGCTGATTTGCTCGTCTGTTAGCGTTCCGGTTGCTAAAGCTGGCTGAGTGATAAAAATTGTAAGTAGTAAGAAAAAAACTAATCGTTTCATGTTGTCCCTCCGTTAAGATATTAAAGTATTATTAATAGAGTATTGGACAACTTAAAAAATTATGCTAAATAATGTAGTGTGTATAAACATACTCAATAATGCAGTGTACGAAAATGCGATAAATGAAGTTTTACTAAATTTTTTTCAAAAAATTTCGGGG
The DNA here is from genome assembly GCA_964370925.1 of uncultured Oscillospiraceae bacterium. GTDB lineage: Bacteria > Bacillota > Clostridia > Oscillospirales > Oscillospiraceae > Heteroscillospira. Next base: position 39,869 of record CAYJLH010000001.1, on the reverse strand, counting down.
ACTTGGGGCAGAGCCACTAGTCGTCTGTCGCAACAGACGAAAATCTCCTGTGCTTTAGCACACAAAAATTCATACAAAAATTCACACAAAAAATTACATAAATCCTTATGCCCAAAAACATCTCACCTAAATATTTTAACAAATGAATAAATAAAGAAATGCTTCCACGGTGTTCGAGCAAGTCGAAAATCATGGCAAGCATTTTTTTATAAATTTGCTATTCAAAATTTGAATAGTGGCAATATTCATACTGGAATGTATAAACAGTTTAGGTAAAGTTTTCGTAAAAACTGTTGAGTGGCAAGGGTTTTACACATTCTCAACAGGGTTTTCAACAAGGGTTTTCAACAGCTTTCAGCACGAAATATGCATAATTCAGATAGTATTCATCCCTAGATGTTGGTTATTGTAGATTTTTGTCGAAAATAGCTATTGACAAGCATAGAAAATTCGACTTTTAAACAATTTCCTTGTAAAGTCCTGCTGCATCAGCCTTATTAGCGTGTTCGCTAATGTTCAAAACTTCAACTTTGAGCGTTCTTTGACCCATAGTGAGCTCGATAACATCGCCGACTTTTACTGCATAAGATGCTTTGACAACTCTTCCGTTAACCATAACTTTCTCTCCGTCGCAGGCATCATTTGCGACTGTGCGACGTTTGATAAGTCTTGATACTTTTAAAAATTTATCTAGTCTCATAATAATCTCCCCATATAAATAGTGGCTGTGACGAAATATAGATTTCGTTACAGCCTCTGTATTTAACTGTGAATTCTGTGCGTCTAAAGACACAGAAAACATCATCCTAATGACAAGCTACTATTCGCCGCTGACAGCCTCTTTAAGAAGTTTACCAGCTTTGAATTGTGGTGTGCGTGAAGCAGGGATGTCGATTTCCTCGCGTGTTTTTGGATTTCTGCCCTTGCGTGCTTCTCTGTATTTTACATCAAAAATGCCAAATCCGACAATTTGCCCTTTATCGCCTGTTTCAAGTGTTTCAGAGATAGTTTCAAGTGTTGAGTTAACAACTTTCTCACAGTCTTTAGCTGAAAGTCCTGTTTTGTCTGCTACGCTCTTAATTAGTTCTGCTTTGTTCATTTGTAACCTCCGTAAATTGTGTGGCATATGCCATTCTTATTATATTGATTTTTCCATTATCTTAGAAAGATTATACAGCTCGATTAGCTCATCGACAGTGCAATCCTCCATTTTTTTGCCTTTATCCAGCAAGAGTTTTTCTGTGAACTCAAATCTTGAAATAAACTTTTCACAAGTATTAGCAATCGCGGTTTCGGGATCGCATTTCAAAAATCTTGACATCGTAACAGTGGCAAAAAGAACGTCACCCAATTCGTCGAGAATTCGGTCACTATCACCGCTTGCCACAGCGTCAAAGAGCTCGTCAGTTTCTTCTCTGAGCTTTAAAAGTGCTTCATTAGTATCATTCCAATCAAAGCCAACTTTAGCCGCCTTACTTTGAATTTTTTCGGCACGCCATAGTCCTGGAAGCGATTTTGCAACACTGTTCATCGCATCCGTAGTGGTTTTTTGAGCTTTTTCTACACGTTTAATATCGTCCCAGTTTGTTAAAACTTCGTCAGCACCAGAAACTTCAACGTCAGAAAAAACATGAGGGTGTCGTAAAATCAGCTTCTTACATGCAGTATCCGCCACGTCATCAAGATTAAATCCACCGATTTCAGTTTCAATCTGTGCATGAAAAATTACCTGCATCAATAGGTCGCCAAGCTCTTCCTTCAAATGTTCGGGAGAACCCTCGTCGATAGCTTCACAGACCTCATAAGCCTCTTCGAGCAAGTTTCGACGAATAGACTCATGCGTTTGCTCCTTGTCCCAAGGGCAACCATTTTCAGACCTTAATATTGAAATGATTTTTTTAAAATCTTCAACATTATAACACTCTTTTCTCTGAAATTCCAGCATAATTTTCTCCTTTGTGAGGTTTTTTTACGTTTTTTCTATTTTATACGTAAAACTTTCGCTAATTTCTCGCCTTTTGGTATAAGTTTCATATCATCTAAAGTGACTGCGCGAGTAGTTACAATTAATATCACGTAAACAACGCAAGCAGCTCCGATAGAAACTATCATTGCAAGTGCGATGCTAAGCCATTCGCCGACAATTCCCATGCCATTTATAATTCCAAAAGCTGGAGAATATAGCGCCCATGCAACAACACCCATTACAAGTGTGCTTATTAGCGGTCTTAGGAACATGCCTGAAACTGATGGTTTTTTCTCCATACAACGGCAAATGAAAACAATGTTCATTGTACACATAACAAGGTAACAAACAAGTGTTCCTATAGGTGCGCCGTAGATATTGATATCGGGATTTCCGACCAAAACCCAGTTTACAGCAATTTTTATTAGTCCACCGACAATCATGGAATAAACAGGATATTTTTCGTTTCCATGTGCTTGTAAAATTGCAGTTGTGATTAGTGCAATACAAACAAATATAGAGGCAACACCCATTTGCATGAGTAAGGTTGGGCCGGCTTCGTGGCTTGTTGGGAACAAAACATTAACTATAGGATACGCCAAAACAGAAAGTCCGACACCCATGGGCATTGCGATTAGTGAAGTAATTCTTACAGATGCCTGTGCAATATCACTAGCATCTTTAAAAGCACGTCTTGTGACACAGGCTGTGATTGCGGGAACGATGCTTATAGTAAGCGGTGTCACAAAAGCTGCTGGTAAGTTATAAAGCGTCATGATAGCGCCATAGACACCGTATAATTCGTCGACAACCTCTTCTGAAAAGCCAACTGCATTTTGAAGTCTATCCAAAACTATGGTTGTGTCAATCAAAGTAATAAGACTCATGACAGAAGCACCCAAAGTTATGGGAATTCCGATGCGCATTAAACGCTTGAAAATAGCAGAAGAACTTTCGGTTTCTTCGCTTGCATGTGCTTCGACCGGTTTGCTGTAATGACGGCGCTTAAATGAGGACATATAAAGTAGAGCTACAAGTCCGCCGGCAGCCGTACCGAAAATTGCGCCGGCTGATGCGATGGGAAGGCTTGCGCCACGGGAGACCAAAACCCAAGCGAGAACAAGCCCGACAATAACCTTGACCAAAACTTCGAGTACTTGCCCAATTGTGGTTGGTTGCATGTTGCTAAGTCCTTGGGCATGGCCTCTGTAAACACTGGTTAAACAAGCGAATAAAATCGCAGGAGCGAGAGCGAAAATACTTTGAGAAGCTCTTGCTTGGTTCATAGCGATTGCAAGCTCTGTTGGGAATAAGAACATTACAAGTGAACCAATAATACCCAAAACTGCAAAAGTTAAAAATGCAACATTAAAAATCTTTTTTACATTTTGGTGTTTTCCGAGAGTGTTGGCTTCGCTTATCATCCTCGAAAGTGCGACAGGAAAACCAGCGGTCGCGATTGTGAGTAGTAGGTTGTAAATATTGTAGGCAACAAGAAAATAACCATAACCCGAGTCACCCAAAATATTTACCAGTGGGATTTTATAAATCGCACCGAGAATTTTCATTATGATAACACCTGCGCCGAGAATCGCCGCACCATGCAGGTAATTTTGACTTTTACTACCTGACATTGAACACCTCCTAAATAATCCGTAGAAATTTTAGCCTAAGTCTTATATAGCAAACCTCATTTTACACCATAGTTAAATAAAATGCAAGGAAAATGGATGTATATTTGTAACTGAATTGTAAAAAATTAAAATTATGGAAGATAATCACGGCAATTTCAAATCAAAATTGATAAAATAATACGACATTATTCGACACTATTAGACAAAATTCGAAGTTTTTCGAGCTTTGCTATAGCTTTTTTAATCTTTTATGTTAGAATATATATGCGATTATGTAAACAATTTAGTTTTTTTTAATTTTGCAAGAATGGGAAAGGAGGGCTGTTGCGTGGATGATGTTTATATGAGATTGAACGGACTTTTTAAACTAAGTTCGTCATATATATTCGGAATATTTCAAGATGAAATTATCTATATGAATCCAAGATGCAGACAAGCTTTCCCTGAAATTTGTGACGAAAAAGATATAACTAAGGTATTTGCTCATTGGCCGTTTGAGGTCAATGCTGTAGTTTCAACGCTTGTTTTTGGTCGTGAAATTGTGGTAACTGTATCAGAATTTGATGGAATTTTGATTTTGACTGCGGAGAAAGCACACAAAAAAGACTCGATTTGCACTGTTCCGCCAACGACTTTATATTCTATGGTTTCGTCGATGACAACGCTGAGATTTGCCTTAGATAAGATATGCGGTCTATGTGAAGAGGGCGAAAAATCAACAATGTATTCCTCTATTATATATCATAACTACTTCAAGTTATTACGAAATACGGAGCATTTAACTCTAATATCTCATCTTGAAAAAGGAACTTATCCTCAGTCTGTACAATTGCTTGAACTGGGAACTTTTTTATCTGACATCGTAAGTTCTGTTCGGTTTTTGACGGACGAGAATTCACTTACAATAAATTATGCGCCACCTACTGATCTTATAACTGTGAATGCTGACTCGAATTTGATTGAAAAAATGATTCTTGCAGTTATATCTAATAGCATAAAAAATACACCCTCTGGGGGTGTGATAGATGTTCGAGTTTACAGGCGAAATTCTGCGGTGGTAATTGCAGTAAACGATACAGGTGGCGGAATAGAGCCTCAAATATTGGGATCGATTTTTAATAATGATTTAGAAGTTGAAAACGATAGAATTCCAGAATTAAACCGTGGTTTGGGCTTGTTTATGGCATCGAAAATTGCAAATTTGCACAATGGAACAATGCTGGTTAACAGCCGTGAGAACGTGGGGACAACAGTTAGAATTATGCTAAGAGCAAGAACAGGCTTTGACGAAAGAAATGTACTGAGAGCGCCTGAAGCGAAATACGGAAATCCAATACCACAAACCACACTCACAGAGTTAGCTGACGTTCTGAAAACTGAAAAATATTCGAGCTTTATAAAACGAAGCCCTCATTTTTAAGATTTATACAAATCTAAATTCAAAACAAAACTCCCCTATACTTTAAATTAGATTTTTAAAGCATAGGGGAGATATTATTATAGTTTTTCCATTTTAACAGCTGTTTCCAGTGCAATTTCCATCATTTGTGTGAAGGTATTTTGTCTTTCCTCAGCGGTTGTCTTTTCGCCTGTTACGATGTGATCTGAAATGGTAAGGATTGCAAGCGCTCTTTTGTTGCAACGCGCAGCGGTCATATATAGCGCCGCTGCTTCCATCTCGACGCACATGACTCCCATTTTCATCCATTTCGCCATTGCATCGCTGTTATCATCATAGAAAGTGTCACTTGACAAAATGTTTCCGACGTGGTAGTTTACACCATTTTCCGCAGCGCTGTCAACTGCTGCTTTCATAAAATCGTAGTTAGCAATTGAGGCAAAAGTTCCGGGTAGTTGGAATTGATTAGCAAATGCGGAATTTGTAGAAGCGCCCATTCCGATTACAACATCACGGATTTTGATTTGTTCTTGCATAGAGCCAGCAGAGCCAATTCTCATGATGTTCTCAACGCCAAAGAAATTATATAGCTCATAGCTATAAATGCCTATCGATGGCATACCCATACCAGAAGCCATGACAGAAACTTTAACGCCCTTATATGTGCCTGTGTAACCGTGAATTCCACGGACATTGTTCACAAGAACAGCATTTTCAAGGAAGTTTTCCGCAATAAATTTTGCTCTCAATGGGTCACCCGGCATCAAAACTGTTTTGCCGAAATCTGATGGAGTTGCGTTTATGTGTGGAGTTGGATAATTTGACATAATAAAAACCTCTTTCTATAATAAATTTGAATAAAATAGTACATTGTAAATCATCTGTGTTAGCTCACTGCGAAGAACATATCTTCTCGGTGCGAGATATTCATCTTCTTGCTCGATAATATTGTTCTCAATGCAGAATGCATAATAGGGAAGTGCCCAATCTTCAACTTTAGAAGTGTCGGAAAAGTCCTCTAAAATTTTCTCTATTTCCTTTTCGCTCAATTCTATATCAAAACCACAGAGTGTTGCAGTTCGTGAGACTAATGCAACTGCTTCTTGTCGTGTGATAAGCTCATCAGGTGAGAAAATTTCTTCGCTACGTCCGCTGATTATTTCGTATGAAAATGCGGTGTCGACATATGGAGCATACCACATTTCGGGCGAAACATCTGTGAATATATTTCCAGTTTCAGGAGTTAAACCCAAAGCTCTTACAACGATTGCGGTGAATTGTGCACGGGTCATGGTGTCATCGGGGGCGAAACTTACGCTCGAAATTCCATTTACGATTCCACGCATGTAAAGCTCGGTTATAGCGACTGTGCTTTTATGAGCGTCCATATCTAGGAAATTCGGAGGATTAATTGTAACAGGCGGGACGTTTATATCCTTGTGCGTGTCATCGTTGTTAAAACTCTCTGAATACAGTGGCTCAACGTCTGAAAAGTCGTAGTATTTTTTATCAGATGCAATATTTTCCTTATAAGAATTTAGGGCAATGAATGCGCTTAGAGAGCCATATAATTCAGGTTCTGAATATAGTAAGAATGAAAAATAATCATCTTCATTTGAAAATTCCATCAAACCATCTAAAATAGTGGCATCGCCTTTTGTAAACTTGGGGTCATTGGGGTCTATATCCAAATTTTGCAAGGCAACTAAAACCATTGCCAAATCACTGATATAACTGTTGCCGTCGGTGCTGAAAGTTCCGTTGCTGGTTTGGAGCTTTGATAAATAAGAAAGCCAGTAATCTGTTTCAGATTTAACATCCTTATAGTCGGGATAATATGAGAAAACCAACAGTAACTGTGCAATTTCAGATATATTATGACGGATGTTTAATGCTTCGGAATCATAGGAATTTAACAAGAAATCCAAATATTTATGCCGTGTAGAGTCTAAAATATAGTCGTCGGGAAAAATTGTATCGACTGTATTTAATGTGATTAAAGTTGAAAGAACTGACTCTTTGCCCTCTGCGATAACTGCGTCGACATCTCTTGCAAATTCAAATAAATTTATACCATCGATGTCATAGGGGTTTATGCCACATGAGGCGAGTTCAAATGCGACAGATATATTGAATTGAATGTCGGGGCGAGCATTTTCGTCATAATTTTCTATAATATAATCTGCAAGACTACTTCCGTAAAGTTCTGCATAATTATTAGGTAAATCGTAATTATTATGATTAAGATTGAATAATAAACCAATATTTTCGTCGGCATAAATGGGGTAAGTCAACTCATTAAAAATAGCTTGACCTGTTTCAGCGATAAGCTCGTCCACTTCGTCAGGGTTTATGCCAAAGGCTGTGCTTGACATACTTATCAGTTGAACAGCGACCAGAAATCCGCATATTGATTTTTTGAAAAAAGCGTCCATAATTCTCCTTTCAAATTTGAATATGCGTATATTGTAACATCATTTCCATACTTTGTAAAGGTGACAAAATAATCAAATAATGTCAAAATTTAGGAAATAAATAACAGCCTGTGAATTTCACAGGCTGTTTGCATTAGAAGTCAAGTGTTCTTGCGGGGGTATAACGGCTGTTGATATAAAAGTAATCAGCAAACAAATTAGTTGGGAAAGTCGTTAAGGTGTCTGTCTCATATTCTCTAACCATCTCGTTATAAGGCTCTGCGACTAGCTCCAATGTGGTTGTATCTAATAATATCGCCTCTAAAGAGTCGAGCTCATTCAGTTCGTCTTCTGATAAATCCATATCCCTGAGTTGGGGAATTATAAGCTCTGAATATTCAATTATTTCGTAAACACCACTTTCAATTGAGCTTGTATAAAAATAATCATCATAATCATTGCTTTCTCTAAGATACTCAACGGAATCATCTAATTCGAATACATCCAGACTGAAACTTCCATATGTTTCTATAAAAATATCATCTGTGAGATCAGAGTCATAGTCGTTGTCGCTATAAAAATCAAACCATGCATCGTTAATATTGCCTTCTACATTATCATAATTCTTAGCAAGGCTTAGAAGTTTGTCGGCATAATCATGATAAAGGTCGATTTCATCCGAAATACTCCACTCGCCATCTACTCCATGAAAGAAAACATCGTTCAATTCTCTTGCGTCTTTTGTAAGTCCGTTGTATGCGCCAATCATAGTCGAGCCAGCGACAACAACAGCACTAAGAAAAACTGCGACGGCTTTTTTCTTGAAAAACATAAAAAATTCTCCTTAGCCTCGGAATTCGAGAAGTTTTGTCTTGAGTTCGCCCTCAATGCGTCCAAGCTCAACTTCAGCCTCAGCGCGTCTTGCGCGACCCTCATCTTGGATTTTACGCACATCTTCTAATGTGTCTATGAGCTGTTGGTTTGTGTGCTTTAGTGTTTCTAAATCGACAATTCCACGCTCTGACTCTCTTGCAATGTCAACAGAACCCATGCGCAGTGCATCGGCGTTCTTTTTTAGTAGCTCATTAGTCAAGTTGCTCACCTCGCGTTGTGCCTCCATAGCCTGTCTTGAGTGGTGCAGGCTGAGAGCCATGACCATTTGGCTCTTCCATAGAGGTATGGTGTTTACGATAGATGTTTGGATTTTTTCAGCCATAATGCTATCGTTGTTTTGAATCATACGGATTTGTGGCGCCATTTGAATTGAAATCATTCTTGTCAAATCAAGGTCATGAAGTTTCTTTTCAAAACGGTTTAGCATGTTGGCAAAATCATTAGCTGCTTGCGCATCCTCGGGCGAACCGCTGTCCTGTGCGACTTTAAGAAGTCTTGGAAGTTCGGTTGCTTTAAGCTCTTCGTGGCGGAGCTTACCAGCGATTATATACATAGTGAGTTCTTTATAATATGCCTGATTCATTTCATACATCTTGTCGAGCATTGCAATATCTTTGTTTAGAGTTATCCAGTGCTTGTCAAGCATTTGAGTGATTTTATCGACATTAATTTCTGCTTTGTCGTATTGAGCTTTAACCTGTGCGATTTGATTTGTTGCCTTTTTGAAAAAACCTAAAAATCCTTTTTTCTCTTCCTCGTCAAAATCAAAACCTTTAAGCTCGACAACTAGGTCGGAGAGCATTCCACCAACTTCACCCAAATCTTTTGTACGAACTTTGCCCAATGTTTGGCTTGAAAAGTCGGAAATATTTTTCTGTGAGCCAGAACCGTAATTCATAACCATTGTTGTATCAGTGACATCAATTTGCTGTGCAAATTCTCTGACCGCTGCTTGCTCAGCAGGGGAGAGTTTTTCAATTTCGGGGCGCTCAACAGGAGCTTCCTCTTCTTTCTTTTGAGAAGCCAAAGTAAGAGGGGATGGAGCAATTGGTGCTTCCTCTTCTACTGCGGTTGCAGCTGCTGTGGGATTTGGTGATAAAGTAAGGCTAGGTGTGTATGGTGTGTTATTGTTTTCCATTTAATAATTCTCCTTTAGTGAGTATGTAATAATTAAAATTTAAAATCTGTTTTACCAAGTCCCTCACGACTAATCATAGAGTTCATAACTTGAATTTCAGTTTCTATATCAAGTGCTTGATTAGCAAAAAGTGAGTCGAGTTGTTTTTCGTATGCTTCAATAGCAGCATCGAGCATATCCTCAATTCTCCCCATGGATGAAGTGATGTTTTCGCCCTTGACGCCTTGATTACCCATACGGTCATATGCATTTAGTAGTTTTATAGTGGTTGGCAAATAATAACTCAAAAATCTTTGGATTTGAGGAACGTCAGACGGGTCGTGGATAGCGTCTTGGACGATTTTATCCGAAATTTCCATAATTTTATTGATTTTATTGCGAACATCTTGGTTTTTAATAGAGCCATAGAGTCTGCCCATTTCACGTTGAGCTGTTTTACCCTCTTCGATGATTGCATCAATTTCGCTACCGTAGGAAACTTTGTCGGCTTCTTTTGCTGCCTCGGCTTGAGGTTTAGTCGCATGCTCAAACTGCGGCGGTTGGGATGCAATTTTCTTCTTAAGTTTGTAAGCAAAAAATGGCTTCGTAAAGAGCGCAGCAAGTCCGGCAATCACAGCAGCTCCAATAATTCCTGCAAGTGTATGCACAGGCATACTGACCGCAACTACTGCCCACACTCCGGCAAAAACATATATGTGCCCAACCGGCTTTACATTTGTGCCGTTAGTCTTCTTCATCATTTGTCCTCCACTGATTATAGTTCTTCATTAATAATATACTACTAAAGAATAATACCGTCAAGGTTTATTGACTGGAAATTGTAAATTAATTAAAAACGCTTGCAACTTTTCGCTCTGTAGTGTATAATAAATTGGTTTAAAGGAAAAGTGGGACTGCCAAAACATTATTTGACAGCCCCTTTATATAAAAGCTTCGATGCATGCAACGTAGCTAAAATATACTATGCGGTTTGATATAACTTTGTGAGTGACAATCGCAAAAAAAGGAATGGTTAATAATGATTAAAATTGCCCCATCAATTCTATCAGCAGACTTTTCAAAACTTGGGGAAGAAATCAAAACAGTTGGCACAGCAGATTATTTGCATGTTGACGTTATGGACGGGTCGTTTGTACCTAATATTTCAATCGGCTTGCCGGTTGTGCAATCACTGAGAAAAGCAACAGACATGGTTTTGGATGTTCACCTTATGATAGAAAAACCGCTTCGCTATGTCAAAGCGTTTTGCGATGCCGGTGCGGATATAGTTGTTTTCCACGTTGAAGCAGAACAACCACAAGGGCTTTTTGAAGCAATTTCCATTGTTAAAGATGCGGGGAAAAAAGTTGGACTTACAGTTAAGCCAAAAACTCCTGCTTCGGTGTTAATTCCATATATCAAGCTTTTGGACATGGTTTTGGTCATGACAGTTGAGCCGGGTTTTGGCGGTCAAAAGTTCATGGCAGATATGCTTCCGAAAATTTCGGAAATTAGAGAGATGTTAAATAAAGAAAATCCTACATGTGAGATTGAGGTCGACGGTGGGATTGACGCAACAACAGCACCACTGGTCGTTAAAGCCGGTGCAAATGTGCTAGTAGCCGGCAGTGCCGTTTTTAATAAAGACGACAGGGCAGAGGCGATTTTGGCAATAAGAAACAGCAGTATCAAGGAGTAAGTTTTACATGGCTATGGTTTTTCCCGCTTCACTAGAAAATTTGATAGATGGCTTTGCTTCACTTCCTGGAATTGGAAGAAAGAGCGCCCAGCGTTTGGCATTTCATGTTCTAGCCATGCCAAAACAAGAAGCGGAAATTTTTGCCAATGCAATTTTGGCAGCACATGAGACAGTTCACCGCTGTCCTGAATGCCAAAATCTTACTGATGGAGAAAAATGCACGGTTTGTAATAACTCAAACCGTGATAAAAGCCTTGTCTGCGTTGTAGCAGAGCCACGAGATGTGGTTAGTATAGAGCGTAGTCGTGAATTTTCAGGGGTGTATCATGTTTTGCATGGGGTTTTATCTCCATCTGCAAATATAGGCCCCGACGATATAAGCATAAATGAATTAGTAAAAAGAGTCGCTGACGGAGCTGTCAGCGAAGTAATTATGGCAACAAATCCAGATACAGAGGGCGACACAACCGCCATGTATGTGTCAAGACTTTTGCGCCCGTTTGGTGTGAGAGTTACGCGTTTGGCTTACGGTATTCCTGTAGGTTCAAACATAGAATTTGCCGACGATGCGACGCTTTTGCGTGCGCTTGAAGGCAGGATTGAACTTTAAAATTGCGAATTAATTATTGTGACGGGCATTCAGTCGACAATAATTTTAAAATAATTGTACTATAATAATTGTAAAAAACTCCTCTGCTCGGGCTATTAGAGCTAACGGAGGGTTATAATATACCATAAACTTTTACATAATGTAGGCATTGAAGGCGCTATTTCTCAATTATCGTGGAACAGGACGATAAATTTTGAAGATAGGGTCGGATTTTTGCTTGCCTGTAATTGGAAAAATAAGGAGAAATATATGTCAAATAAATTAAAAATTATCCCATTAGGCGGTTTTGATGAAATCGGAAAGAATATGACGGTTTTTGAATACGGCAAAGATATAATTGTCGTGGACTGCGGTTTGGGATTTCCGGATGACGATATGTACGGTATTGATATTGTCATACCTAATGCCAGTTATCTGGTTCAAAACAAGAAAAGGATTAGAGCCATTGTCCTGACCCATGGACATGAGGACCATATAGGCGCTTTACCATATGTATTGCGTGATATTAACGCACCGATTTATTCTACAAAACTAACAGCAGGATTGGTTGAGCTTAAACTAGCTGAGCACCGTTTGCTTGATACAGTCAAGCTAAATACCTTGGTTGCAGGGCAAAATTTTAATGCGGGTTGCTTTAACGTCGAGTTTATAAATGTAAACCACAGTATACCTGATGCGGTCGGACTTTGCATCACAACACCGATAGGAAAAATCATCCACACAGGTGACTTTAAGATAGATGTTACGCCAATTCATGGGGAAATGATTGATTTAGCACGTTTTGGACAACTCGGAAAAGAGGGTGTTTTGTGCCTAATGGCGGACTCTACAAATGTTGAAAAAGCAGGTTACTCAGAGTCTGAGAGAAAAGTCGGAGATAGCTTTGACCAGTTTTTTAAAGGCTGTGACAAGAGAATTATTGTCACGACTTTTGCATCAAACGTACACAGATTACAGCAGATTATTAATGCTGCGTATAAATTTAAGCGTAAAGTTGCGGTCACAGGACGTAGCATGGAAAATGTTATGCGTGTCGCAAAAGAGCTTGGTTATATAAAAATTCCAGATGGCGTCCTAATAGATTTGGCCAAAATAGGCGATTTACCAAAGAACAAATTAGTTATTATTACAACGGGAAGTCAAGGTGAATCTATGTCAGCGCTTTACAGAATGGCATTTTCGGGACATAGACAAGTTGAAATCACCGAGGGTGACAGAGTTATAATTTCAGCTTCCGCAATCCCAGGTAACGAAAAAACAGTCACAAAAGTTATCAACGAATTGTTCTCAAAAGGCGCGGAAGTTGTCTATGAAAAAACGAGCGAACTACATGTTTCAGGACATGCAAGTCAAGAAGAATTGAAAATGATACAAGCTTTGGTGAAACCGAAATTCTTCATTCCTGTCCACGGCGAGCACAGACATTTAAGAAAACATGCCACATTAGCACAAGGTATGGGCGTATTATCACCCAACATTGTCATAGGTGAAACAGGGCGAATTATTGAAGTTACGACGAAGAAAATTAAGCTCGGCGGAGCTGTTACCAGCGGTAAAATCTTTGTTGATGGCATAGGTGTCGGCGACGTTGGTAGCGTTGTTTTACGTGATAGACAATTGCTCGCGCAAGACGGCATGATAGTTGTCGTTATGACGGTTTCGTCTGAGGACGGTTCGCTTATCAATGAGCCAGAAATCATCAGCCGTGGCTTCATTTATGTCAAAGAATCTGAAGGCTTGATGGAAGAAATGCGCAGAGTTACACTAGAAAGCATTGAAAGCTGTAGCAATCAAAAGAATAAAGATTGGAACACAATTAAAACAAAAGTCAAGAATAATCTATCAGGTTATTTATACAAAACTACCAAACGTAGCCCGATGATTATTCCTGTAATAACCGAGGTATAAACTGAAATGATTAATTTTTTCGATATGCACTGCGACACGGCTTCTGGAATTTTTGAGAAGAAGCAGAGTCTTTTGAAAAATAGTTTGCACATAGATTTAGACCGCACGAAAAATTTCAATAAGTGCGGTCAAGTGTACGCTTTGTGGCATGAGGACGCTAGGAATTTAGAAGCATATCGAGCAGTTTTGAATTATTTTCTCGTTGAAATTGAAAAAAATAGGGATAAAATTTCGCTGTGTACGAGCTACCAAGAAATTTTAAATGCCACAGAAAATGGAAAACAAGCCGCACTATTGTCATGTGAGGGCGCTGAACTTTTAGGATGCTCGGAGCGAGAACTTGAAATTGCCAGCGAACAGGGAGTTTCGATTGTAAATTTATGCTGGAATTTTGACAATGAACTGTGCGGCTCTGCCATGGATACTGAAAGTGGTTTGACAGAAAAAGGCAAGAATTTTGTGAAAAAAGCGACAGAACTGGGCGTGATTTTGGATATGTCGCATGTTTCAGACAGGGCGATAAGCCAAGTTTTGGAAGCTCAAAATGCAAAAATTGTTGCAAGTCACTCAAATAGTCGTGCAGTCTGCAATCATAAGAGAAATCTTCCTGATGAACTTTTGAGGGATATAGCGCAGATTGGTGGAGTTGTCGGAATTAATCTATTTCCCACCTTTTTGGGAAGTGAGGACTTATCAAAATTGCCTTACCATATTGAAAAAATGCTTAGATTTTGTGGCGAAAAAAAGGTGTGCTTTGGCAGTGATTTTGACGGAATACATATTTTGCCAAAAGGTATGACAGGTATAGAAAGTATGGAATTTGTTTATAAAACCTTGTTAAATGATGGATTTACAGAACAAATTTTGGATGACATTTTTTATAATAATCTCATGAGATTTTGGGAGAGAGCGTTATGAATATACAAATTTTTGGAAAAAATAAGTGTTTTGACACGAAAAAAGCAGAGCGATATTTTAAGGAACGTAAGATAAAATATCAGCTCATTGACATTGTGCGTTTTGGTATCAGTAAGGGCGAATTGACTAGTGTTAAAAATGCTGTAGGGCTAGAAAATCTCGTGAATGAAAAAGCCCAAGGTGCAGAAATGATTGAGTATTTAGCATATGACGAAGACAAGTTTTATAAGCTTTTGGAAGAACCTGAGCTTTTAAAGACGCCGATTGTCCGTAATGGAAAACAGGCGACAATAGGATATTGCCCTGAGATTTGGAAAAATTGGGAATAAAAAAATCAGTCCACCTTGATAAAAAGTGGACTGATTTTTTACTTTACAGGTGCTTTTCGCAGATAAAATATGGATATAATAAAGATTATAACGAATAGAATTGGTAAGGCAAACATTAAAATGTGGGCTAATGTTTCTATAAAACCGGTATCGTTTTGTGAATGTAAAATGGGTGACAAATAACCTAGGAAAAATAGGAAAAATACCTTTGGCCCAAATCTGTGAAGCCCTGTTCCAATAATAATTCCAAAAACTGGAGCTGCGGCTGCTACAACAGGGAAAACCCAGCTTTCAACTAACTGCCCACCTGCGACTGTGAAATATGGCGCACTATTCATAAACACTTCGAAAACAAGAAGTTTTTCGATTTCAGCAAGTAAAATTCCTAATCCAGTAGTCAAGAAACTGAGCAAAAAGCAGAGCGCAATTGTGGCGATAATTAG
Organism: uncultured Oscillospiraceae bacterium; assembly: GCA_964370925.1. Classification (GTDB taxonomy): domain Bacteria; phylum Bacillota; class Clostridia; order Oscillospirales; family Oscillospiraceae; genus Heteroscillospira. Next base: position 24,538 of record CAYJLH010000001.1, on the reverse strand, counting down.
TGGTTTTCTGGCGACAGACATGGAAAGTACTACAGTAAAAGAATAGAAAACTATATTAATTGAAGCGATGGCAACTGTTAAATTTCCAATAAATGCATATACACCGTACAAGTAAAATGTACTATCTGCACCGAAGCCCAAAACTGCAATTGATGCAATTATTTGTGCCAATATAAAAATGATAAGGGGTATTACAAATGCTGGAACGACATTTGTTTTGTTTAAAATGACTAATTTTTTAAGCATAATGCTACCTCACTTGAACGGTTTTCATGTACCGGATGAAGAAAATTTCGGAGATTGTGATGCTAATACCGATGACAATTGGTAAAATAATAAGAATAACTTCAAATAAATCGTTCCATAAAACTAGGTCTGCCTTGTAAATGACTTGATATATGACAAGTAAAGCCATAAAAACAACCATAAAAGCAGAGATAGAAATTACGCCCCAAATCTTTGATTTATTCATAATAACATTACACCCAAAACCAATAATCTGGCTAACTAAAATAGAAATAGTGTAAACTAGCCATGTGTTTTTGTTAAACATGTAGATAGTAGAAAACTTATCAGTGTCTGAAACTTGTAAAATTCCAACAAAAACACATAAAATAACGCCAATAATTGTAAGCACAACTGCATTTATGTGCAGGGAAATCAGCATATTTTTCCGACTTGCCCCAAAGGAAAGTGCGGTGTTTGTGTATGCAGATACAGAGGTTGCAGATGTGATGAAGTAAGTGAAAATTACAATCATTGGAAAACCTGAGTAGTAATAACTAAAAAATTCGGAATTTAAAAAGAAGTTTGCTAACATAACCATGATTCCAATTGCCAGAAGTTGGAGAATTTGATATCTAAAAAAAGAATAAAGTAGAAATTTAAACTCACGCATTTCATTCACCGCCAGTCAAATTGCCGTCCCCACAAAGTGCAACAAATGCTTTTTGAAGAGTGATAGGGGAGATGTCAACATCCTCGTCGGTGTGGAAGTTTTCGGAAATTCCACGGACTACAGAAGAACTGTGTTTTCCTAGTTTTTGTATTTGCAGAGTTTTGAGTCCCGATGTTGCACGCTTAACGGCATCCTCGTGCCCTGTGACTAACGCAAATTCCGATAAAAAATCGTAAGTGGGTGCTTTTTCGATGATTTCACCCTTGTCTAATATGATGATTTCCTCAAAAATAGAGGCGGCTTCGTCAATAACATGAGTTGAAATAATGAAAGTTCTTCCAGTTTTTGTGTAGTCCTCAAGCACTAAACGGTAAAATTTGTCACGCATAACTATATCAAGCCCAGCTGTTGGCTCGTCAAAAATTGTGAACGGAGCACAAGACGCAAGCGCAATTATAATTGTGACCATGGAGGTTTGCCCTTTAGATAGTTGACTAATTTTTTTCTTTGGATTTAATCCAAATTCTTTCAAAAGTCGCTCGGCATATGCAGTGTCCCAATTCTCGAAAAACATGGATGCAGCTTTTAAATAGTAGTTGACTTTATTCGTGTTTTGATAGCCGCCGATAGTTGAGGCAGAAAGCTCACGGGAAAAACATAAATATTTTAGAATTTCGGGGTTTTCCCAAACTTGCTCGCCATTATAGGTGATTTCGCCTGAATTACAGGTGTTTTGTGCAGTTAATATGCTCAAAAGTGTTGTTTTTCCAACTCCATTACGGCCGATTAAGCCATAAATTTTTGAAGGTTCGATAGTAATACTGAGGTTTTTTAGAACCTCTAAGTCTTTGTAAGATTTGTAAATTCCTTTAGCTACCAGCGTTTTATCCATTGTAATCGTCTCCCTTCGATAAAGCGTTGCTGAACATTTTGCTGAGTTCATCCTCAGATAAACCGAGGTTTTTGCCCTCTTCGATCATCGGCAAAATGAACTTTTTAATGAATATAGATTTTCGTTTGTTTAGGATAATTTCTTTTGCTCCGCTTGCGACAAACATGCCAATCCCTCGCTTTTTGTAAATTATTCCCTCAGAAACAAGTAAATTTATTCCCTTGTTTGCGGTTGCCGGATTTATGCTTAGCAATTTGGAAATTTCTGTTGTGCTTGGTATCTGCTCCTCCTCCGCGTATACTTTTCGGAGGATGTCGTCCTCGATCATCTGTGCAATCTGCATGTAAATAAGTGACTGCTCACTAAAGTTTAGCTGCATTTGATCACCTCGCTTTGTTGGTTAGTTGCTTATGTAATTAACCATAACACAGAGTTAGAATTTTGTCAACGTAAAATTTGACAGTGTGATGAGTTTGTGCGATAATTACATAAAGGGGTGGTAATGTGACTAAAAGTGAAATACTAAATAAATGTGCCAAAAATGATGAAGAACGCCTAATATTGGCAAGATTTATAGATAAATTGGAGAAAACCGTAAAGAAAAATATTCCAAGTAATACAGATTTTTTAACACCAGCGGAGAGGGTTCTGGCTGAAAATGTATTAAAATTTTACCCAGAAGTTCGATTTGAATTTTTCGGTGCGTATGAAAGTGCTGAGAGAACAGTGTGCATTTTTGTGCCTGATTGGGCAGAGGACGCTGACAGGGAAGTTCTGACAATAATTGAAACCGAGCTTTACACCGACGGAGCATTGTCGCACAGGGATATTTTAGGCTCTTTGATGGGGCTTGGTTTGGTGCGTGAAAAAATAGGAGATATTATAATTTCTGGGGATGTCTGTCAAGTGATTGCACTTGATAGTGTTGCTGATATAATTGTAAGTCAATGGGAAAAAGCGGGAAGATACGGCGTTAACCCGATAAAAAAACAGCTCGAGGCGATAATCGCACCCGAGCCGGAAATTAAAATTATTAAAGATACAGTTAAAACATTACGGCTTGATAGTGTATGCGCAGCCGGATTTTCCATTTCGCGCTCACGAGCTTCTGAATTAATCGAAGGTGGAAAAGTGAGTTTAAACCACATAATATGCGTAAAAACAGACAAAATAGTGTGTGAAAGTGACGTTTTAAGCTGTAGAGGATTTGGAAAATGCATACTGCGTAAAATTGTAGGGAAAAGCCGAAAAGATAGACATATTATAGAAATTGACCGATATGTTTAGTCCATTACGATATGGTTTTCAGTGACGAAAAATGAGCCTGAACAAGTGGCGCAAATTTTATCTTCAACACCCTCTAACCAAATTTTACCGTCTGTGAAAATGACATTATTTCCAAGTTTTACTATGGAAGCTTCAAGATAAACTTTTGCACCTATAGGTATAGCCCTCATGAAATTTGTATTTAGTGAAATAGTCGGTGTGGCGTATAGATTGTTATGCAATATCGCCAATGAACCCATCCCGTTGTCAAAAATAGAAGTTATAATGCCTCCGTGAAGATTTCGTTGCAAATTTGCCATCCAATCGGAGGTTTCAAACCACATAACAGCCGACATTTTATCGGCATTTACGGATACAATATTAGGTGCTAGGCCTGAGCATATTTGAGGTGCGTTTTTCATCGCAAGCTCAATTATTTTTTTGTATTTAGACAGGAATTCTTCCTGTGGATATTTGATGGTTGGCATAATAACTCCTTAGTTTTTCATTGGGATAACTCTTCCCATTTTTCGTAAAGTGCGTTTAAATTTTCGTCTGCTACTGATTTTTTATCATATAATTCAAGCAGTTTTTCATAGTCGCTTGCGTGAATTTCGAGCTCTTTTTCAAGCTCAGAAACGCTGCTTTCGGCTTTTTCAATTTCACGCTCTAATTTTGCGATTTGTTTCTCAATGCTACCGCCAGACTTAGGTTTTGGCGGTTTTTCTGCCTTTTTTTCTGGGATTTTTGTGGCAATTTCGAAAGCTTGACGCTTAGCAATAAACTCTTTATATTCGTCAAAAGTGCCGTCAAAATCTAAGACTTCGCCGTTCTCAAATGCCCAAATTCGATTAGCAAATTTATTGATAAAATATCTGTCGTGAGATACGAAAATCAGCGCTTCACTATACTCTTCAAGGGATTCTTCAATCCACTCACGACTGGAAATATCTAGGTGGTTTGTCGGTTCGTCGAGGAAAAGTAAATTTATCTCGTCACGCATCAACATGCACAGTCTGAGCCTACTCTTTTCACCACCTGAGAGTGCACCGACGGGCTTGAAAACATCGTCACCAGAAAAACCAAATGCACCAAGTCTGTCACGTGCTTGCTGGGGACTGCATTTGTCGGAATATAGCATTGTGTCATAAAGATTTCTTATATCGCTTTCAAACTTTATTGTCTGTGGCAAATAAGCAGCTTTTGTTGTCGGACCTTTGTAAATCGAGCCGCTATCTGGAAATTGTTCGCCCACTATCATCTTCAAAAGAGTTGTTTTTCCAGTGCCGTTGTCGCCAATAATGCCAATTCGCTCGCCACCTTTTACAAGCAGTTCTAAATCCGAAAACAAAACTCTCTCACCAAATGACTTTTTTAGCTTTTCTAATACCAACAATTCATCGCCGTGAAAATCCCTATTCGAAAATTTAACACGAAGTTTTTTCTCAGTTTTGGGGCGCTCGGTCTTGCTCATTCTAGCCATTCTGGAACGAATTGCCAGTGATTTTTTCATCAAAGTCTCATTGCCCGTACCCCATTGATACAGTCTGCGAGCGGCTTCGTCCAAACGCTTGAGCTCTTTTTGCTCTTTTTCGTATTTTTTCATTTGCTCTTCAAAGCGTCTTAGCCTCTCTTCGACAAAAAAGCTATAATTTCCGCTGTAATTTTCATCTTTACCGCTAGAAATTTCGACACAGCGTTTTACAACACGGTCAAGGAAATATCTGTCATGGGATATGACCAAAACTGTGCCGTGGAATTTTCGCAAATACTCTTCAAGCCACTCAACTGCCCTCAAATCTAGGTGGTTTGTCGGTTCGTCGAGTAGCAAAATATCTGTGTCTTCAAGGATTAATCGAGCGAGATTGACCCTTGTTTTTTCACCACCAGAGAGCAATTCGAACGCACGATTTCGCATTTCTTTTGGAATTTCTAGTCCATTTGCGACCTTAGAACGCTCGGCTTCCATAGTGTAACCGCCTCTTGATTCGAACAAAGTTGACAGCCTGTCATACTCTTTCATAATCGAATCTGAACTATCCGAAGCCATCTGTTCTGTCAAATTTTCGATTTTTTCTGCCATCTCAAAAAGTGGGCGGTGCGCCTCTTTCAAGACATCATCGACAGTATAGTGCACTGGATAGACCGGAATTTGCGACATAAGCCCCATGCGTTTTCCGTTAGCGACAGAAACTGTGCCCTCGTCATAGCCTAAATCACCGACTAAAATTTTGAACATTGTAGTTTTACCACAGCCGTTTTTTCCTAAAATTCCGACCCTATCACCGCTTTGAACTTCAAGGGAAAAACCGTCCAAAATGTTGTTACCGATTTCAAAGGATTTTATTAAATTTTTAATAGATATGTCTATCATATTTTTCCATTTCTTTCTCTAAAAACTGCTTATTTTACAGCCGCTTGCAATACTTGGTTTGCAACCGAACCAGCAGCGGCAAGTCCTGAGCCACCATTTTCGACTATAACTGCAAAGGCATAAGGCGTTGTAGCATCCTCCAAAAACCCGACAAACCAAGAGTGCGGAACTAGGCCCTCGCCTATCTCTGCTGTTCCTGTTTTACCTGCGATTGAGAGGTCGGGAAAGTTCCAACTGCCGTAAGAATTTTCGACTGCATAAGACATCATTTCATGCACTTCTTGTGCTGTTGAAGCACTCATCAAAGTGCTTTTTCCGCTGCCTTCATCGACCAAAACATGGGGTTCTTCTGTGCTTCCGCCACCTGCAACTGCGCCTGCAACACGTGCCATTGCTATGGGTGAAACTAGGTTGTTATACTGTCCAATTCCCGACCATGCAAGCCCCGGTGAGCCGTCTGCGTCTTTATCAAATCGCCCAGCAGCTGTTTCGATTCCATTAAAATTTAATTGCTCTAAAAGCCCGTAATCACTGGAGTATTCTTCTAAAATATCTCCCCCAAGTTCGAGCGAAATTTCCGAAAATGCACTATTACATGAGTTGCCAAAAGCCTGCTGGATATTTTGTGTTCCGTGAACTCCGGAGCAGTTAATTTGAACTCCATTGACTATAGTTGAACCTGTGCAAAAGAATGAACGTGAGTACAAATCGTCGATATTTTCGATTGCTGCTGCTATGGTTATGATTTTAAAAACCGAACCGGGGGTATAGGTACTGCTGATTGAACGATTTAGAAAAACACCATCGTAAATCGGGTTGCTAAAATCAGGTGGATTTAGGGGGTCATAGGATGGAGAACTCACCATTGTAATGATTTCTCCTGTATTGTAGTTATATACAAATACAGCTCCACTTCTACCAGCTAACGCTGAATAGGCGACCTTTGATAATTCGCTGTCTATAGTCAAGTTCAACTCGCCCTGAGGCGCGGTTAAACCTGTGACCATATTATAACCGACGAGTTCATCGGCGAAAACCGTAACAGCTCCTGTGCCGATATTTCCCGAAAAATCACCGACTGCATGAAGCACTGCTTCACGTGTTATGGGGTCGTCGGAGTAAACTCTTCCGCCCTCATCATACGAGGCGAGGACAACTCCGTTTCTGTCATAAATTGTGCCGACGGTTAAGACGCCATCCTCGTAAATTGTGGAATTTCCTCTGAATGAAATCCAATCAGCGCCCTCTGTGTAAATCTGGAAAATGAAAACACCAAGACCTACGCAGACTGCTAAAGATAGCAAAATTGCGGAAATTGCACGATTTTTAATCTTCTTCATATTCTTCGTAGTCCTCCTCGTAGTCATCTTCAAAGTCTTCTGCGCTGAATAAAGATGGAGATTTTACGACAAAGCTCGCATTTTGCCTTGTGTCCGACGCTTTGATGAAAGCAAGTAGCGCCCAACACGAAACAAGGCTACTACCGCCCATGGATACAAATGGAAATGTAACGCCTGTAAATGGCAAAATATCAAGCGAGCCAAAGACGTTTAGTCCGAGCTGAACAAGCATCATGCTAACCGCCGCACAAGCTGCGATTACATAGAAAGATGATCTTCCGTAAGTTGCATTTTTAACTGTGAAAAGTGCTAACACAACGATACAAAGCACAGCAAGGACAGCGATGATTAAACCTAGCTCCTCGCAAAGCATGGCAAAAACCATGTCTGTATCTGCGGCGAAAACCGAACTTAGCCAACCGTCTCCCGCTCCTGTGCCAAAAAATCCACCCGAGGCAGCGGCAGAAAGTGCTCTGGTTTGCTGATATCCAGCTCCATAAGGGTCTGCCCAAACATTGCCCCAACTCGCAAAACGCTGGGCGATATGCGGTCGAATACTGAGCATAAGAACCCCAGCCATTGCCGCACCTGTGACAGCCAAAATGACTGTCGCAAGATTTCCTGAGCGCATGAACGAAATAACAAGGAAGGTCACAAAGAAAATTAATGCCGTTCCGAAGTCGCCCATGAGTGCCAGAGCGCCGACACACACTGCCGAAAATCCTATATAGAAAATAAGGTTTTTGTTTAAATAAAGCCTATCTAAAGTATGCGCACCTGCATAAATGTACGCAATTTTTACAAATTCAGATGGTTGAACTGAAAAAGAACCAATTCTAATCCAGTTTTTTGCGCCGTACTCTTCTTCGGCGATCAGCAAGGTGAGCGCCAAAAGTCCAACAGAGGCGAGCGCCATGGGAGCTTTCATGAATTTTACTCGTCCCAAATCACGTAGCCACCATCCTAAAAGGAAGAATAAAATTATACCGCCGACGACAAAAATCATTTGTTGAATCATTTCGTCGGGGGTTGAACTTGCGCAAACTGCCATGCCAAGCGTGGTTAAGAAAAAAGCAATGGTCTCGACTTCAATACCCGTTCGCCTGATGGACTTTGTGATGAAGTAATAACACCATTGAGTTAATGAAAGTGCGACGAATGACATGAGTATGGTTGAAGTATATTTTTCATCAGACGAGAACAGAAATTGTATCGCAAGGAAAAACTGTATCATCGTCAAAACAAAAAGCGAAAAAGCGGGGGAGATGTTGCTTCCCGGTCTGTGTCGCCTTGAGGATTGCATAGTCATTTGCTCCTCTGAAAGCCCCTCGAAACGTAGCGTTATTTCTGATAAAATAATATCATCGCCTGATTCGACAACAGAGCCTTTTTCAGAAACAGCAACACCGTTAACGGCGCAACCGCCTTTAGAGCCAATGTCGTATAACTTCCAAACACCTCGGCCGTTGCGAACTAAAACGGCATGGCTTCGTGAAATTGTCGGAAAATCCAAACATACATCGTTAGATTTCGCCCGACCGATTACACATTCCCAATGCCTAATCGGTATAAAATCGCCCTTAGGTGGCTTGATATAAGCCCAAACTTCGGGTTCATACCTCTCCGCCAACATGCTTCTGATACAGCGAATAATAAGCCAAAGAGCTAAAAAAGGTAAGATAAACCTTGAAAAGGAAACCAACGTTTCCATGAAATTTTCGCTTGAGAGAGTATTTTCAAAAAAAGTAGTTAAAAACTCCAAATTATCCCTCCTGACGTGGAAAAATATTTATGACAGTAAAGCATGAGTTTGCTTGTGAATGCATACTGTTATTGTACTTTAAGCTCGACTTAACACTGTATTATAACACTTATTATGTATATTTGACAATATAAACTATTAAAAATTCACATTATGGTCATACACAGGGCAAATAATAGTTGTAAAAAATTGAGTTTTGATGTATTATACACTAAGGATATTAGCGTTATCTCATGAAATTAGCATTAGGAGAACACTATGAAAATAGTTATAATCGGCGGAGGCAAGGTCGGTGCAAATCTGGCACAGTCTTTGTCGGGAGAAGAGCACGATATTGTGCTTATAGACAACAACAGAACTGTTGTCAAAAAACTTGGGGACACCTATGATGTTTTGGCGATGTACGGAAACGGTGCAACGCTTGCACTCCAAAAACAGGCAGATGTTGAACACTCAGATATTTTGATTGCAGTTACTTCTCAGGACGAACTGAATATGATGTGTTGCATCATGGCGAGGAAACTTGGATGTCAGAACACAATTGCCCGTGTTAGAAACCCTGAATATGCAAAGCAAATGTATTTTTTGCGTGAGGAACTTGGGCTTAGTATGAGTGTTAATCCTGAGGCATCGGCAGCACGAGAGATTTTTAGACTACTTCAATATCCGGGTGTTTTGCGCCGTGACTCATTTGCAAAGGGTAGAATTGAAATTGTCGAGCTTGATGTGACAGAGGGTGACGTTTTTGATGGAATGTACCTTTATGACTTACCCAAAAAGTTAAAAACGAAAGTTCTTGTCTGCGCAATACAGAGGGATGGCGAAGTTAAAATTCCTGACGGTAATGTTGCGTTAAAAGCTGGGGATAGGATACATGTAACTGCGCCGTCAGCGGATTTGATTGCACTCACATCTATGATTGCTGATGGAAAAAGCTCGATGTTTAAACGCAAAATCACAAAAGATGTCATGTTGATAGGCGGAAGCCGTATTTCTCAGTATCTTGCAGAAGCCCTGCTTAAAACAGGAACTAATGTCAAAATACTGGAAATAGACCCCAAACGCTGTACAAAGCTTGCGGAGCTTTTTCCAAAAGCACACATAATAAATTCAGATGGAACAAACCAAGATGTTCTTAAATCTGAGAATATGACCCAAATGGATGCGGTTGTGTCGCTTACGAATATGGACGAGGAAAACCTCATTATCTCCATGTATGCAAAGCACAAAGGTGTGCCACAGGTTATAACTAAACTAAACCGCACGGAGTATGCCGAGCTTTTCCGTGAAAAGGGTATAGATAGAATTGTAAGCCCCAAACAGCTCAGTGCGCAAGAAATTGTGCGATATGTTAGGGCGATGCAGAATACAGAGGGTAACTCCGTTATATCTGTTCACCAAATGGTTAGTGGAAAAATTGAAGCATTGGAGTTTAGGGTTACGGAAAAAACAAAATATCATGGAATACCGCTTAAAGAGCTAAAAACTAAGCCGAATATTTTGATTTCGTCTATAAATCACAAGGATAAAATCAAAATTGCCAGCGGTAATGATATGTACACTTTGGGTGATACTGTCGTTGTTGTCAGTCTTGCAGAGCGAGTTATTTTCGACCTAAACGATATTTTTATGGATGCGTAATTATGAATTATAGAGTAATTTCAAACTTAATAGGACAAATTGTATTTGTCGAAGCGATTTTTATGATACCAGCATTGCTGATTGCGTTTTATAACGACAACGGCGAAGCACAACTTGCATTTTCGGTTTCTATTGCAATAATGCTCTTTGCATCAATGATCTTGGCACTTGCTATTAAACCCAAAAGACGAGGATATTATGCAAGAGATGGATTTATAACTGTTGGACTTGCGTGGGTGGTTGTTTCGATTTTTGGCGCATTGCCCATGTGGCTAAGTGGCGCGATTCCCTCGTATGTGGACAGTTTATTTGAAACAATTTCTGGGTTTACGACAACTGGTTCTTCTATTTTAACTGATATAGAATCACTGCCGAAATCCGTCTTATACTGGAGAAGCTTTACGCACTGGTTAGGTGGTATGGGTGTTCTTGTTTTTGTTTTGGCTTTGGGCAGTATAGGCGGAGCGCGTGGAGAAACCATGCACGCATTGAGAGCGGAAAGCCCCGGTCCAACAGTTGGAAAGCTTGTGCCTAAAATACAAGATTCTGCAAAAATTCTTTACAAAATCTATGTGGCTATGACTGTTTTACAAGTTGGGTTTTTGCTTTTGGGTGGAATTCCACTTTTCGACGCTGTGACTATTGCATACGGTACGGCGGGTACTGGTGGTTTTGCTATCACAAACAATAGTTTGGCGGCGTATAGCACTTATATTCAAGGCGTTACCACGTTTTTTATGATTGCTTTTGGTATAAATTTCAGCCTTTTTTATATGCTGATTTTGAGAGAATTCAGAGGCGTGTTCAAAAACGAAGAACTGCGTTTTTATTTGGGAATAATCCTTTTTTCTGTGGTGACTATTACAATAAATGTCTATCCGATGTTCGATAGTTTATTCGAAGCATGGCATCATTCTGCTTTCCAAGTTGCATCTATTATGAGTACAACTGGATTTGCAACAGAAAACTTTGACCTCTGGCCTCAATACTCTCGAACGCTTCTGTTTGTGCTTATGTTCGTGGGTGCTATGGCAGGCTCTACCGGTGGCGGACTTAAAATTGCCAGAATTGCACTTATAATCAAAGCTGTCAGGCGCTCGATTGCCGAAATTTTACGTCCTAACTCTGTGAAAATCGTACACATGGACGGTGAAACTGTCACCGATGATGTTGTAAACGGTGTTAAAGACTATCTAATGATTTATTCACTTATAATTGCTGTGAGTGTTATAATAATTTCCCTCGACCCATTTGTAGATTTTGAGGCAAATATAACCTCGGTTATAACTTGCCTAAACAATGTTGGTCCTGGTTTGGGAATTATTGGACCGGTCAGCAACTTTAGTGAATTTTCAGCACCGAGTAAGCTTGTTTTAAGTCTTAACATGCTACTTGGAAGGCTGGAGCTTTTCCCGATTTTGATTTTAATGTTCCCAACAGCTTGGAAAAAATAGAAATAGGAGGCTTATAAAATGTTAGAAAAAAACAGTTACCCCGGTAGAGGAATTTTATTGGGGAAGACAGCGGACGGAAAAAAATCCGTCGTGGCATATTTTATTATGGGAAGAAGTGTAAACTCGAGAAACAGGGTGTTTGAAAAAACAGCTGATGGAATTAGGACTCGTGCTTTTGACGAGTCGAAAATGACCGACCCCAGCTTGATTATTTATCATCCCGTTCGCACTGTCGGACGTGGTTTGATTGTAACAAATGGCGACCAAACCGATACGATTTGCGATTTTATAAGCCAAGGCTTGCCTTTTGAGCAAGCGCTTAGAACTCGTGAGTTTGAACCCGATGCGCCGAACTTCACGCCTAGAATTTCAGGACTTTTAGCTCCTGATGGTAGCTATAAAATGTCTATCTTAAAGTCATGCGATGCAGAGGGAAGTGCTTGTTTGAGACAAACTTTTGAATATCCATCACAGGCAGGCTTTGCTCATTTTATCCACACATATAAATGTGACGGAGATCCAATCCCATCTTTTGAGGGAGAGCCTAAACTAATCACTTTGCCAGAAAATTGCACTGTCGACGCGTTGGCTGATTTGATTTGGTCAGAAATTGACGAGGAAAACAAAGTTTCCTTATACGTCCGTATCAGAGACATTACAACAGGTGAATTTGAAGAAAAAATTATAAATAAAAACAAGTGAGGTGCGTAAGATGACAGAATTTGAACTAAAATATGGCTGTAATCCAAACCAAAAACCGTCTAAAATTTTCATTAAAGACGGTTCTGAATTGCCAATCGAAATTTTGAACGGCAAACCCGGTTACATCAACTTTCTCGATGCTTTTAACAGTTATCAACTTGTGAAAGAGCTTAAAGAGGCGACAGGTATAGTCTGTGCAACTTCTTTTAAGCATGTCAGCCCGACTTCGGCTGCTTTGGGGCTTCCTTTGTCCGATGATTTGAAAAAAGCTTGCTTTGTTGATGATATAGAGGGATTGGATGACAATCCTCAGGCTTGCGCCTATGCCCGTGCAAGGGGAGCTGATAGAATGTGCTCGTTTGGCGATTGGGTCGCTCTGAGCGATGTCTGCGACGCTATGACGGCTAAGCTCATTGCTCGTGAAGTTTCTGACGGTGTTATTGCACCCGATTTTACTGAGGAAGCGATTGAGATTTTGAAAACCAAACGCAAGGGTTCTTATAATGTCGTAAAAATAAATCCAAATTACGTGCCTATACAAGAGGAATGCAAGGATGTTTACGGAATTACATTCAGTCAAGGCAGAAATGAATTTAAAATTAATGAAGAATTGCTTCAAAAGGTTGTGACGAAAAAAGACCTCCCTAAAGAAGCGATACGTGACCTTATAGTTGCTCTTATAACTTTAAAATACACTCAATCCAACTCGGTTTGCTATGTCGCAGACGGACAGGCTATAGGCGTGGGAGCGGGACAGCAATCGAGAATACACTGCACAAGGCTTGCAGGTAGCAAGGCTGATACATGGCAACTTCGCCAGCATCCTAAGGTGCTCAGCTTGCCATTTGTCGATACAATCGGTAGGGCAGAGCGTGACAATGTAGTTGATGGCTACATAAATGGAAACGAAGAGGATGTTTGCGCCGATGGAAACTGGCAAAAATATTTCAAAACTCAGCCTGAATATTTGACATGCGACGAAAAAAGGGCATTTCTTGATAATATCACAGGTGTTGCACTTGGTTCAGATGCGTTTTTCCCATTCCCAGACAATATTCAAAGAGCGCAAAAAAGTGGCGTAAGCTATATTGCAGAACCGGGTGGCTCGGTTCGTGATGATTTGATTATTGAAAAATGTGATGAGTTTGGCATGGCTATGTGCTTTACGGGAATGAGATTATTCCACCATTAATTTCAGGCTGCAGACAAAAGTAAATTTTCCGATTTTCGGAAGGCGATGGAGCGAAGCTTGGGGAACAAAAAGGCTCGCAAGTCTTTTTGTCTTCAAGCTGAAAAATCCTAGGGTGCTTGCCCTAGGATTTTTTTGCAATCAAGAGATGAGTAAAAAAGATAATAAAAAAATCCCCAAAGCATATGCTTTGAGGATTTTGGCACGCCCCAAGAGATTCGAACTCCTGACCTTCTGGTCCGTAGCCAGACGCTCTATCCAGCTGAGCTAGGGGCGCTTACCGTGCGCCGTATTTCACAGCGCTTAAGTATAATAGCACGGCTGAAAGAAAAAAGCAAGCCTTTTTTGAAAAATAATTTAATTTTTTTTATTTTTCGACTTTTTCCAGAATTTACATACCAAAAACACCCGTTACATTTTCGACAACTTCGCCCATAGATTTAAGGGCTTTTCCCCATGAGCTCTTACTTTTTGAGCTGTTGCCTCTCATGACCATACTGGCGGCAGAGCCGAGCATAATTCCAACACCAAGACCTTTACAGAAGTTAACTTTTTGCATTTGATTCATAATAATTTCGCTCCTTTAAATTAGTTCGAGGATAGTTTTTCCCGTTTTTCTCAAAAAAACCTTTGAAATTTTCGGAAAATTTTGTATAATTAATTCTTAGAAGGGGGTTGAACACTATGAAAACTATAAACCAAATGGCAATAATTATGCTTATAACTGCTGTGGGCGAAGTTTTGACGTATTACCTACCTTTTCCCATTCCTCCCGGTGTGTACGGCTTTGCAATTTTGTTTATTTGCTTATGCACTAAGGTTATTAAACTTGCTGATGTTGAGGGAATAGGAAACTTTTTGCTCAGTAATATGCAGCTTTTTTTGTTACCGCTATGTGCAGAGCTTGTCGACTTTTTACCCTTGATGCAAGAAAGAGGTTTTTTGGTTGTTGTTATTTCACTGGTTTCAACTGCTATCACTATTATGGCAACCTCAAAAATTTCTGATATCATCATCACGAAAAAGGAGAAAAGTAAAGTATGAATTATTTTTTCTCTACATCTTTATTTCTCGGAGCGGCAAGCACTATAGTCGCTTTTGAGCTTGGTGGGTTGATTAGTCGAAGATTTAAAAGTCCGATTTCAAATCAATTTTTCCTTGCGGTTGTAATTTTGGTTACGATGATGGCGTTGTTAGACGTTTCATATGAAAGCTATTCTTATTCAGCGAAATTTTTAAATTACTTATCAACTCCTGCGACGGTTTGTTTTGCAATTCCTCTATATAGAAAATTGGATGAGCTGAAAGATCACTGGATTCCTATTGCGGTTTCAATTTTAGTCGGAGTTATCATAAATATGACAACGATTTATTTACTGTCACTTATTTTAGGATTATCAGACTCAGAATATGCTTCTCTGCTTCCAAAGCACACAACAGCGCCAATTTCAGTTCCTCTCAGTAGGGAATACGGCGGAATCAATAATTTTACAATTCTTGCCGTCATGATAAGCGGAGTTGGGGGCAATGCTATGGCAGACGGACTTATGAGATTTTGTAAAATCAAAGACGAGGTCTCTAAGGGCGTTGCTCTTGGCTCGACCTCGCACAGCATAGGAACGGCTAAGGCTCTGCAAATGGGGCAAACTGAGGGCGCTATGAGTGCCTTGTCGGCATCTGTGACAGGGATAGTCACTGTTTTTGCTGGTCCGCTTTTCGTAACACTCCCGATATAGACAAAAATAGGCCTGTGATTTCAATTCACAGACCTATCAGCTTGTCGAAAAAGTCCTTTAGGACTTTTCGAACAAGCTGCCGATGATTATTTTTCTACGAAAAATAATGCCTAAAGGCTCATTTTCGCCCATTCGGGCATTAAAATGACATCGGTTTATCCAATTTGAGGAGGGCTTCGCCCCCTCAAGCTCCCCCGAAAAGAGGTTTTTCTACAGTCTGATAGGCCTGTGATTTCAATTCACAGACCTATTTTTTTGTTTTATGTAGTCGCATTGTCAAATACTGCGCTGCAAAACCTGTAAATGCGCCGACTATAACTCCCGAAACTAAAAGAACGGGCAAGTAAGAAAAAACTGCAAAAGACTTTAAAACCAATGCCGCAACCAAAATCTGACCTATATTATGAAACACAGCGCCGATTATAGAGGCGATAAACATTTGATTTGTCTTTAATACTTTTGTTAGCAAAACAGTCACAGCAAAACACAAAAGTCCACCGCCGAGGCTGTATAAAAGAACCATGAGATTTCCAACAAAAAAGCTTCCGAGCAAAATTCTTGAAATCAAAATTGCCAAAGCTTCTTGGGGTCGCATGGTGAAAATTGCGTACAAAGTGATGACGTTCGAAAGCCCGAGTTTAACGCCGGGGATGGCGATTGGCATTGGTATTTGCGCCTCAATTGTAAAAATTACGAGTGCGATTGTACTTAATAAAGCCAGCCTTGTTAAGGTTTTAGTTTGCATGGTTTAACTTACAATTCCGTCGAGCTCGTCGGTGGAATTATCACTTTCAATTGTAATAGTAAATTTATTTGGAAGACAAACAATAGGTTTTTCACTGCCGGATATGTAGCCTTGATTTATGCAAATTTTGTCAGGGCAACTTGCATCAATGACTGCAATTTCGTCTTTAGTAACCGATACGAGGTTATAAACTCCATCCGAATCATCGAAAAGTATGGAATAATCCTCATCAACTTCTGATAAATCTATTCGGTCAAGCTCCACTCCGCCACGTGATATTACCGCGATAGAGCCTTTGTCGGGGCTTTGAAAGAAAAACATCGAAAAAGTGCCCAGTAAAAAAATCCCTGCAATACATATCAACCAAAATCTTGTGCTTTGTAAATGTCGTTTCAAGAGATGACCTCCAAGTTGTAAATATTCTCGTATTCCTCCAAAAGCTCAAAGCTCTCAGACAGATTTTCGCTTATAATAATTTCGTTATTTTCGGTGATTAAAAGCATGTCGAAACCACCGTGCTCACGCCAATATTCTATGGCTTTTTCTTCACCCATGACGAATAAAGCGGTTGACAAACCGTCGCACATCAGTCCGTTTTCGCCGACTATAGTCACAGAAATTATGCCCGAATTTGATGGCTTACCCGTGAAAGGATCCATGATATGCCAATAGATTTCATCGTTTTCTTCGAAATATCTGTTATAGCCTCCCGAAGTGACGATGGAAGTGTCTGAAAGGCTCAAAATTCCGAAAAATTTCGAGGCATCAAGAGGGTCTTGTACTCCAATTCTGAAATCTTCTCCCTCGGCATTTGAACCGACAAGCTCCACGTTTCCACCAAGATTTAAGAGTGCGGATTCTATTCCATGCTCTTTTAAAATCTCTGACGCCATATCTCCGGCATATCCTTTGGCGATGCTTCCGAGGTCAATTTGCATACCATTTTGCATTGAAATTGTATTGTTTTCCGCCGAAATCAGTGAATAATCAACATTTTCAATTAAGTTTGCGATTTCTGTATCGTCGGGAACTCTGTATTCTCCGCTCGTAAAGCCCCATGCTTTCATGATGGGATAAATTGATATATCCAAAGCCCCATCTGTTTGCTCGCTCAATTTTAATGCCTCTTCAAGAATGAAAAATGTCTGCTCTGAGACTTCGTTTTTTTGTTCGGGATTTGCATTAATTTTTGAAATTTCACTGCTCTCAACCGTTACTGAAAGCTGATTTGACAGTTCGTTTATTGCCTGAATTGCGGCTGTGCTTGCCTCTTCTGCATTTTTGCCATTTACTGAAAATGTCATAACTGTGTTCATGGCAAAAATTGTGCTTTCCTGTGTAGTTGGTGCGCAAGCGCTCAGTGAAGTAGTTAAAACTAACAAGGCTAAAAACTTCTTCATATCTCTTCTATAGCCTCTTCTTCAAAAAATTCTTCCTTAGGTGGAGTGTTAAAGGTGGTTGCTGCAAATAAAACAGCACCCATAAATGCCGCAAACATGGCAGACGCTCCGTAATTCATAGTTAGCAAAAATTCCATCTTTAAATACGCATGGTATCCCAATAAGCTTCCGAATAAGCAAAGTGGGAAAATTAAGAAAATTCTGGTGGAAATAAGCGCTAACATAAATGTGAAAATATCAGCCATGAAAAAATATCTGTCGTGCATGTGTGGGAGGAAAAATGGAATTCCTATTGTTAAAAGTACGGTAAAAGCAAAAAGTGTGAGGTCTGTAATATCTTTTTTGCGAGCAATAGTCCAGAATATAACAGCATAAATCAAGGCGAGTGCCAAGGCGATTCCCGCATGTCCTGCATAATAAAGCCAGTCCGCGGAATAGTTGTGTGGCAAAAATGCGTAAATCGATGCGCTGTTATAATTCAGGCTCGAGCCAGCTCCGCCAACTTGCCTGAAATAGGCGAGAAGTGCATCAGAAAAAGGGTGACCGAAAAGAACAGCCGGTATGAGTGTTAAAATATAAACTACAGGAAATGCAAAAATTTCCTTAAGTTTGATGTGTTTTGTAATTAAGAACACTATATAAATAGGAAGGAAAAAAATCGCTTGAATTTTAAAAGCCAAAGCTAGAGCGGCAAAAGTCATAGATAATTTTCCCTTTTTTTGGATAGCATAGTAAAATGCCCAAACCGCAAACGCTGTGAAAATACTATCACACTGCGCCCAATATGCTCCGTTGAGCATAACAGTTGGAATAAGCAAAACGCCACAAAAAGCGATTAGCCTCAAATCTTTGGGCTTTGTGTAGTGGTAGACAACTCTCGAAACACCCAGTGCTAAAATCACGTCGAAGCAAATTGAGAGCATCTTTATTAAATATAAGTCGTCTATAGGGAGATATGAAAAAAGTGCTAGGAAATATAAATAGGGGAGATTGTAGTTTCCTACAACGTCAGCCAAGCCGGGAAAGCCACCGTTATGCCTGAAATGTTCAACCCACTGAGATAAAAAAATCAGGTAGTCGTCGGTTTCGTGGTTCATCATAAAAACACGAATTAAAAACGCTAAGCCAACAGCACCAAATGCTATCATTCTGTCACGCTCGGTTTCAAGTAGCTTTTCACGTCGCATAAGCCAAAAAGTTGCACCAAGGATAATAACTAATAAGACAATCGCTAATATGTCCACTAATATTGCCTCCAAATGTAAAAATCACTAAATTTTGTCAATTTATGAAAAATTGGCGGTGTAATTCAATACATTCCGCCAAAAATTAAGAAAAAATATAAATTTTCCTTGACAAGTTATAATTTGTAATGATATAATAGCTTGCTATCCAAGACGAATAGAGGGTTATACCCCTAAATCCGTTACGGAATTATTGTATCAGATTTACAGAAAAAATCAACCTTATTCACGAATTATTATACAACGCTCCCGAGCGTATCGAGAACTTTAAAGGAGTGAAGGAACATGCCAAAAGACGTCAGCTTCGGTAAAACGGTGCGAAAAAGCTTTGCCCGAAAAGACGAGATTCATGAAATGCCAAACCTTCTCGAGGTGCAAAAAAACTCGTACAGGTGGTTTCTGAATCAAGGACTACGTGATGTTTTCAAAGATGTCGCGTCAGTTACAGACTACACAGGAAACCTAGAACTAAGTTTCGTAGATTATACTATGGATGAAAATCCAAAGTATTCAGTCAAAGAGTGCAAAGCGAGAGATGCAAACTACGCTGCGCCACTGAAAGTTACCGTTCGTTTGCGTAACAAAGAGACAGAGGAAATCAAAGAACAAGAAATCTTCATGGGTGATTTTCCACTCATGACAGACGGCGGAACCTTCATTATAAACGGTGCTGAGCGTGTTATCGTTTCTCAAATCGTAAGAAGCCCTGGTGTTTACTACGACAGAAAAACAGATAAAACTCAAACATCAGTTTACAGTGCAACGGCTATTCCTTACCACGGTGCGTGGCTTGAGTATGAAACAGATACAAACGATGTTTTCTACGTTCGTATCGACAAAAACCGTAAACTACCTATTACATGGCTTCTAAAGTCCATGGGTGTTTACAGACCCGAAAAACCCCACACTTGGCTTAGCTGCACAGATACATTCATCGGTGCGGTTACTGACGAGCACATGAGAGATATTTTCGGTGAAGACCTTAGAATGCTCGCAACTCTTGATAAAGACACTTGCCGCACTCGTGAAGAGGCACTTCTTGAAATTTATCGTAAACTACGTCCCGGCGACCCCCCAACTATAGACAGTGCGGAAAGCCTTTTGGAGAGCCTTTTCTTCGATCGCCGCCGTTATGATATCTCAACAGTTGGTAGATATAAATTCAATAAAAAACTTTCACTAATTCCCCGTATTATCGGACACAGACTTGCTGAGCCTGTTTGTGACCCACGTACCGGCGAAATTTTAGCGGAACAAGGCGAAACAATTACACGTGATAAAGCTACAGAACTTGTTGCTCACGGTGTTGTTGTCGTTAACCTCGACTGCGATGGTAAAAATGTCCGCTGCTTCTCAAACGGCATGGTTGACCTCAAAGACTTCGTTGACTTTGACCCCATGGAAGAGTTTGGAATTAAAGAGAAAGTTCGCTTTATCATTCTAAAAAGTCTTTTGGAACAATATGAGGGTGATGCTCTTAAAGAGGCTATCCGTGAAAATATGGACGACCTTATTCCAAAGACAATTATTGTTGATGACGTTTTCGCATCAGTTAACTACCTAAACTGCCTAGCTACTGGTGTTGGCGAAAAAGACGACATCGACCACCTCGGAAACCGCCGTGTAAGAAGTGTTGGCGAACTGCTTCAAAATCAGTTCCGCATCGGCTTCTCACGTATGGAGCGTGTTATCAGAGAACGTATGACTTTGCAAGATATGGATATAGTAACTCCACAAAGTCTTATCAATATTCGCCCTGTAACTGCGGCGATTAAAGAATTTTTCGGTTCAAGCCCCTTGAGCCAGTTTATGGATCAGACAAACCCACTTTCAGAGCTTACGCACAAAAGACGTATGTCCGCTCTTGGACCAGGTGGTCTTTCAAGAGAGCGTGCAAACTTCGAAGTTCGTGACGTTCACTACAGTCACTACGGTCGTATGTGCCCCATCGAGACTCCTGAAGGTCCAAACATCGGTCTTATTTCATATATCTCCAGCTATGCCAGAGTTAATGAATATGGCTTTATTGTCACTCCATATAGAAAAATTGACAAAGAAACAGGTTTTGTAAGCGAAGATATCGTTTACATGACAGCCGACGTCGAGGACGGTCACAGTGTTGCTCAGGCGACAGAGCCTGTCGACGAAAACGGTTGCCTAGTCAATAAACGTATCGTTTGCCGTTATAGAGATGAAATCATCGAAATTGACCGCGAACGTGTTGACCTAATGGACATCAGCCCACGTATGATGGTTTCTATCGCTACTGCGATGATTCCATTCCTCGAAAACGATGATGCTAACCGTGCACTTATGGGCGCGAACATGCAACGTCAGGCTGTTCCACTACTCGTTACCGAAGCACCGATTGTTGCTACAGGTATCGAACATAAGTGTGCGGTTGACTCCGGTGTTGTTGCTGTTGCCGAGGGTGACGGTGTTGTAACACATGTCTGCGCAACTAATGTTACTATTAAATATGATGATGGCTTGGTTAAAAGCTATCCTCTATTAAAATTTGCTCGTTCTAACCAAAGTACTTGCCTCAACCAACGTCCTATCGTTTCAAGAGGTGAGAGAGTTTCTTACAATACAGTTATCGCCGACGGTCCTTCAACCGCTCAAGGCGAGCTTTCAATGGGTAAAAATATCCTTGTCGGATTTATGACTTGGGAAGGCTATAACTACGAAGATGCTATCCTACTAAACGAGCGCCTTATCATGGAAGATGTTTTCACATCTATCCACGTTGAGGAATACGAGTGTGATGCTCGTGACACAAAACTAGGGCCAGAAGAAATCACAAGAGATATACCGGGTGTCGGTGAAGATGCTCTTAAATATCTTGACGAGCGTGGAATTATCAGCATCGGTGCTGAAATTCGTGCCGGTGATATCTTGGTCGGTAAAGTTACACCAAAAGGTGAAACTGACCTTACAGCTGAAGAGAGACTACTGCGCGCTATTTTCGGTGAAAAAGCACGTGAAGTCCGTGATACTTCGCTAAAAGTTCCTCACGGTGAAAGTGGTATTATCGTTGACGTTAAACGCTTTACTCGTGAAGCGGGCGACGAACTATCACCGGGTGTAAACCAAGTTGTTCGTGTTTACATCGCTCAAAAACGTAAAATTTCAGTCGGTGACAAAATGGCGGGTCGCCATGGTAATAAGGGTGTTGTTTCACGTATATTGCCAAAAGAAGACATGCCATACCTACCTGACGGTACTCCGCTTGATATCGTTTTGAACCCGCTTGGCGTTCCTTCACGTATGAACATCGGGCAGGTTTTGGAAGTTCACCTCGGCTATGCTGCGCAAGCGCTTGGCTGGAAAGTTGCAACTCCAATTTTTAACGGTGCAAACGAAGAGGAAATCCGCGCTACACTTGAAATGGCTGGACTGCGCGCTGACGGTAAGAGCGTTCTTTATGACGGACGTACTGGTAGACCATTCGATAACCCCGTAACCGTTGGTTACGTTTACTTCTTAAAACTTCACCATCTTGTTGATGATAAAATCCATGCCCGTTCAACAGGCCCATACAGCCTTGTTACTCAGCAACCACTTGGTGGTAAAGCTCAGTTCGGCGGTCAGCGCTTTGGTGAGATGGAAGTTTGGGCGCTTGAAGCTTACGGCGCAGCTTATACTCTACAAGAAATTTTGACCGTTAAGTCCGATGATGTCACAGGACGTGTTCGCACTTATGAGGCTATTGTTAAAGGTCATAATATACCACAACCGGGCGTTCCCGAGTCGTTTAAGGTTCTTGTCAAGGAACTTCAATCTTTGTGCCTAGATATGAGAGTTTTGGACGAACATGGCGAAATTATCGAACTGCGTGAAGAGGAAGAGGACGATTTTGTTCAAAACTTCAAAGACAGCAGTAAATACGAGTCCGACGACACAGAAATAGAAGCAAGCGGCTTTACAATAGAAGACGTAAATGAAGAAGAGCTTGAGTTGGATGAAGAGGAAGACATGTATTCAGACGACATGGACGAATCTGACGACGAATCAGACTATTTTGGCACTGAGGAGGAATAATCGTGAGTTATACGCCCTTTGACGCTATTAAAATCGGTATTGCTTCACCTGACATGATACAGGTATGGTCATCAGGTGAGGTTAAAAAACCCGAAACTATAAACTATCGTACACTAAAACCAGAGCGTGACGGTCTTTTCTGCGAAAAGATTTTTGGACCAACTAAAGACTGGGAATGCCATTGCGGAAAGTATAAAAAAATTCGCTATAAAGGCAAGGTCTGCGACCGCTGCGGAGTTGAAGTTACACGTTCAAAAGTCCGCCGTGAGCGCATGGGACACATAGAGCTTGCAGCTCCTGTGTCACACATTTGGTACTTCAAGGGCATCCCATCACGTATGGGCTTGCTCCTTGATTTGACACCGAGAATTCTTGAAAAAGTTCTGTATTTCGGTTCTTATATAGTAACAGACCCAGGTTTTGCACCTCTAGCAAAATGCCAAATTTTGTCTGAAAAAGAGTACCGCGACATGCGTGAAAAATATGAAGACGACTTTAAAGCTGGCATGGGTGCTGAGGCTATTAAGCAACTTCTTGCTGATATCGACTGCGAAAAACTTTCCGTTCAACTTCGTGCTGAACTAAAAGATGCAGCTGGTCAGAAAAAAGCAAAACTAATTAAAAGACTTGAAGTCGTCGAGGCTTTCCGCCAAAGCGGAAACAGCCCAACTTGGATGGTTATTGATGTACTTCCTGTTCTACCTCCAGAGCTTCGCCCAATGGTTCAGCTCGATGGTGGACGTTTTGCAACAAGTGACCTAAACGACCTTTACAGAAGAGTTATTAACAGAAATAACCGCCTTAAAAGACTGCTTCAACTTCATGCACCTGACATTATTGTCAGAAATGAAAAGCGTATGCTTCAAGAAGCTGTTGACGCACTTATCGACAACGGCAGACGTGGTAGAGCGGTTACAGGTGCTAACTCAAGAGCACTAAAGTCACTTTCCGACATGCTTAAAGGTAAGCAAGGTCGTTTCCGTCAAAACCTACTCGGTAAACGTGTTGACTATTCAGGTCGTTCGGTTATCGTTGTTGGTCCTGACCTTAAAATTTTCCAATGCGGACTTCCAAAAGAAATGGCGATTGAGCTTTTCCGCCCATTCGTTATGAAAAAACTTGTTGAAGATGGTGTTGCTAACAACATCAAATCAGCAAAGAAAATGGTTGACAAGAGCCGTACAGAAGTTTGGGACGCCCTTGATGTTGTCATCAAAGAGCACCCAGTTATGCTAAACCGTGCGCCAACTCTTCACAGACTTGGTATTCAGGCTTTCGAACCTGTACTTGTTGAGGGTCGTGCTATTAAGCTTCACCCACTGGTTTGTACTGCGTTTAACGCCGACTTCGACGGTGACCAGATGGCGGTTCACGTTCCACTGTCTGCTGAGGCACAAGCGGAAGCTAGAATTCTAATGCTTTCAGCAAACAACCTTCTACGCCCACAAGACGGACATCCGGTTACTGTTCCTTCACAGGATATGATCCTCGGTGCTTACTACCTCACATTCGAGCGTAATGAGCAGGGAACAGGCAAGTCATTTAGCTCACCAAATGAGGCTTTGATGGCTTATAACGACGGTGTTGTCGGCATCCACAGCCCGATTAATGTCCGTGTAACTAAGAAAATTGACGGCGTTGAGCATAAGAAAATTGTCAAAACTACAGTCGGTAGAATTATCTTTAATGAGCCAATTCCACAAGAACTTGGCTATGTTGATAGAACAAATCCCGATACTATGTTTGATTATGAAATCGGCTTCCGTGCCGGTAAAAAGCAACTCGGTGACATCATTGACCGTTGCATTCAAAAATACGGATTTACAATTTCAGCCGAAGTGCTTGATAACC